>NZ_JBFOCN010000122.1:0-317888 GCF_040907815.1 Aeromonas sp. s6
CCCCCCGGTGTCAGAATAGTTGTCGCCTAATCTGAATAATCTAAATGTGAAGACCGGGGGCGGATAAAGAGTGTCGAATGGCTCGTTATTCAAGTGAGCGCAAGGCTGCTTTGCTCAAGAAGCTGCTGCCGCCCATCAATATGTCGGTGGCCGAGTTGGCTCGGCAGGAAAACATCAGCGAGGTCACTCTGTATAATTGGCGCAAACACGCCAAAGACGGAGGGTCTCCTGTGCCCGGGGACAACAAACTGACCGATGAATGGCCCGCCGAGGCCAAGTTCGCCGTCGTGCTGGAAACCGCTGCGCTTTCCGAGATTGAACTCAGTGAGTACTGCCGCCGTAAGGGTCTCTATCCCGAGCAAGTCCAGCAATGGCGCCAAGCCTGTATTCTGGGCCAGCAATCCGCTCGTACCTTACAACAGGCGGAGAAGGCACAGGCCAAAGCGGACAAGAAGCGTATCCGGCAACTGGAGCAAGAGCTGCGGCGCAAAGACAAGGCCCTGGCCGAGGCGGCAGCTCTGCTGATATTGCAAAAAAAGCTCGATGCCTACTGGAGCAACGTCGACGAGGACAACTGACCTCGTTGCCAGAGCGGCAGCAATACGTTGCATGGTGGCGCGAAGCGCTTGAAGCTGGCGCCCGCAAGCATCCTGCGGCCGAGGTGTTGGGGCTGAGTCTGCGCACGCTCCAGCGCTGGTTGGCCGGGCCTGAGCTGAGTGCCGATAGGCGACCGGATGCGGTTCGTTCCATACCTGCTCATGCATTGAGCCCAGAGGAGCGGCAGGCCGTGCTGGACGTCTGCAATAGCCAGGAGTTCGCCTCGTTGCCGCCGAGTCAAATTGTGCCACGGCTGGCCGACCAGGGGCGCTACTTGGCCAGTGAGTCGAGCTTCTATCGCATCTTGCGGGCGGCTGACCAGCAGCACAGGCGTGGCCGTAGCCAGCCACCGCGTCATGTGCCGGTACCAACCAGCCATACCGCGACTGGGCCCAATCAAGTGTGGTCCTGGGATATCACCTACTTGCCGTCACTCGTGCGCGGCCAGTATTACTACCTCTATCTGATAGAGGACATCTACAGCCGCAAAGGGGTGGGCTGGGAAGTGCATGAGCAAGAGTGCGGTGAACGGGCGGCGGCGTTGCTGCAACGGAGCATCATCCGCGAGCAGTGCTGGAAGCAGCCGCTGGTCTTGCACTCGGACAACGGCGCGCCAATGAAGTCAGTCACGCTGCTGACCAAGATGCATGACCTGGGTGTCACGCCCTCGCGGGGACGGCCTCGGGTCAGCAACGATAATCCGTACTCGGAGTCATTGTTCAGGACGCTGAAGTACTGTCCGCAGTGGCCATCAGACGGCTTTGCCAGTCTGGAAGCGGCCAGGGAGTGGGTGCGCGACTTTATGGCCTGGTATAACGAAGAGCACCGGCATAGCCGTATCCGCTTCGTCACACCCAACGAGCGGCATCGGGGTGACGATAAAGCCCTGCTGGCGAAACGGGATGCTGTGTACCAGGCCGCCCGAGCACAACACCCAGCGAGGTGGAGTGGCAAGACGCGAGACTGGACACCTATCGGTGCCGTGATGCTAAATCCGGAGCGGCCCGAGAAACCCGAGCCGGAGCAAAAAGAGGCTGCTTAAAACAGCTTTGCGCGACAACTATCTTGAAAAACGCCGTCTAAAGAACTCCACCAAACGTTTGGAAAGGGCCACTTCGCAAGAAGTGGCCCTTTTTGTATCCTTTTTCTGGCTTTCAGAGGATGTAACCGCCCCAAGAGCACAGTGCATGACCAGACCTGAGGCCAAAGGCTCTGCGGGGGGTGGCTGCATTTGACATGGGCGAGCTCCAGGTGGCGTCGCCAGCAAAAACCGGCGAGTGGAGCAGCAATTTGCCCGGGCGCTCTGGGCTACGCCATCAGCCCAGCGCCTCCATGGGGTTGAAACAACCTCGAGGATTCGCCCCCGAGAACCTTCCACTAGCCGTTGGCAGTGGAAGGCTGGGTCAGATGAACGACGGGATTTTCGGAGAAGAGGTAGCGGCCATCCTCCATTTCGTCATCGAAGATGGTGGCCTGGAAGAGCATCTGCTTGGTGTTCTCCAGGTGCTGCCACATGGCCAGCTTGGCCGCCTGCGGATCCTTGCGCATCAGGGCCTTGAGGATCTGGTCGTGATCGTCGCACCAGCTGGAGATGGCCTTGTCGTCGATATGCTCGTGGAGCTTGCGCCAGTAGGGGTTGCGCTCGCAATGCAGCCAGGGAGCCAGGGCTTCGGGGTGGGCGAGATCGTCGTCAAGCGCGGCTCTGAGCCTTGCCTGGTTGTCACGGCAACGCAGCGGATCGAAATCGCCGCCCTGCGGTTGTCCGCCGAACAGGTGATCGACACCACGGCGGCGGGCGACTCCTTCAGCGCCGGTTATCTCGCCGCACGCCTGCAAGGGGCCGATGTCACCGACGCCGCCGCAGAGGCCATCCGCCAGATGCGCGCGGCCTACCCGGATCTGCTGATCGGGGCCGGCACCGTGCTCAACCGCGAGCAGGTGGATGCGGCCGTTGCGGCGGACGCCGACTTCATCGTCAGCCCCGGCTTTAACCCGACCACGGTGCAGTACTGCCTGGACAAGGACGTCACCATCATCCCCGGGGTCAACAACCCCAGCCTGGTGGAGCAGGCCATGGAGATGGGGCTGCGCCACCTCAAGTTCTTCCCGGCCGAGCAGTCTGGCGGCACCGCCATGCTCAAGGCCCTGGGCGCCGTCTATCCGGTGCGCTTCATGCCCACCGGCGGCGTGACGCCGGCCAATCTGAAGGAGTATCTGGGGCTGAATGCCGTGATCGCCTGCGGCGGCACCTGGATGATGCCGGCCAAGCTCATCGACGAGGGCAGCAGGTGGGGAGAGCTGGCCGCCCTGGTAAGAGAGGCCGTGGCGGCCCTGTGATCATCGGTTGAGCGAGGGAAGGTCTGCCCTCCCCCGGATGTGTTGAAGAGCCACTTCCCGCGAAGTGGCTTTTTTATGCCCTGCCAGGGCTGGAGATCAATGTGCGGTGCGGTTGCCGCAGTCTGCCAGCGGCTTATTCCCCTGCGGCATCGGGCGTCAACACCAGCCTGCGCCAGGGGCCCGTGATGTCGCAATGACCCGTCTCTTCGGTGTTCTCCCAGCCCAGGCGATGATAGAAAGCCATCGCCGTGGTGTTGCGCATGGCCACCTTGAGGGAGGCCGGGGAGGGGTACCCGGCCAAGCCGGCGGCAAGCAAGGCCCGCCCCATGCCCTGCCCGTGCCAGTCCGCCACCACGTAGAGATGATGCACGAAGCTCTCGGCCCCCCAGATGGAGACGAATCCGCACGGGCTGCCCCCTTTCTCCGCCACCCAGATCTCCTCGCCCCGGGTCTGCTCGGCAAAATCCTCGAGCCGGAACAGGGCGGGATCAACCCAATGGAAGGCCTGGCGCCTTCCCTTGAGGAAGAGCTGCGCCAGCATGGGCTCATCAGCTTCCGTCATCATTCTGATCATGACACCATCCTTGCGTTGCGTGCTTGTCGCTTCCCACTCTCGATGGATCCCGCCGTGCTGTCAAATCGGCAATGTGGACCCTCTTGAATACGTAACCGTGTGACACAGGGCTGCCTATTTTATCGCCTCAGAGGCTATACTGCCGAGGTCCCGTCCATGACTGGTTTGAGGTTCACTGATTTATGGATAACAAGCAAATTGAAGGCAGTATTCTGGTACCCGCCCACATTGACGATGTCTGGCGGGCCTGGACCACGGAGAGCGGGCTGCGCAGTTTTCTGGCGCCGGAGTGCCTCATGGTCCCGGAACCCAACGGGCCGTTCGAGATCTATTTCAGACCCGATGCTCCCCTCGGCGAGCGTGGCAGCGAAGGGTGCCGGGTGATGGCGGTCATGCCCCATGATCTGCTCAGCTTCAGCTGGAATTTCCCTCCCCAGTTTCCCCACATTCGTCAGCAGAAGACCCAGGTCAGCCTGCGCTTCGTGCCGGAGGGCCAAGGCACCCGGCTCCACTTCCTGCAGACCGGCTGGGCGCAGGATCCAGACTGGGACCAGGGTTATGCCTACTTCCGGGAGGAGTGGCTGGAACTGAGTCTGCCAAGGCTTCAGTACCGTTTCACCCACGGCCCCATCGACTGGAACAACCCGCCGGGCAAGCAGCAGCTGAAATCCCTGGCCCAGTGACGTCCATTCAAGCGATGGGCATGGCACGAAAAAGGACCCGCTCAGGGTCCTTTTTCATGGATGGGCAGGCGGTCACTCCACCGGCTCTTCATCGAACAGGGGGTGATAGAGCACCTCGCCCCTTACCCCGTCGAGCCCGCCGGGTTGCAACTCCATCGCCATGAAACACTCCGTCGGCACCTCGTAGATGCAGTGCAGGCCGAAGTCGCTGGCAGGCCGAAAGCCGAAACGGGCGTAGTAGGCGGGATCCCCGAGTACCACCACCGCCTTCCAGTCCATCTCCAGTGCCGTGTCCAGCCCTTCCCGCACCAGATCCGAGCCAATGCCCTGTCCCTGCCAGTCGGGATGCACGGCCACGGGTGCCAGTCCCAACCAGGGCCCTTCCTGTCCCTCAATGGTGATCGGGCTCAGCATCAGGTGCCCCATGAACTCGTACTCTTCCTCCTCGACCATGGTGACCACGGCGGCCCCACATTCGCGCAGGCGGTTGACCAGTTCGGCCTCGTCGGGACGACCAAAGGCGGCACTCACCAGCTCATAGACTGGCAGCATGTCGCCGGGACGCTCGGTTCTCAACATACAGCGTTACTCCTCGTACAGCAGGGCGGCCATTATTCCACAGAAGTGGGGTACCACTTCACTGCCTTTGTCTGAAAATGGGAGGACGGACTCAGGAAAACGCCTGACAGACCCCGCACCAGGCTTCGCGATGACCGCCCCTGGGCAAGCCATCAGCGTCCGTCGTCAGGCTGTCGCAATCGCCGCAGATAGGCGAGGCCCAGATCCCCGCACTCCTTGAGCAGGGCGCCACCACCATGGGCCTGCACCCCGGGCGCCTCTGGCGCCAGCATGGCCTGGGGATAGCGCCGCACCGTCAGCCCGCTGAGTGTCTGCTCGCCCCCTGTCGCCTCCCCCGCCATGAAAAGTGCCACCCCCTCACCGTGCAGTATGGCCACGACCACCTCCTCGTCATCCAGCCAGGGGGCCAGCGCCTCTTTGCGTGCATCCGTCAGGCGCGCCGGGCGATCCAGCCGCCAGTGATCGAGCTCGAGGGCGCCATCGGCCGGATCTGGCCGACGCCCGTCATGGTGCATGCCAGTCTTTTCCATCACCCGGCCTGAGGCGAGGTTGCCCGGCATGTGGCGGGCGGTGAGGGCAGGCAGGTGCCACTGCTCGAAGGCAAACGCCCTGACCAGGCTCGCGGCCCGGGTGGCCAGCCCCCTGTTCTGCCAGGGCACACCGACCCACCATGCCAGCTCCCCGTGCCAGTGCAGGGAGAGAGAGCCGACCAGGGGAGCGGGCTCGTCTTCACGCCCCTGGGGCAGAGTCAGGGCCCAGGTGCATCCCAGCCCGAGAGCAGCCTTGCGCCCGCTCAGGGCAAGCCAGTCCCGCGCCGCCTCCTGCGAATAGGGGTGGGGGATGTTGAGGGTATAGCGGGCGAGCGCCGCATCCGAACAATAACGCAGGATGGCGCTCTCATCGCCGGGCAGCAGGGGGCGCAGCACCAGCGCGTCCTGCCCGCCAGGCTCGCGCAGCACCGGGGTCATCAGGCGGCGGGCAAGCAGGCGTTGCAGGGCAACCCCGAGGTCGTCATCGGCACCGAGGCGATGATCCGCCCCCGCGGGCCCCAGGGTGAGCAGGCCGCTCTCTCTGGCCAGGGTCAGCAGGGAGCCGGAGGCAGCGATCAGGATCTGCCGGTCCGGCTGTGTCGCCATCAGCGGGGAGGCGGCCTCACCCAGCCAGGCGGCAAGCAGGTTGCGGGCACGGAGAATGCCATCTGGCGGGCTGACAGACCAGGGTGCCATCTCCCTCGCCTCCCCTTTGCCAAGCAGCAGCCACCAGCGGTTTCCCCGGTGCTGCCAGGCCTGCAACGCCGCTTGCCAGGAGGGGCGCCAGAGCGCCCCCTCGATCAACAGATCCATTCCTTCCCCCACATCCGCCCCCCCGGATCAGGCACCGGGTGCCCGGGCGGCACCACACTCCTGTCTGAGGCAGCATAAGCAGCTACCAATGAGTTGTTAAACCATATGTTTACCATGGTTAAACGGCATACCCCATGAAAAAATGCCATATGGCTGACTTGATGGCGGTCACATTCCTTCCCCTCCTCGCTTCCTATCATGCCCCCATCATGGCGCGACCAAAGACGCCCATGAAGGACAACGGATAACAAGAGAACACACTATGCAGCCAACCAGCCCACTCAAAACGGTAGTAGTCAGTACCCTGGCGACCGCCCTGCTGATCTTCGTGGCCCAATCCCTCATCGGGAAGCAGGAGATCAGACTCGGCATCGCCATCATCCCCATCCTGCCCATGCTCTTTGCCGTCATCATCGGCATGATCGTCTCCGCCAAGCCCGTCAAGGATCGCATCCCCGGCTGGAAGAGGCTCTTCACCGAGCGAGAAGAGGACTTCTGCGGCAAGATGGTGGGTTTCAGCCTGCTGATCCTCGGGACCCAGTATGCGGGGATGATCATCCCCAACCTCAAGATGATCCTGAGCGTCGGCGTACCGCTCTTCCTGCAGGAGATAGGCAACCTCCTGCCCATCCTCATCGCCATTCCGCTGGCGGTGAAGTTCGGCTTTGGCCGCCGCGCCATCGGGGCCTGCTCCTCCATCAGCCGTGAACCCTCGGTCGCGGTGATCCAGGGCAAGTTCGGCACCGGCTCCCAGGAGTACATCGGCGTGCTCGCCATCTACCTGTGCGGCTCCGTCATCGGCACCCTCTTGTTCAGCGTGCTTGGCAGCATTGCCCCCCTCACGGGGCTGCATCCCCTGGCCCTGGCCGCCGGTTCCGGCGTGGGATCCGGCTCCATGCTGAGCGCCGCCTCCGGTGCCCTCATCAACGGCCTCGACGAGGCGATGGCCCAGCAGGTGCTCAGCATCGCCGCCGCCTCGAATCTGCTCTCGTCGGCCCTGGGGGCGCTCTCCCTCACCTATCTGGGTCTGCCGCTCGCTGAAAAAATCTATGCCCTGACCGCCAAAGGAGAGAAAGCATGAAAAGCATCGTGATGGATATGCGCTTCGTCTTCCTGGCGATCCTGCTGGCCATGTTCACCCAGACCCTGACCTCGGGCCTGCCGCTGTGGCAGATGGGGGACAGCTTCGTCGCCATGTCCCTGGTGGTGTTCGCCTCCCTGGTGACCAAGCGCTATCTGCCCTCCTCCCTGCCGGCCTTTGCCTATGCCACCATCATCGGCATTCTCATCTGCCTGCCGGAGACGCCGGTGCGCGGCCTCTTCATCGATGCCGTGGCCAAGATCTCCTTCCTCTCCTGCTGCGTGCCGCTCCTGGCCTTCGCCGGACTCTCGGTGGGCGGTCAGCTGGAGGAGCTCAAGAAGATGTCGTGGAAAGTGATCCTCATCTTCATGATCGTCTCCACCTGCTGCTTCTTTGGCGCCTCCCTGGTTGCCCAGCTCGGTTTCTCCATTCAAGGGATCATCTGATGAACCACTACCATATCGAACCTGACCTGTTGGCCCTGCGCGACTTCAGCTACGAAGTGCGCCACCACCTGCACCGCATCCCGGAATACTCCGGGGCCGAGTTCAAGACCTCTGCCTACTGCCGTGGGTTGATGGAAGAGTTCGGCTACAGGATCACCCTGTATCCCGGCTTCACCGGTTTTCACGGGGATCTGGCGGTCGACCCTGCCCTGCCCACCATTGCCTTTCGTGCCGACATGGATGGCCTGGAGATGCACGACATGAGCGAGGTGGCGTTCAAATCCACCCATGAGGGGATGGCCCACAACTGCGGCCACGACTCCCACATGGCGATCGCTCTGACCGCCGCCAGGTTTCTGGCCGCCAACCGCGATCGCCTGCGATACAACGTCCGCTTCATCTTCCAGATGGCGGAAGAGGACATGCGCGTCCCCGGTGCCGAAAAGATGGTGGAGCTTGGTTGCATGAAGGGGGTGGACGAGGTCTATGCCCTGCACAACGACGGCGCCATGGAGACGGGCACCATCAAGTTCAACCAGGGGGTCATGTCCTCCTGGGGGTCTGCCTGGACGCTTGATGTGCACGGCATCTCCGCCCACGGCTCCACCCCCCACAAGGGGCTGGATGCCATCCGGGAGGCGGTGCGGATCATCGAGGACATGGACTACATCGTCGCCAAGCGCACCAGCCCGTTCAGCCCGGCGGTCTTTGGTTGCGGCATGATCAACGGCGGCACCATTCCCAACGCCATCGCCGATCATGTGCAGGCCCGTGGCACCATCCGCGCCATGGATGCCGAAACCGACCAGATCCTGAAAAACAGCTTCAGGGACATCATCGCCCAGAGCGAGCTGCGCGGCTTCAAGACCACCATGGTCCATGCCGGCTACCCGGCGGTGGAGAACCACCCCCAGGCCTGCGAGCGCCTGCAACAAGCCGCCTCGAATGTGTTGTCCAGCGACGGGATCAACGCAAAGGGCCAGCCCATGACCGGCAGCGAGGACTTCAGCTACATGATCAACGCCACGCCAAGCCGCATGGGGGCCATGTTCTTCCTCGGCAGCGGCAATCAGGCCAAGGGGATCTGCAACTACCTGCACGCGAACCCCTATTACCTGGACGACGACTGCCTGCTGGTGGGAGCCCAGATCTTCGTCAATCTGGCGACCCGAGCCGCCTGAGGGGTCAGTACAAGGGGATAGCAATGCAAAGAGAGGCCGACGGCCTCTCTTTTTTATGTCTCGGCGTCAGAGCCAGGGCAGAGTTGCAGACGGAGCGGGCGTTCCCTGGTTGAGCAGCGCCAGCTGCACCGTCTCCCGGCTCACATGGGGGGCATAGAGGTGGATGAAGTCGTACATGTAGTCCCGCAGGTGGGCGTGCCTGCGCAGGCACACATGGGCCACGCTCGAGGCGATCAGATGATCGATGTTGAGGCAGACCAGGCTCTCCCTGTCCCCTTCGTCGAACGCCGAGGTGGCGATCACCCCGACCCCCATCCCCAGGCGCACATAGTGCTTGATGATGTCGCTGTCGGTGGCCGTCAGCACGATGCGGGGGCTGAGGCCATGGCGACCGAACGCCTTGTCCATCTTGGAGCGGCCGGTGAAACCGAACACATAGGTGATGAGGGGATACCGGGCCAGATCCGCCATGGCCAGCGGCTGGCAGTCCAGCAGCGGATGGCCGTGGGGCACCACCACGCTGCGCCCCCAGCGATAGCAGGGCACGGTCGCCAGCTCGTCGAACAGGTGCATGGACTCGGTGGCGATGGCCATCTCCACATCCCCGTTTTGCGCCATCTGCGCCAGTTGGGCAGGGGCTCCCTGATGCAGCTGGATGCTCACCTCGGGGTAGCGGCGGGAGAATTCGGTAATGACCGCCGGCAGCTTGTAGCGGGCCATGGTGTGGGTGGTGGCGATGCGCAGCACCCCGCTGGTGGCCAGCTGATCCCCGAGGGAAAGCTGACCAATCTGCTCCACCTGGGCCACCACTCCCCTGGCCAGCTCCATCACCTGCTCCCCCATGGGGGTCAGGCCCGCCAGGTTCTTGCCCTTGCGGGTAAACAGCGCCAGCCCCAGCTCCTCTTCCAGCATCTTCATCTGCTTGCTGAGGGTCGGCTGGGAGGTATAGAGCTTCTCCGCCGTCGCCGAGATGTTGAAGTTGTTCTTCACTATCTCGGTGAAGTTCTTGAGCCGGGCGATGTTCATCAGGGCGCCAGGCGCTCGATGTGCCAGCCGTCCCCCTCGCGGGTGTAATAGAAGCGATCGTGCAGACGATGCTCCCCGCCCTGCCAGAACTCGACGGTGTCGATGCGCACCCGGAAACCACCCCAGAAGCTCGGCAGCGGCACCTCGCCATTGGCAAACTTCTGCTTGAGTTCGAGGAACTTGGCCTCCAGCACGCCACGGGCCGAGATGCGGGTCGACTGTTTGGAGACCCAGGCGGCAATCTGGCTGTCCTTGGGACGGCTGTGGAAATACTTCATCACCTCGAAGGTGCTCATCTTCTCCACCCGGCCGGTCACGTGCACCTGTCTGTCCAGGGTATGCCAGGGGAAGAGCAGGCTGATGCGGGGGTTGCCCTCCAGCTGATGCGCCTTGCGGCTGCCCATGTTGGTGTAGAACACCATGCCGTCGGCATCGTAGTGCTTGAGCAGCACGGTGCGCTGCCAGGGCTGACCATCAGCATCCACGGTGCCCACCACCATGGCGGTGGGATCGGTCAGTTTGGCCTCGCACGCCTGGGCCAGCCACTTCTCGAACAGGGTGAGGGGCTCGGCCGGCAGATCGGCCCGGTGCAGTCCACCCCTGGTGTATTCGCGACGCAGATCAGCCACATCCATCATCTTGATTTTCCTTCTCTCTTTCTCTGCCGCCCGTGCGGCGATGGGTGCAGGCATTGTGCGACGAGCGCGCCATGGGTACAAGCCTCGGGGCGGCCAAATGGCGGAGCAAAAAGAGAGGGAGGCTCATGCCTCCCTCTTTATGCCGATGACCGTCAGCCTACTGCTTGCCGTCAATCGGCGGGCAATGGGCCAGCATGCGCCGGTTGTAGTCCGCCGCATAGGCGCTCAGCCTAGCATGGGCCTCCTTCTGATCCGGCTTGATGACATCCCCGAATCCGTCGAGATAGCGCACGCCGCAGCGGGCCTTGGCCGCCGCCTGCTGATCCGCCGCGATCCCGGGCGCCACCTCGCCGCGCCCGGCCCGCACGATCAGCCGGTAATCCTGCCTGGCGAGGCTGGCGCTGACCGCCTGCTCCAGGGTGTCTGCATCGGCCTGACAACCGCCGAGCAGGGTGAGCAGCAGCACCCCGGCCAGTCTCATGCCCGCCTCCGCTGCCAGCCCAGCAACGCCAGGGCCAGGGTCCAGAAGCCGAGGGCACCGCCGCCACCGCTTCCCCCCTCTTCACCGCGCTGGGTGACCGAGAGCTTGAGGGGACTGATGGCGAAGAAGATGTTGTCGCTGCACGCCACCTTCAAACGGGCAGTGCCATCCTGGCCCGCCGGGATGGTGACGCTCGCCGAGCCCGAGTTGGGTTTGCCGCTGGCAAGGGAAGTCCAGTTTGCCCCCTCGTCCCGGGTCATGAAGAGATCCACCTTGCTGCAGTTGATGGGGGCGGCATTGGTGCCGGCCACTTCCCAACTGATGGTCTGCGTCTTGCCCGCCCCCAGGGGGTCACCACCGGGCTGGTCAGGGCAAAGGCCTTGCCGGTGTTGACCACCTGGATCTTCATGTCATCGCTGGCGACACCGCCCTTGCCGTCCCGCGCCGTGAGGCGGAAGTTCAGGTCCCGGTTGGTGGCAGGCCAGGCCTCCCCTATTGCCAGGGTGTTGGTGAGCAGGGAGGTGAGACTCGGCAGGGTGCGCTCCGGCACGCTGGTCGGCGCCACGAAACGGAACAGCGGGCGGCTGCCGTCGTCCACCATGGTGGCCGGGCTGCTCGACTCCGTCCCCAGATCGATCTGCTCCCAGGTGTAATTCAGCGGATCGCTGTCAAGATCGGCCCCCGCCCCCTTGAGCACGAAGGGGGTGTTCGCAGGGATGACGTAGTCATTGCCTGCCGCCACCTGGGGCGCATTGTTGACCAGCGCCAACGGGGTGCCGCAATTTGGCTCCGTGGCCATGTGGGCCCGCATCTGCTCGATGGACTTGCTGTGGAAATAGGGCTCGCTGTGGGGCTGCAGATCTTCGTCTCCGCAGATCCCCGCATAGGCCATGATGGAGCTGCCGCTGCCCGGCTCCCAGGCTTGGCTTGCCTCCCGGTTGCCGCCGCCACAACTGCCTGTGGTGCCGTTGAAGGTGTGGTCTGCCCCGAACTGGTGACCGATCTCGTGGGCCACGTAGTCGATGAAGAAGGCATCCCCCACCGGCTCGGGGGAGCCCGTCATCCCCGCCGATTTGTCAGGGGTGCAGAGTACGCCCAGCCCCGCCAGGCCGCCGCCACCGGTGTTGACCACATGGCCGATGTCGAAGGCCCCCAGCCCCTTGGTCAGGGCATCGGCCTGCACCTGCATGTTGGCATCGATATCGCCGTCATCATTGTTGAAGGGATCGTTCGCCACGTCGGTGAAGATGATGGTGTCGTTGCCGCTGGCCAGCTGGAATTCGGCCGCCACATCACGCTGGTAGACCTCGTTGACCCGGTTGAGCAGGGTGGTGATGGCGCCAAGACCCGCCTCCACGGTACCGCCGTGATACTGGGTATACTCCCCCGCCGCCGAGATGGCGATGACATAGCGCTTGCGCTCGTTGCCATCCACCAGCACCTGACGGGCCAGCTTTTTGGCCTCGCCCCCGATCACCTTGTCCGCCTCTTCTTCCAGCCGGCTGTGGGCATCCTGCTGGTAATAGACGGCATAGCCTTCCCCATTGCGAAGGGGATCGACGAACACCATCTTCCCTTCATGGCTGAACATGGCGTGGAATCCCTGGGGACCGAGATCGAAGCGCCCGGTCTCGCCAGGCGCCGCTTCGTTGTGCCCCTTGAAGGCCAGGATATCGGGATAGTTGGCGGCCAGATCCGCCGGCAGCAGATCATAGGGTTGCAGGCTGAAGGTCACCTCCTTGCCATCCGGCAGAGGCAAGGTCAGGCGGCGCTCGCCCCCCTTCAGGGCAGCCAGGTAATCGGTAGAGACGGTGACGATGCGATACTGGCTGGCCCTCACCTCGTACCCATCGGCGGCGGTGGCCCGCGCCGTGACCGTATGCCACTCGCCGGCCATCAGGTTGCCGGACGTCATCAGACCCGCCACCAGCACCGCCAGCGGAGAATATTTCATCAACTGCATCTTTTTAATTCCTTTTTAAACGGATTCACCTGAACTGCCACGGCATCATTTGCCCGCTGGTCCGATTAGTCCAGCAACATCCTCTGTACATTCCCCGAATGGGGAAGGTTGCACCAATGCAGACTAGCCCCTATCATGGCGCGGATTTGTCCGTTCCAGAACCCCTCTTCGACGGGGCCGGTTCACTCTTTCTTTGGCCAAGGTTAATCTCATGCTCAAGTCCCCACTGTTGCCCCGTTTCGGGGATCTGGTCGTTGCCATCGTTGACGATGTGCTGGGTCAGGGTCTTACCCTCGACCGCGCCTATGCACGTCACTTCTCCGGCATCGAACTCAAACCGCAAGAACAGGCAAGGATTGCCCTGGTCACCGGCGATCTGCTGCGCCGCCTCAGCCTCTACTGCTTCCTCACCGGCATCCAGGTCCGTCAGGCGGAGAAGAATGTCTGGCCGCTGCTGCACAGCTGGCACGCCTTCCACAAGATAGATCAGCCCAACCACCCGACCCTGGATCGCTTCAACGAGGAGGCGTTCCGCCGCCGCCTGACCGAGGCCAAGAAGAACCCCGTGCTGATGGACGGCTGCCCTGCCTGGCTGGAAAAACTCGGCAGCGAGCAACTGGGCGACGCCTGGCCGGCCGAGCGTGCCGCCCTGGCCTGGATGCCCAAGCGTTACCTGCGGGTCAACACCCTCAAGTGCACCCGGGACGAGCTGCAAGCCATGCTGGCCAAAGAGCATGTCACCACAGTGCCCGTCGACGGAGTGGAGACCGCCCTGCAAGTGACCTCGGACGCCGCCCTGTTCCGTACCCAGGCCTTTGCCGACGGCTGCTTCGAGCAGCAGGATGCCGGCTCCCAGCTGGTGGCCGCGGCCCTCGACGTCAAGCCCGGCATGCGGGTCATCGACGCCTGTGCCGGTGCCGGCGGCAAGACCCTGCACCTGGCCGCCATGATGCAGGGCAAGGGCCGTCTGCTGGCCATGGACGTGGAAGAGTGGAAACTGGAGAACCTCAAGCAGCGCGCCCGCCGCGCCGGTGCCCACAACGTGGAGACCCGGGTCATCACCAGCAGCAAGACCGTCAAGCGCCTTAAAGAAAGCGCCGATCGCGTGCTGCTGGACGTCCCCTGCTCCGGCCTTGGCGTGCTCAAGCGCAACCCGGATGCCAAGTGGCGCGACACCGCCGAGCGCCTGCCGGTGCTGGTCGCCCTGCAAGAGGAGATCCTGCAGCGCTACAGCCAGATGGTGAAGGTGGGCGGCCTGCTGGTCTACGCCACCTGCTCCATCCTGCCCGAGGAGAACCGCCAGCAGGTGGACAAGTTCCTCGCCGCCAACGAGCACTTCCGCCTGATCGGCGATCACAACGTCAGCCCGGCCGAGACCGGCTTCGACGGCTTCTACATGGCGCGCCTCGAACGCATCGCCTGATGTCTGTCGTGGGCACAAAGAAAAGGGGAGCCAGTGGCTCCCCTTTTTGCATGGTATGGATGCGGCCTTATTCGGCGGCAGCGTCATCCTGCTTGTGCTTGGCGGCAGTTTCCTTGATCAGGGTCTGCAGCTCGCCGGCCTGGAACATCTCGATCATGATGTCGCAACCACCGACCAGCTCGCCCTCGACCCACAGTTGCGGGAAGGTGGGCCAGTTGGCGAATTTCGGCAGCTCGGCGCGGATGTCCGGGTTCTGCAGGATGTCGACATAGGCGAAAGGCTCGCCGCAGGACATCAGGGCCTGGGAGGCCTGGGCAGAGAAACCGCAGCTGGGCAGCTTGGGGGATCCCTTCATGTAGAGGATGATGGGATTCTCAGCCAACTGCTGTTTGATCTTTTCAATAGTTTCCATAAATGCCTCACTGGAGCGATTTCGGCGGCCATTCTACTGCAATCCGGGCAGACCACAAACTGGCAAACCGTTGCGAATGAAAGAAGTCATGCATCAATACGCCGCAGCTTGATCCGGATCATGGCAAGAATCAAGGGTTGTTCGCCCATCTTTGATACTGCTACAATCGACGGGCTTTGGGCCGTCTGGCCCCCTCATTTCAAGAACAATTCTTTTCAAGATAGAAAAGAGTACGCAATGTCTTGCAACCGTCGCCTTCGCACGGACCAGCCAATGGAGAGTAGAAAATGGCTTTCGAACTTCCCGCTCTGCCCTATGCAATCAATGCTCTGGAACCGCACATCTCCCAGGAAACCCTGGAATACCACCATGGCAAGCACCACAACACCTACGTGGTCAACCTGAACAACCTGGTGCCGGGTACCGAGTTTGAAGGCAAGTCTCTGGAAGAGATCATCAAGACCTCCACTGGTGGCGTCTTCAACAACGCTGCCCAGATCTGGAACCACACCTTCTACTGGCACTGCCTCTCCCCGAACGGCGGTGGCGAACCCACTGGCGCCCTGGCCGATGCCATCACCAAGGCCTTCGGCTCCTTCGCCGAGTTCAAGGATGCGTTCACCAAGTCTGCCATCGGCAACTTCGGCTCCAGCTGGACCTGGCTGGTGAAAAAGGCTGATGGCTCCCTGGCCATCGTCAACACCTCCAACGCCGGTTGCCCGCTGACCGAAGCCGGTACCACCCCGCTGCTGACCGTCGACCTGTGGGAACACGCCTACTACATCGATTTCCGCAACCTGCGTCCGAAGTACATGGAAACCTTCTGGGCCCTGGTCAACTGGGAATTCGTGGCCAAGAACCTGGCTGCCTGATAAGCCTTTCTTGCCAAAACGCCCCGCACTTGCGGGGCGTTTTTTATGGTCGAACACCTGCCATCGACAACAAAGGCGCCCGCAGGCGCCTTGTGGAAGATGACCGTGCTTACTGGTCTATCTCGTCCATGTAATCGTCGAGGTTGCCATCATCAGCCGCCTCTGGCTTCTGCTCCTGGAGCTCGGGTTTGCGGCCCGTCACCTTGCCATCGTTGTACTGCAAGTAGAAGTCCTTGGTCAGGGCGTAAGGATCCAGCGCGTTGTCGATGATGCGCTCCTGATCGATCAGCTTGGAGCGGGTACCGAGGCCATCCAGCGCCCAGTGCACTACCTTCAGCGGGAAGGTCAGCAGGGCATAGGGGAAGTAGATGGTATCGATGGTATCCCCCACCAGTTGCCGGGTGGTAGTGGGACCGTAGACTGGCACCATCAGATAGGCGCCATCCCCGATGTCGGCCTTGCCGAGCACGGTATCCATCTCCAGCGTGTTGCGAGCAAGGCCCGCATGCTTGGCAACGTCGAACAGACCGAGCAGGCCCACAGTGGTGTTGAGGGTGAAGCGGCCCAGGTTGGTACCGGCCCCTTTCAGATCACCCACCAGCAGGTGGTTTACCATGCTGCTCGGCTCGTCGAAGTTGTCCACGAAATTCTCGATGCTGTCCCTCACTCCTTGCGGGACATAGCGGGCATAGCCGTGTACCACGGGGCGCGCTACATAGGGCTCCAGCACGTCATAGTTGACGGCCCACATGGCACGGTTGGGCCCCTGGAAGGGGTCGCGAGGATCGCTGGCCGTGCTGGATGCCCCGGGGCGGCTCGGGGTCTCGCCGAGATCCAGGCTCTCCGGGCCCGGCTTGGGAGGGCCGCCCGCACAGCCCGCGAGCAGCAATGCCACCGCCAATGCTCCTGAACGCAGATACATATGAAAGTCCTAAGATTTTTTTGGGTATTGATATGAATTATACAGGGGGCCCACCCCAAGGGGTGGGCCAAAAGCGTATTAGAGGGCGTGATCGATGCGGATGTCAATCGGCGCTGTGGGGATGGTGCTGGTCGGCACGGTGACCGAAACCCCTTCAAAGGCGCCTTCCTTGTTCATGACGTTGCCACCCCGGGAGAGGCGCGCCTTGAACTGTAGCTCGGCATGGGCCGCCAGCTTGCTCCCCTCCATCATGGCATCCCCGTCCCCCAGGGAGAGGGTGAGCGGGAGATGCGGGCCTGCAATGCGCTTGACCGCGATGGGCATGGGCGGACCGTTGGGGATCACCGCAAAGACGAACAGATGGGCATCTTCCGGCATCTTTATACCCGGCGCCAGGGTGATGTGCAGGGGGAACTCCCCCTCTTTCACCGCCAGCACCCCGGCTTGTGCCTGGCCTTCGGCAGACGGGGTGGTCACGGCGATGCCACGCTGGCCAAGCTGCTGCCTGGCGTACTCCATGGAGCGCTCCACCATGGTGTAGCGGGCCGAGCCCGGCTCCAGCAGCGGCAACATCCCCTGCCAGCGGTCGAGGGCGGTCTGGAAATCCTCTTTTTGCAGGGCCATGAAGGCGTGGACGGAGCGGGCCTCGATGTTGGCCGGGTCCTCGGCAATGACCGCCTGCAACAGTTGATCCGCACGGGCTTCCTCCCCCGTCATCATCAGGGCCTGGGCATAGGGCACCGCCACCATGGCCTTCTGGGGCGCGAGGGCGTAGGCACGCTCCAGCGCCTCGCGGGCCATCTCGGGATCATTGCCATCCAGGGTCAGGCGCCCCAGCAGCAGCCAGCCACGGTAGTCGTTCGGTTCTTCTTTCAGCCGGGTTCGCAGGGCCAGGGTGAAGTCCAGCAGATCCTGCTCGGTCACCCGGGCATCACGCTCCACCAGGATGCGATTGCTGAGCTCCCCCAACCGGCTGCTGGCATCCTGCCAGCGGCTCACCTCCTGCCAGGCGCCGAGCTTGGCGTAGAGGCCGATGCTCACCACCGCCAGCACCAGCACACCGGGGATCCAGATCAGGCTCTTGCCGCCACGGGCGGTCTGCTCCACGTCGGGAATGTCGTCCAGGAGGCTGCGCTGCAGCTCCACCAGGGATTCCGGCTCCTCCGCCAGTATCCCCTGCTCCCGCTCCTCCCCTATCTCCAGCAGGCGCTGGCGATAGAGCTGCTTGTTGAGGGCCGAGCGACTGATGCTCTGCCTGCCCTCGCCGCGCCAGAGCGGCACGATCAGCGCCAGGCTCGCCAGCACCAGCAGGGCCGCACCCAGTATCCAGAATGGGGTCATGGTTTATCTTCCTCTTTGAGCAGGGCGGACAGCCTGGCCTGCTCTTCTGCACTCAGGGTGCCTTCAGGCTGTTGCAAGGGAGCAGGGGCATGGCGGCGGCTTCGCACCACCACGGTGACGACGCCAATCACGATGACCAGCAAGGGGCCAAGCCAGAGGATCAGGGTCGAGGCCATCAGGGGGGGATCATAGAGAATGAAGTTGCCGTAGCGGGCCACCATGTAGTCCACCACTTCCTGCTTCTCCTTGCCCTCGCGCACCATCTGGTAGGTCTTGTCCCGCAGATCCTTGGCGAGCCCGGCGTTGGAGTCCGCGATGTCCTGGTTCTGGCACTTGGGGCAGCGCAGCTCCTTAGTCAGCTCGCGAAAGGTCTGCTCCTGGGCGTCGCTCTCGAAGGTGTAGACATCGATGGCGGCGCGGGCCTGTCCGGCGCAGACGAGACCGGCCAGCAGCAACAGGGATGCAATCAGTGTTTTCATCGGGGAGGCCTCACTTCATGGCATCGAAGATGGGTTTGAGGGTACTGGCCCAGACGTCTGGGTTGATGTCCCCCACGTGGCGATAGCGGATGATACCCTGGCTGTCGATGAAGAAGGTCTCCGGCGCGCCATAGACACCGAGATCCAGCCCCAGCATGCCGTCCGGATCATAGAGGTTGACCTGGTAGGGATTGCCAAGCTCCGCCAGCCACTTGATGGCCTTGTCACGCTCATCCTTGTAGTTCATGCCGACGATGTAGATCCCCTGCCCCGCCAGCTCCTTGAGGTAGGTGTGTTCTCCGTAACAGGTCGGGCACCAGGTGGCCCAGACGTTGAGCAGCATGGGGCGCCCCTTGAGGATGCTCCTGTCGTGCTGCTTGCCCAGGTCATAGATGTCCTGCAGGGTGAACACGGGCACCTCCTTGTCCACCATCACGGATTCGAGCTTGGTGGGATCGGAGTAGAGCCCCTTGAACAGAAACACGGCCCCCATCAGGAAGATGATGAAGGGCAGCAGATAGAGCCAGGTCTTCTTGCTCATGCCTTGGCCTCCTCGTCACGACGTCCGAAGCGGTAGCGCTTGTCCAGCATGGCCAGCACGCCACCGAGGGCCATGAAGACGCCGCCGAACCAGATCCAGCGCACGAAGGGCTTGTAGTAGATCCGCACCGCCCAGGCGCCGTTGTCGAGCTGTTCGCCGAGCGCCGCATAGAGATCCCGGGTAACACCCGCATCGATGGCCGCCTCGGTCATCGGCATGCGGCTCACGGTGTACATCCGCTTCTCAGGTTTGAGCAGGGCTACCTGCTTGCCATCCCGGTGCACTTCCAGCACCCCCTTGAAACCGTCGTAGTTGGGGCCGTTCTTCTCCTTGATGCCGGTGAAGACGAACTCGTAATCAGCGAACTGGACGCGATCGCCGGCCTGCATCCGCAGGTCCTTCTCGATGCTGTAGTTCTGGGTGCAGGCGATGCCGATGATGCTGACCGCGAGCCCCACGTGCCCCAGGATCATGGCCCAGTGGCTGTTGCCAAGCTTGCGCACGCCGGTGGCAAAACCGTGTTTGTGGGTGGCCCGCGCCCAGGTCTCCTGCACGCTGGTGACGATGATCCAGACGCCAAGCCCGATACCGAGCGCAGCCCAGGGTTTGAACGCCTCGGCAAAGAGTTTGGGCAACAGCAGAGCCGCGGCCAGGCTCAGCACCAGGGCGAGCATCACCTTGCCCTTGAGCTCACCGAGATCCTGGCGGCGCCAGCGGAACAGGGGGCCCACCCCCAGCAGCAGGGCGAAGGGGATGATGAGCCAGCTGTAGATGTGGTTGAAGAAGGGGGTGCCGATGGAGATGCTGCCAAGCCCCAGCTCCTTGTGCACCAGGGGCAACAGGGTGCCGAGCAGCACGGTGAGCAGGCCCGCCACCAGCAGGATGTTGTTGCCAAGGAGCAGGGTCTCCCGGCTCCACAGCTCATGCTTGCCGTGGCTCTTCACCTGGGAGCCCTTGAAGGCGAACAGCAGCAGGGAGCTGCCTATCACCGCCAGCAGGAAGCCCAGGATGAACAGACCCCGGGTCGGGTCCGAGGCAAACGCATGGACCGACACCAGCACGCCGGAACGCACCAGGAAGGTGCCGAGCAGGCTCAGGGAGAAGGCCGAGAGCGCCAGCAGCACGGTCCAGGCCTTGAAGGTGGCGCGCTTCTCGCTCACCGCGAGGGAGTGGAGCAGGGCCGTGCCCGCCAGCCAGGGCATGAAGGAGGCGTTTTCCACCGGGTCCCAGAACCACCAGCCGCCCCAGCCGAGTTCGTAATAGGCCCACCAGGAGCCGAGCACGATGCCCAGCGTCAGGAAGACCCAGGCCGCCATGGTCCAGGGACGGGACCAGCGCGCCCAGGTGGCGTCCAGACGCCCCGTCATCAGGGAGGCGATGGCGAAGGCGAAGGCCACCGAGAAGCCCACGTAGCCCATGTAGAGCATGGGGGGGTGGAAGATGAGACCGGGATCCTGCAGCAGCGGATTGAGATCCCGCCCGTCCACCGGGAAATACGGCAGGGTGCGGGTGAAAGGATCCGAGGTGAACAGCACAAAAGCGGTGAAGCCCACCGAGATAAGGCCGAGCACCCCGAGTACCCGCGCCACCGCATCGAGCGGCAGGCGACGGCTGAAGAGGGCTACCGCCGCCGTCCAGCCCCCCAAGGTCAGCACCCAGAGCAGCAGCGAGCCTTCATGGGCTCCCCACACCGCCGAGATGCGGTATTGCAGGGGCAGCAGGCTGTTGGAGTTGGTGGCCACGTACTGCACGGTGAAGTCGTTGTCGATAAAGGCCCAGGTGAGGCAGATAAACGACAGCAGCAGCAGCAGAAACTGGCTGTAGGCGAGCGGGCGGGCCGCCGACATCATGCCAAGACGACCGAGATGGGCCCCGATCAGCGGGTAACTGCCCAGCAGCAGGGCGGTGGCGAAGGCCAGGATCAGTGAGAACTGCCCTAATTCCGGGATCATTGACTATTCCCTCTCGATTGCACGGAGAAACCTGCCGATTTGGCGGTATAAAGAAGTGAATTCTTGGCGCATACCGGCATCATTGCTTGGCTCCCTGCAACTGTGCCTCTGTGTATTCGGGCTTGAAGTGCATGCCGTTGGTGGCGTCGGCCACTTCCGGCGGCATGTAGTTCTCGTCGTGCTTGGCCAGCACCTCGAAGGCGGCGACCGTGGTGGCATCCTTGAGGGTGCCCTGGGCGACGATCCCCTGCCCTTCCCGGAAGAGATCCGGCAGGATGCCGTCAAACTCCACCGTCACCAGATGGCCGCCGTTGTCCACCAGCTTGAAGGCTACCTTGAGGCTCTGGGGATCCCGCACCACAGACCCCGGCACCACCAGGCCACCGATGCGCAGGCGCTGCCCCTCCTCGGGCTTGATCTTCTCCGGCCCCTTCCCTTCCACCAGCTCGCTCGGGGTGTAGAAGAGGTCGATGTTCTGGCTCAGGGCATAGAGCACCAGGCCAGTCACGCTGGCAAGGCCCAGGCTGATGGCCAGGATGATGGTGAGGCGTTTCTTGCGGCGCGGGTTCATAGGGTGTTCTCCATCTGCTGGGCCGCCTTGCGGCGTGCCTCCCGAGCCTGCTTGTTGCGCAGTTCGCCGAGCAGGCTGCGGGTCTTCAACCGGGTGGAAATGACGATGCCGACCAGGCAGAGCAGGGTCAGACCGAAGGAGAGCCAGACGTAGAAGGCATAGCCTCCCATGGCCATGAAATCACTGAACGAGGCAAAGTGCATGCTTACTTCTCCTGCCTGGCGATGTCGGCAACCCAGGGGCGGTGCCACTCCCGCATCAGCAGCTCATTGCGAAAACGCATCAGGGTCAGGGCACCGAGAAATGCGGCGAACGCCAGGATCATGATGAGCAGCGGCCACAGCATCTCGGGGGAGATGGAGGGTTTGTCAAACTTGGTGATGGTGGCCCCCTGGTGCAGGGTGTTCCACCACTCCACCGAGTAGTGGATGATGGGCAGGTTGATCACCCCGACCAGCGCCAGGATGCCGGCGGCGCGGCCCGCCACCACCTTGTCGCTGAAGGCGTTGTAGAGGGCGATGACGCCGAGGTAGAGGAACAGCAGGATGAGCTCGGAGGTGAGCCGGGCATCCCACACCCACCAGGTGCCCCACATGGGTTTGCCCCAGGCGGCGCCGGTAAAGAGGGCAATGAAGGTGAAGACGGCCCCCACCGGGGCGATGGCCGCCACCGTCATGTCTGCCATGCGCAGTTGCCACACCAGGCCAATGAAGGCGGCCACCGCCATGGTGGAGTAGGCGCCCATGGAGAGGATGGCGGAAGGCACATGGATATAGATGATCCTGAAAGAGTCGCCCTGCTGGTAATCGGCGGGTGCGAAAGCCAGCCCCCAGACGGTGCCGATGATGAAGGCGAGCAGGCTTGTCACGGCAAACCAGGGCAGCAGGGTGCCGGCCAGCCCATAGGCGCGCTCGGGTTTGGTATAAGGGTGCAACCATTTCCACATAGCTCACGAAACCTTTCAGTTATTAATTTTTAAGTGGCGAGGGCTACCATACCCATGGGGGAAAAACATCATATCCCCCGAAAGCAATAAGCAGCCATCCCCTTGATCTATCTCAACTATCTCGCCCCTAACAAGGCTTCAAACGAAAATCTTTTCACCAAATCAATCAGTTGACACTCACCCGCAACGCCGCCGAGATGGCCAGGGGCGTCAGGGTCAATGCCCCCACCAGCATGGCCCCCAGGATGGCGAGCTGACCGGCATAGGGCAGTCCCATGCTGGCCGCGTCGATGGCGGACGTGGCGAAGATAAGCACCGGAATATAGAGCGGCAGCAGCAATAGGCTGAGCAGCACGCCCCCCTTGCGCAGCCCTGCGGTCAGCGCCACTCCGACCGCCCCGAGCAGGCTCAGCACCGGCGTACCGAGCGCCAGGGTGGCCACCACGGCCAGATAGGTCTTCAGCTCCAGGGAGAGCAGGATGGCGAGCAAGGGGGAGACCAGCAACAGCGGCAGACCGGTCAGCAACCAGTGAGCGATCACTTTGGCCAGGGCCAGCAACCCCAGGGGATGGGGCATCAGCATCATCTGCTCCAGGGCGCCGTCACTGAAGTCGTCACGAAACAGCCGCTCCAGGGAGAGCATGGCCGCCAGCAGGGCCGCCACCCAGATAATGCCGGGAGCGATGCGGGCCAGCAACTGGGGCTCGGGCCCGATCCCTAACGGAAACAGGGTGATGACGATGAGGAAGAACCAGAGCGGGTTGAAGATGTCGGCGCGCTGGCGCAGGGCCATCAGCAACTCGCGGTGAATAAGGTGTATGACGGCGCGCAGCATGGGCTACTCCTGCAACAGCGAGGTCAGGGAGAGGGTCTTGAGCCGCCCCTGCATCAGGGTCAGATCCTGGTGGGTCGTAAGGACCACCATGCCCCCCCTGTCCGCGTGGGCGAGGAACAACTGCTCCAGCACCCTGACCCCCTGCTTGTCGATGGCGGTGAAGGGCTCGTCCAGGATCCAGAGCGCCGGTCGCTCGCTCAGCCACAACCTGGCCAGCGCCACCCGTCGCTGCTGCCCGGCGGAGAGCTGCCCCGCGGGATAGTCTTCGAAACCGGCGAGGCCGACCTGGGCCAGCACCCGCCAGAGATCCACGCCGTCCCCGGCAGGGCCATGAAGCTTCTGGTAGAAGGAGAGATTCTCAAGGGGGGTCAGGGTCGCCTTGACGCCGGGCTGATGGCCCAGGTAAAGCAGGCTGGCGTGGTATTCATCCCGGCAATGGCAGATATTCTCCCCATTCCAGCACACCTCGCCAGCAAAGGGCTGCGAGAGGCCGGTGAGCAGGCGCAACAGGCTGGTTTTGCCCACCCCGTTGGGACCCTCAATCTGCATCAAATCCCCGGCACGCACCGCGAAGGAGAGATGTTCAAACAGGGTGCGATCTTCACGCACGCAGCTCAGATTGTTCGCTTGAAGCAGCATGGGGATGTAATCGTTGAAAATGAGGCGGCCTGCATCTTAACACAGGATCCGGAGGCGTCTTTTCAAAGATGCCAATAATCAACAGGATTTGTGGGGAAGATCGCGCCCCCACCAAAGAGATTGATGCCAAAGGATTATCCACCGTCCCGGCATCGAAAAAGAGGTGGCCACGGGCCGAACAGAAAGCGGGGAGGCACCGGCCTCCCCGCGACACATCCGTCAGCTGCGTCCCTTTCGCAGGGAAATAAGCAGCTCCGCTTCCGCCTGGGGCAACTCGCACTCGCTCATCACCTCGTCCAGATCGGCACCAAGCTCCACCATCTTGGCGGCGCGGCTGTAGAGGCGGCGCTCCGGATCCTGCAACGTCAGCTCCTGCTGGCTGTCGTGGATCTTCTGCATGGCCCCTTCTGCGGCTTGCAGACGCTGACCCATGCCGATGGCGCCCGTGTGCAACTCCATCATCTGCTTGCGCAGACTCTCGAGCTGCCCCTGCAGCGCTTCCACCCTGGCCTCGGACTCTCGCTGGCGACGACGGTGCCCCAGGATCCCGTAAAGGGCCAGCACCAGTGCGAGCAAGGACAACCCCAAGGCTGCAAATTCAATCATCAAACCATCACCTTACCGTCACAGGGAGGCGGACAGGTGCCATCGCCCCCGTCCGCACGTTCCCGTCCCTGTTACAGGGAACCAATGTCTTCCCACTCTTCGTCGGAGAGCAGCTTGTTGAGATCCACCAGGATCAGCAGTTGGCCGTCACGGTTGCTGACGCCCTGGATGAACTTGGCGCTCTCCTCGGTGCCCACCGCCGGGGCGGCATCGATCTCGGAGGAGCGCAGATAGACCACCTCGGCCACGCTGTCCACCATGATGCCGATCACCTGCTTCTCCGCCTCGATGATGACGATGCGGGAGTTCTCGCTCACGTCCCCGGCCGGCAGGCCGAAACGGGAGCGGGTATCGATGACGGTCACCACGTTGCCACGCAGGTTGATGATACCCAGCACGTAGTCAGGTGCACCCGGGACCGGAGCGATCTCGGTGTAGCGCAACACTTCCTGAACCTGCATCACGTTGATGCCATAGGTCTCGTTTTCCAACTGGAAGGTCACCCACTGCAGCACTTCGTCTTCGGCCAGATTCTGTGCAATATTGCGCTTCTCTGTCATCTTCTTGATCCTTGTATGAACCCGTCAACGGGTAAAATTAGCAATAAAACCATGGCGATGCCGATGTTGTCAGCGGCCTTCGATGTTCACGCCCCGGCCAAGCAGCAGCAAGAGCTCCCTGACGTGCAGCAGGGCACACATCTTCTCCTTGACCATGCCGGCCAGCCAGGGGCGCTTGCCCTCCTGATGGCGCCACTTCACCTGGTCCCTGTGCAGCAGTTCTGTGCCCTTCAACTGGTGACAGGCCAATCCCCAGGGTGATTCTCCCAGCATAATCAGATATTTGTAATCGTCCATCTCCAGATGCTGGCCCGGCATGACCCACTGGGCCGTGTCCACCACATTCATCTTCTGCTCGCGGGAGGTCATGATCCCCTTGTACCAGCCCGGCTGGCCGAAGAGAGAGGTCACCTCCCCCAGTTGATGGATGCCCCCCAACTCGGTCAGAGGCACCGCAAACGTCACCCCGGCCACGTCGAAGAAGAGCGCCTGAAACTCGTTGCCGGTATCCAGGTTCTCCCAGGTCGACGGTGCGGGCGCCGCCTCAAGGGCGGGTGCGGGTTCTGCCACTCCGAGGGCGACGGGCTCGACCTCCTCCACCACGGCTTCCACCACCGGCTCTGCCAGGGCGACCAGAGGCTCACTGCCAACCACCTCCGCCTCGAGCTGGAATGGCTCGACATGCACCTCTTCGTGGCTCAGGGCATCCATCTCGAACTGGACCTGTCCCACCTGGGCAAGCAGCTCGCTCAGCTGGGCCAGTCGGGTATCGGCTTCAAGATAGGGGGTGGCAGCCACCTCCGGCACGGCGACGGTCTGACGTTGCAACGCTGGGGCCGGTGCTTCGTCTTCGGGATCTTCCCGCAGCAGGGCATCGTCCAGCAGCAGGGAGTGGAAATAGTCGTCCATGGCCCGAACCTGGGTGGTCTCTCTCACGGCATCACCTCCTGGGTCCGTTGACGCTCCAGCGCGTCGAGATGGTTGAGCAGGGTCTCATAGGCATAGGTGCCCCGGCTGCCCGGTGCATAGATGGAGGGAGGAATGTGCACCAGACTGGCATCCCTGAATTTGGTGTCGATGGGAATGACCGCATTCCACACCGCCTCCCCATACTGCTCCTTGATGGACTGCAATGTCATCAGGGAGGCGCGGGTACGCTTGTCAAACATGGTCGGAATGATGGTATAGCGGAACTTCTCCCGCTTGGAGCGCTGCATGATCTCGAAGGTCTTCATCATCCGCTCCAGCCCCTTGAGGGCCAGGAATTCGGTCTGTACCGGCACCAGGATGCGATCGCAGGCCGCCAGCGCGTTCACCATCATCACCCCCAGCACCGGCGGGCAGTCGATGAGCACGTAGTCGAACTGATCCTGTACCCGCAGCAGAGCGCGCTTGAGCACCAGCCCCATCCCTTCCCGGTTGCCCATCACCCGATCCAGCGTGGCCAGGGTAATCGAGGCAGGCAGCAGGCTGATGTTCTCGAATCGGGTCTTGAGGGTCATTCGGTTGACCAGCTCGGCGCTGGGTTTGGCCGCCTGGAACAACTCGTACAGGGTGCCTTCCAGCCTGTCCGAGTCGAAATCGAGATAGGAGGTCAGGGAGGCGTGGGGGTCGGTGTCGATCAGCAGTACCCGCTGGCCACGCTGGGCCAGAATGCCCGCCAGGGAGACGACCGTGGTGGTTTTACCGACTCCACCTTTCTGATTGGCAACCGTCCAAACAATCACTGTATCAATCCTGCCTTGTTGTTATGCGTATGCCCCCACCGGGCAGCGCGATCACCCTGATCTTTTCACTGTCGACACTCTGCGGTGCGTCCTGCACCGGTGCCCCCGTCAGCGGTTTGACGGGGGCTGGCGGCACCCAGGCGAACCTGGATATGGCGACCACCACCTTGCGATTCTGTAATCGTCCCTGCTCGGTGCCATTGTCGACGAAGGGGGAAAACTCTCCGTACGCCTCGTAGGCGAGCCGACCGGGAGCCACCCCCTTGCCCACCAGGGCATTGAGCACTGCCTCGGCGCGGGCCGCTGACAATGTCCAGTTGGAGCGGAAAATTTCGTTGTTTATCGGTTGGTTATCCGTGTAGCCCCGCACCCTGACATAGTTATCGACCGGTTTGAGAATACCTGAAAGCGTATCGAGCACGGGTGCGGCATTGCTCCCCAGAAAAGCGCTGCCACTGTTGAACAGGAGACCTGAACTCAGCTCCACCGTCAGCCAGTTGTCATCCTGCGCAAGCTTCACCACCCCTGCATCGACCAGGGCGCCCATGGACTCCTGGATCTGCATGTCGATCTGCGCAAGAGCCGTGCCATCTTGCGAGACGGGCGTACCCGTGATGGGGGCACGCGAGGGGGACGCAGAGGCCTGGCTCTCCAGCAGGCTGGGGGCGGCCGAGACCGGGTTGTCCAGCAAGGAATTACCCCGCCCTTCCAGCAGGCCATCGCTGCGCGGCGCCTGGTTGAAGGCCTGGGTCATGCCCTCGATGACGGCGCGGTACTCCTCCTTGTTGACGATGGCAACGGAGTAGAGCACCACGAAAAGGGCGAAGATGAGCGTCATGTAATCGGCATAGGAGACCAGCCAGCGATCGAGATGCTCTCGCCCTTGCAGGTGCAAACGATAGCGCTTGCGCATGGCTACTCCCCTTTCAGATAAGCCCGTAACCGCCTTTCAACCTGCGGGCCGTTCTCCCCGTGGGCGATGGCCAGAAGCCCCTCCAGGGTCATCTCCTGATAGAGGCCGTAATGGTAGTGGAAGGCGCGCAACCGATTCGCAATCGGCAGATAGAGCAAGTTGGCAAAGCCCACCCCGTAGATGGTGGCGACGAAGGCCACGGCAATGCCCGCCCCCAGGGTGCCTGGCTCCTCCAGATGAAACATGGCCTGGATGAGGCCAATCACGGCCCCGATGATGCCGATGGTGGGACTGTACCCCCCCATGGACTCGAACACCCTGGCCGAGTGCTCGTTGCGCTCCTGCTCGATGTCGATATCCGCCTCCAGCAGGCTGCGGATATCCTCGATGGAGACGCCATCCACAATCATGGAAAGCCCCTGGCGGGTGAAGGGATCGGGCTCGGCCTCGGCCTGGTTTTCCAGCGCCAGCAAGCCTTGCTGGCGGGCGAACTGGGCCCACGCCTTCAGGCGCTCGGCCTGCTCCGCAAGATCCAGCTGCGGCGGAAACAGCATCCAGGTTGCCTGCCTCAGGGCACTGAGCAGGTACCTGCGGGGAGTCTGCAAGATCACCGCCCCCCAGGTTCCCCCGACGACGATGACAAAGGCCGGGCCATCCAGCAGGGTCAGCAGGCTCCCGCCATGCCACCACTGGGCGATGGCGACGGCCCCCAGCGCCAGCACCAGGCCGAGCATGCCCATGGTCAGCGACCCAACTCGACCAGAATGCGCTGGGCCACTCGATCCAGCGGCAGGGATTCGCTTGCTATGCCCGCTTTGGCAACAGCCTGGGGCATGCCATAGACCACGCAGGAGGCTTCATCCTGCGCCCAGATAGTCGCCCCCTGCTCCTTGAGCAGACGGGCACCGTCGCGGCCATCCGCCCCCATGCCGGTCAGTACGATGGCCAGCACCTTGTCGCCATAGGTCTTGGCGGCGGAGGCGAAGGTGATGTCCACACAGGGTTTGTAGTTGACCTTGTCATTGCCATCGATGATACGAAGACGGGCACCGGGCCCGCGCCCTTCCAGCAGCATCTGCTTGCCACCGGGGGCAAGATAGGCCTGACCCGGCTTGAGCACGTCGCCGTCCTGCGCCTCCTTGACACCTATCTGGCACAGCCCGTTGAGGCGGGCGGCAAAGGCAGCGGTGAAGGTGGCCGGCATGTGCTGGATCAGCAGAATGGGATGAGGGAAATCTCCCGGCAGCTTGGTCAGCACGTTCTGCAGTGCCACTGGCCCGCCGGTGGAGGTACCGATGGCAACCAGCTGGTAACTCTTGCCACTGCGCTTGAACGCGGCGGGAGCCGCCGCTGCCCGCACAGGCTCGGGCTGGCGTTCGGCCAAGGGGCGATTCAGGGTCCCCGTGACGGCGGGCCGGACGGCAGGCTCGGGGGCACGGGGCCGGGTCGCCATCAGGAAGCGTTTGCGAGCGATCTCCTTGACCCGCTGCTGCAGCAGGTTCACGGCTTCGTCCTTGTCGCGGGCGATGTCTTCAAACTTCTTGGGCAGAAAATCGAGGGCGCCCGCATCCAGCGCATCCAGGGTTGCCTTGGCTCCCTCGTGAGTCAGGGAGGAGAACATCAGGATGGGGGTCGGACACTTGGCCATGATCTCGCGCACGGCGCTGATGCCGTCGAGCACCGGCATTTCAATGTCCATGGTAATGACATCGGGCCGCAACTGCTGCGCCTTGTCTACCGCCTCCCGCCCGTTCTGAGCCGTGTCGATCACCGTCATCAGGGGATCCTGATTGATGATTTCGCTGACCCGACGGCGGAAGAAACTCGAATCGTCGACCACTAATACCTTGACTGCCATTGTTATTCTTTTAACTCCTTGAGCCTGGCGCTCAGTGGCGACGGGCATAGGCCTTGAGCAGGCTGGGCACATCTAGAATGAGGGCGATGCCGCCGTCGCTGGTAATGGTGGCGCCGGCCATGCCGGGGGTACCTTGCAGCAGGTTGTCCAGGGGCTTTATCACCACCTCTTCCTGACCGATGAGGTTGTCTACCACGAAGCCCACCTGCTGGGTCCCTATCTGGACGATGACCACGTGGCCCTGGTCCTGGCGGGCCGTCTTGCCGGCACCGCGTACCAGCCACTTGTGCAGGTAGAACAGCGGAATCGCCTTGTCACGGACGATGATGGTGAGCTGGCCATCCACCACGTTGGCCTTTTTCAGATCCAGGTGGAAAATTTCATTCACGCAACCGAGGGGCAGGGCGAAGGTCTGTTGACCCACCTCCACCATCAGGGTCGGCAGAATGGCCAGGGTCAGGGGAACCTTGATCTCGAGACGGGTGCCCTTGCCCCAGGTGGAATCGATGTGCACCGAGCCATTGAGGCTGACGATGCTGGTCTTCACCACGTCCATGCCTACTCCACGGCCGGAGATGTCGGAGATCTCCGACTTGGTGGAGAAGCCGGGGGCGAAGATCAGGTTGTAGGCATCGTTGTCGCTCATGCGCGCCGCGCTGTCAGCATCGAGCACGCCACGGCTGATGGCGATGGACTTGAGCTTCTCCGGGTCCATCCCTGCGCCGTCATCCTCGATGCAGAGCAGAATGTGGTCCCCTTGCTGGGAGGCGCTCAGGGTGATGGTGCCCTGACGGGGCTTGCCCGCCTTCTCGCGCACGTCCGGCATCTCGACGCCATGGTCGCAGGAGTTGCGCACCAGGTGAACCAGGGGGTCGGCCAGGGCCTCCACCAGGTTCTTGTCCAGATCCGTGTCCTCACCCACCATCACCAGCTCGATCTCCTTCTTGAGGGTACGAGCCAGATCGCGCACCACGCGCGGGAAGCGGCCGAATACTTTCTTGATAGGCTGCATGCGGGTCTTCATGACCGCGCCCTGCAGATCGGCGGTCACGACGTCGAGGTTCGCGACAGCCTTGGACATCTCTTCGTCATTGCTGGCGATGCCGAGGCTCACCAGGCGGTTTCTCACCAGCACCAGTTCGCCCACCATGTTCATGATGACGTCCAGGGTCTTGGTATCCACCCGCACCGTGGTATCGCTCTGTACTGCGCTGCTCTCGGCGGGAGCGGCCTGCTTGGCAGGGGCGGCCTTGGCTGGCGCTGGGGGCTCTGCCGGCGCGGGTTTGGCGGCCACCGGCGCCTTGGGCGGCGTCACCGGGGCTGCGGGTGCCGGGGCCTTGGGTTCGGGAGCGGGCGCTGGAGCAGACGCCAGACTGTGCTGGGGCCCCTGCCCACGGCCGTGCAGTTCATCCAGCAGGCGCTCGAACTCATCGTCGTCGATGAGCTCGTCCACCTCTTTCTGGACCGACTGCAAAGGTGCCAGATCGGGGGCACCACCGTGCTGGCCCTGACCATGGAGCTGGTCGAGCAGGGCTTCGAATTCGTCGTCTGTGATGTCACCTGAACCGCTCAGCACGGGGGCGGCAGAGACCGTCGGCGCTTTGCCGACACCGTGCAGCTCATCGAGCAGGCGTTCAAATTCGTCGGCGGAGATCTCGTCGATGGAGCCACCGCCATTGACGGCGACAGGCGCCACCTCGGCGATGACCTCGGGTTCTGGTACGGGTTCGGGCTCAGGCTCGGGTGCTGGCTGGGCCGCCACGCTGGCGGTACGCAGCTGCTCCTGCCCTTCCGGCTTGCACAGCTCATGCAGATCGTGCAGCAGATCGGGAGAAGCGGGGCTTATCTCTTCGCGGTTCTGGACCTGGGCAAACATGACGTTGATGGCATCCAGCGCCTGCAAGATGACATCCATCAGCTCGGCACTGAGGGTCCGCTTGCCGTTGCGCAGCATGTCGAACAGGTTCTCGGCACCGTGACAGACATCCACCAGTTCGGTGAGAGAGAGGAAACCCGCTCCCCCCTTGACGGTGTGGAAGCCGCGGAAGATGGCGTTCAACAGGTTCTTGTCATCGGGCCGCTTTTCCAAGTCGACCAGTTGTTCAGACAACTGTTCCAATATTTCTGATGCTTCGACCAAAAAGTCTTGCAGTATGTCTTCATCAACTTCGAAGGCCATGCGTCACTCCATTAGAATCCCAGGCTAGACAGCAGATCGTCCACATCATCTTGACCATTGACCACATCTGAGCGGGTCTGCGGGTTCATGATGGGCCCTTCCGCCTCGATGCCGCTCGCTGGCAGGCTACGTGCCGAATTGTCGCTAACGCCCTCACCGAACATGGTCAGCATCTCTATCAACTTCGTTTCAACTTCCTGCACCAGTTTGATCACCTTGCGGATCATCTGACCGGTCAGGTCCTGGAAATCCTGAGCCATCAGAATTTCCGTCAGCAGTTGTCGTAACTTATCGGCATCCGTCTCAGAAGCCTTAATAAAATCATTCAGTTGATGGCACAGCGCCTTGAATTGACCCAGCTCGAGATCCCGGCTCATCAGGGCATTCCAGTTGGGCATGACCAGCTGAATGTTGTCGTTGAGTCGATCGGCGATGGGCAGACTGGCCTCGACCGCATCCATGGTGCGATTGGCCGCCTTGTCCGTCATGTCGATGACATAGCTCAGACGCTCCCGGGCATCCGGGATCTCATGGGTGGCCAGGTCGGGGATCCTGGGATCCAGGCGAAAATCCTGCAATGAGTTGTGCAATTGGCGGGTCAGCTGCCCCACCTTGTCAAACAGGGCCGCCGCATTGGGGGCACACACATCGGCGAGGATGGTATCGGCCTGTTCAAACTCTTCCCGCTCCAGGTGGGCAACCAGCATCCTTGCCTGGTCAAGCGAGATCATGGCACTCGTTTTGGCCTTCATCCCTGCCGCTCCTTAGCCGATACGTTCAAAGATTTTGTCGAGCTTCTCTTTGAGGGTGGCGGCGGTGAACGGCTTGACGATATAGCCATTGACCCCGGCCTGGGCGGCTTCGATGATCTGCTCGCGTTTGGCTTCGGCAGTCACCATCAGAACCGGCAGGTGCTTGAGCTTGTCGTCGAGGCGAATCGCCTTGAGCAGGTCGATGCCCTGCATGCCGGGCATGTTCCAGTCGGTGACCACGAACTGGAAGTCGCCATTTTTCAGCATCGGCAACGCCGTGTTGCCATCGTCTGCTTCATGGGTATTGTTGTATCCCAGGTCACGCAGCAAGTTCTTGATAATCCGGCGCATCGTTGAAAAGTCATCGACGATGAGGATTTTCATGTTCTTGTCCAAAGTTCCTCCTAAATAGCCGCCAAGACGGCTCACTTACATGATGCAGATCGCAGGTTTTATGGTGCGGATTATGCCTTAGAGTTGTGCTCCAGTGTAGCCAGTACAACCACTTATAAATTCCAATCTCGCAAACGGGCGCGCAGCCTGTGCATGGCCTGACTATGAATCTGGCTCACCCGAGACTCACTCACACTCAATACTTCACCGATCTCGCGCAGATTCAGCTCTTCATCGTAATAAAGGGAGAGCACCAGCGCCTCCCGCTCCGGCAGGCGGGCGATGTGCTCGGCCAGAGCCCCCTGGAAGCGTTCGGCCGCCAGATCGTCGAATCCTCCCTGACCGTTGCCGTCATCGGGATGACCGATGACATCTTCACTGACGCCCAGATCCTCAATGCCGATGATCTTGCCGCAGGAGACATCCTGCAGCATGGCATGGTACTCCCCGAGGGACACCCCCATATTGGCGGCCACCTCGGTGTCTCTGGCATCCCGGCCATGGGCCTGCTCCACGTTCTCGATCGCTTCTGCAATGGCACGGCTGTTGCGGTGCACCGAGCGGGGCACCCAGTCTCCGCGGCGGATCTCGTCGAGCATGGCACCACGGATGCGGATGCCGGCATAGGTTTCAAAGCTGGCGCCCTTGCTGCCGTCAAAGTTGCGGGAAGCTTCGAGCAGCCCAATCATACCTGCCTGGATCAGGTCATCCAGCAAGACACTGCTTGGCAGGCGAGCCAATAAATGCTGGGCAATCCGCTTGACCAGCGGAGCGTGTCGCTCGACCAGCACGTAGGAATCCTGATGACGCAAGTATGCTTGGGCTTTATTCACGGGAGTCTTCCTGTGTTATGACCGGCTTTTGCAACAAGTTTTCCAGGAAAAATTCGAGGTGGCCGCCCGGCTGATTCGGGATGGGCCAGCTCGCCGCCTTGTTCGCCAGGGCACGAAATGCCAGGGCGGCAGGGGATTTTGGAAACGCCTCAACTATCAGTTTCTGCTTGCGCACCGCGGCCCGCAGGTTGGTGTCGTAAGGCACGCAGGCCACCAGCTCCAGGGAGGTATCCAGGAAGCGGTCGGTGACCCGGGTCAGCTTGGCGAACAGCTCCTGCCCCTCGCGCAGGGAGCGGACCATGTTGGCAACCACCTTGAAGCGGAACACACCGTGATCCTTGGAGAGGATCTTGATGAGCGCGTAGGCATCCGTGATGGAGGTGGGTTCATCGCACACCACCACCATGATGTCCTGGGCGGCACGGGTGAAACTCAGCACCATGTCGGAGATCCCCGCCGCCGTGTCCACCAGCAACACGTCCACCTGGGTCTTCATCTCGCTGAAGGCGCGGATGAGCTCGGCATGTTGTACCGGGGAGAGCTCGACCATGGACTGAGTGCCCGAGGTGGCTGGCACTATCATCATGCCGTAGGGCCCCTCGACGATGATGTCGTCCAGGGTGCATTCCCCCGCCAGCACATGGGAGAGGTTGCGATGCACCCTCAGCCCCAGCATGACGTCGACGTTGGCCAGACCAAGGTCGGCGTCCAGCACCAACACCCGCTTGCCCTGGGCGGCCATGGCTCCCGCCACGTTCAGGGTCACGTTGGTCTTGCCGACGCCCCCCTTGCCTCCGGACACGGCGATCACTTTCACTCGATTGTTTTGACGCATTTTGCGCAGACCACTCGCCTGATCCATATACATGTTACTCATAAAACTCCGAATCTTCGGATTCGCCAAAACCCGATCCCCAGAAATAGGGATCTTCTGCTTCCCGTTCCAGCGACCCCATGGCGGCACCGACCAGCAGCGCCGCGTTGGCAACTTGAATATCTTCCGGCACCCGTTGCCCGTCGGTGATGTAACTGATGGGCAGGGCGTTTTGAATGCACACGTTGATCACTTCACCCAGATTCAGGCTCTCGTCGAGCTTGGTCAGAATGCAGCCGGAGAGCGGAATGCGCCGGAAGTGATCCACCGCCTCCTGCATCACCCGTCGCTGGGAGGTGGCCGACATGACCAGATAACTGCGGATGCGCACCTTGGCATTCTTCACCAGGGTGTCGAGCTGTTCGGTCAGGCGGATATCCCGCTGACCCACCCCGGCGGTGTCGATGAGCACCAGCCGGCGATGGCGGAACTGATAGAGGGCACTGGCCAGCTCTTCGGCGTCCCGCACCTGACGCACCGGGCAACCCATGATGCGACCATAGGTCTGCAACTGTTCGTGGGCCCCGATCCGGTAGTTGTCCGTGGTAATGAGCGCCACCTGCTCGGCGCCATACTTCATGGCAAAGCGGGCCGCCAGCTTGGCGATGGTGGTGGTCTTGCCCACCCCGGTCGGTCCGAGCAGGGCCACCGCCCCTCCCTGACGCAGGATCTCGTCCTCGCTGATCTTGAGCTGGGCCGTCAGCACCTCGGCCAGTTGGGCCATGGCCTGATGGATCGGCATGTCTTCGGGGATGAGGCCCGCCAGTTGATCGGCGAAGGCATCGTCGAACCCCATCTTCTTGAGTTCCTTGATGAGCAGGGCGCGCATGGGTTCGCGGCGCTCCACCTCCTGCCACATCAGGCCGGAGATCTGGTGCTCCAGCAGCTTGCGGATGCTGGCCATCTCCTTGCGCATCCCCTCCATCTCCTGATCCCGCTGGGCTGACTGGGTCTGGCGCGGGGCGGCGGCAGGACGGGCCTTGGGCTTGGCGGGTTCGGGAGCGGCGCCCCACTGGCCCTGTTCGGCCAGGGTTCTGGGAGCACTGGCCGCGCCCGCCAGTCCGGCGGACTGGGTGCCGGCAGCGCCATTGGCGGGCCAGGAGGCCGAAGCTGGCTGACCGTTGCCTCCGTTGCCAGACCATGATCCCGGGGCGCCATTGCCACCCGCCGGGTTGGCCGGATTGAGCTTCTGCTGGCGCGCCAGCAGGGCCGCCAGGGTATCGGCGTAGTATTCGTTCTGTTCCTTGGGTGGCGCCGACCTCGTCATCTGCTTGCCCGCAGACGAGATATTGACGCTCTCTTCATTCAACTGACGGCGAACCGGCGCGTCTTTGGGCCCCGGTACCTGGGATTGATAATCGACGGCCGCGACTATCTCCACCCCACCGGTGACCTTTTTGTTGGACATGATGACGGCATCGGGTCCGAGAGTCTCCTTGACCTCGGCCAGCGCCGTGCGCATGTCTTTGGCAAAAAACCGCTTAATCTTCACCCGTCATCTCCGCTAACTAGCCCTGTCCCACCGCACTGACGATGCGGATCTGCTTGTCGTCAGGCACTTCCTGATAGGACAGCACGCGTAATCCAGGAATGGCATTCTTGACAAATTTCGCCAGGGTATTGCGCAATATCCCCGATGTCAGAAGCACGGCCGGCTGGCCTTCCAGTTCTTGTCGTTGAGTGGCTTCCACCAGGGAGCGTTGCATCCGCTCCGCCAGTCCCGGTTCGATACCGGCGCCATCTCCCCCACCTGCTTGCAGGGATTGATGCAATATACGTTCCAGTTCTGGTGACAAGGTGATCACCGGCAGCTCGGGCTCGGGGCCGGCAATCTCCTGCACAATCAATCTGCGCAGGGCGATCCGGCAGGCTGCGGTCAGCACTTCCGGGTCCGGGCTGCGGGGCGCATATTCCACGAGGGTCTGCAGGATAGTGCGCATATCGCGAATTGGCACGCCTTCATTGAGCAAATTCTGCAATACCTTCACCAGGTTGCCCATGCTGATCACCTCGGGAACCAGTCCTTCCACCAGCTTGCTCTGATGCTTCCCTATCATGTCGAGCAGTTGTTGCACCTCGTCATGACCCAGCAGCAGCGCCGCATGGTTGGAGAGGATCTGGCTCAGGTGGGTAGCCACCACGGTGGCCGCATCGACCACGGTGTAGCCAAGGGTCTGGGCCTGGGAGACCTGCTCCTTGGCGACCCAGACCGCCTCCAGCCCGAACGCCGGGTCCTGGGTAGCGATACCGTGGATCTGGCCGAACACCTGCCCCGGGTTGATGGCCATCTCCTTGTCGTGATAGACGGTGGCTTCCCCCGTGCTCACGCCCATCAGGGTGATGCGGTACTGGTTGGGTGCAAGATCCAGGTTGTCGCGAATGTGGACGGCAGGCACCAGAAAGCCCAGCTCCTGGGAGAGCTTCTTGCGCACCCCCTTGATCCGGTTGAGCAGTTCGCCCCCCTGATTCTTGTCCACCAGCGGGATCAGCTGATAACCCACCTCCAGGCCGATGATGTCCACCGGCATGACGTCGTCCCAGCTGAGATCCTTCTGCTCCACCGGGGCATCCCCCTGGGTCGGCATGAGTTCGCCGCTCGCCGCCTTCGCCTTGTTCTGCTTCTCGCGGCGCAGCAGCCACCAGGCGCCCGCCGCCGCCACCGCCCCCAGGCTCAGGAAAGCCAGGTGCGGCATGCCGGGCACGCTGCCCATCATCAACAGGATGCCGGCGGAGATCACCAGCGCCTTGGGATTTTCGAACAGTTGGTCGAGTACCGCTGTCCCCATGTCCTGGTCGGTATTCTGACGGGTGACGATGATGGCCGCGGCAATGGAGAGCAGGAGCGAGGGGATCTGGGCGACCAGACCGTCACCGATGGCGAGCAGGGTATAGACCTGGGCCGCTTCGCCGAAGGTGAGCTGGTGCTGCATCATGCCGATGATGAAGCCGCCGATGATGTTGATGAAGAGGATCATGATGCCCGCGATGGCATCCCCTTTCACGAATTTGGAGGCACCGTCCATGGAGCCGTAGAAGTCCGCTTCCTGAGTCACGTCCTGACGGCGCTTCTTGGCCTCTTCCTGGTTGATGAGACCGGCGTTCAGGTCCGCATCGATGGCCATCTGCTTGCCGGGCATGGCGTCAAGGGTGAAGCGGGCGCTCACCTCGGAGATCCGGCCCGCACCCTTGGTGACCACCACGAAGTTGATGATCACCAGGATCATGAAGACGATGATGCCCACGGCATAGTTGCCGCCGATCACCACGTTGCCGAACGCCTCGATCACATGGCCTGCCGCCGCGCTGCCGTTGTGGCCTTCCAGCAACACCACCCGGGTGGAGGCAACGTTGAGGGCGAGCCGCAGCAGGGTGGCGATCAGCAGCACAGTGGGGAAGGCGGCAAATTCCAGGGGGCGGCGGGTATAGACCGCCACCAGCAGCACCACGATGGAGAGGGCGATGTTGAAGGAGAAGAGGATATCCAGCATCAGGGGCGGAATGGGGAGTACCACCATCCCCAGAGAGGCCAATACCAGTAGCGGCGTCCCTACCCCTCTGCTGAGCAGCCACTTGTACTCTTTGAAACGGCCCAGTCCCGCTTTGAATCCCATCGTGCTTCTCAATGATGAACTGCCAATAGCGGATTAAAGCAAATATCAAGCCAAGGATTCAATGCATTGATCTATATGGTTTTTATTTTCACGCTGTCAGAAGTCCGTCGTTGGCGTCACGGGGAATGGTGACAGGGGGAAGCTGCCTTCACCAAGCCGGCCAAAGGCCAGCCCAGGCCATGGGGCGAGGCGACGCGCCTCGACAGGGAGATGCGGCCTTGTTTGCGTCACAAGAGAGAGATCGGATGGTGGGGACATCCCACCGCTTTATTTGCGAAACGCGGGGGCGCAAGGGAGAGAACCCGGGATCAGGCTGCCTCCACTGCGTTATTTGCGAAACTCGGGTGGAATGGGCAGATCCTTGGCTATGGGGGTCGGGCGCCGGCCGCGGCCACGGCGGAACTTCTTGAGCTGATAGACATAGGCCAGCACCTGGGCGACGGCGGAGAAGAGCCCCTCCGGGATCTCCTGGCCAATCTCGGTGGCGTGGTAAAGGGCCCGGGTGAGCGGCGGGGAGGACATGACGGGGATGTCGTATTCGCGCCCGATCTCCCGGATCTTCATCGCCACCTCGTCGACCCCCTTGGCCAGTACCTTGGGCGCCGCCCCCGGCTTGCCCGCATCGTATTTGAGCGCCACCGAGTAGTGGGTCGGGTTGGTGATGATCACATCGGCCTTGGGGACATCCCCCATCATGCGGCGCATGGCCATCTGCATCTGCAACTGGCGTATTCGCCCCTTGACCTCGGGCTTGCCTTCGCTGTCCTTGAACTCGTCCTTGATCTCCTGCTTGGTCATCTTGAGCTGGCGATTGTGGTTCCAGCTCTGGAACGGCACGTCGATGGCGACAATGGGGATCAGGGCGCAGCAGAGGATGATCAGCATCCAGAGCAACAGGTCCAGGGCATCGACGATGCCGCCGGGAAAGCCCTCGAGAGAGAGATTCAGCAGATGGTTGAACTGGCTCGACAGCATCCACCAGGCGAACAGACTAATAAACACCACTTTCGCGATGGATTTGACAAGTTCCACCAGGGATTGCACCCCGAACATCCTTTTGATGCCGCTCAGGGGGCTCAGCTTGCTCCACTTGGGCAGCATGGCCTCGGAGGAGAAGTTCATCCCGCCGAGCAGGGTGTTGCCGACGAAGGCGGCGATGATCACCAGCATGAACAGCAGCCCCAGAGGCTGGATAAGCTCCCCCAGCAGGGCGGGCACCATGGCCCCCATGGCATTGGGGTCGAACGCCTGATCCCGGTCCAGGGTAAAGCCCATGGTGAGCACCTTGATCATGGCCCCTGCCAGACTCTCCTTGATCATCAGGAGGCCGAACACGGTCGCCAGCAGGACGCTGGTGGTACCCAGCTCCTTGGAACGTGCAATCTGCCCTTTTTCCCGGGCTTGTTGCAGTCGTTTGCCCGTGGGTTGTTCTGTGCGTTCCTGATCGGTATCAGCCATGCTGGCCTCCTGCCGGCATCAGCCGACTGGCGGCCCGCCAGAGTGGCGGCAGAAGGACCGCAACCGGGAGGGCCTCAGTCATGCTGGCCCCCGAAGCACTGAACGTTGATGAGCTCGCAACTGGTCTCCTGCACCCGCTCCCAGAGCGCGTCGAAGTGTCCCATGAAGCCACCGATGGTGAGCCAGAGGATGAACAGGCCCGACATCATGCTGACCGCAAAGCCGATGCTGAAGATGTTGAGCTGGGGGGCCGCACGGGTCATCACCCCGAACGCGAAGTTGATCAGCAGCAGGGCGATGATGGCCGAAAGCGCCATCACCAGAGAAGCCTGATACATGACCCCGAGAAAGCTCACCAGGCTGCGGATGGCAGGCAGGGTGAGCCCGCTGTCAGATACCGGCAGGGTTTCGAAACTCAGCACCACCATGCGCAGCATCAGCAGGTGGCCGTCCACCGCGAGAAACACCAGGGTCGCCAGCATCAGGTAGAACTGGCCCACCACGGGAGCCGACTGGCCGTTCATGGGGTCCACCAGGGTGGCAAAGCCCAGGCTGGTCTGCATGGCGATGACCTGACCCGCCATCACGAAGGTCTCCAGCAGGAACTGGGTCATGAGGCCGAGCGCGATGCCGATGAGCAGTTGCTGCCCCAGCACCAGGAAGCTGCCGAGGGAGAAGAGCTCGATCTTCGGCATGGGGGGCAGCAGGGGGGCGATGATGAGGGTGATCGCCAGCGCCAGGCCGATACGGATATGGGCGGGAGCGAGCCGGCTGCCGAAGACCGCCATCACCATCAGGAGACTGCTTACCCGGGCCAGGGGCCAGAGGATGGAGGAGAGCCACTCCATGATGAGCGCCGTGGTGTAGGTCATGACAGCGGCACTCCCGGCAGGGGCAGGCCAACGGGAGGACGCAGGCACCGATCTGCCAGAGCGAAAGGGTGGCCCTTGGCTGGCATCAGCCCACCACCTCGGGGATCTGGCTCACCATCAGCTGGAAGAAGTCCATCAGACTCTGCAATCCCCAGTGGGCCCCCGCTCCCAGGGCCAGCAGGGTGACCACCAGACGGGGCAGGAAGCTCAAGGTCTGTTCGTTGATGGAGGTGGCGGCCTGGAAGATGGCGACCACCAACCCCACCATCAGGCTCGGCAGGATCACGGCGCACACCATGATGGTCACCAGCCAAAGCGCCTCGCGAAAGACGTCGACGAAGGTTTCAGGACTCATTGCTCGCTCCTTGTGATGGGTTTGCCCAAGGCCGCATCCTCCCGGCCTCCTCCTTCGAGAGGAAGAGAGGCCTCGCGCCCTCCCCGAGTGAAGGGGAAAGCCGGGGGAGGGTCTGCCCTCCCCTAACCACCCGAGCCCAGCCCGAAGCTGGTGGCCAGGGAGCCCAGAATGAGGTTCCAGCCATCCACCATGACGAACAGCATCAGCTTGAACGGCAGGGAGACCAGCATGGGGGAGAGCATCATCATCCCCATGGCCATCAAAATACTGGCGACCACCAGATCGATGACCAGGAAGGGCAGAAACAGCATGAAGCCTATCTGGAAAGCGGTCTTGAGCTCGCTGGTGACGAAGGCCGGGATCAGCACCCGCAGCGGCACGTCAGCAGGCTCGGCCACCTGCACGTTCGCTATCTCCATGAAAGTATTGAGATCCTTGACCCGGGTCTGGGCCAGCATGAACTGGTGAATGGGCAGCTCCGCCTTCTCCAGGGCCTCCTTGGCCCCGATGGTCTCGGCCAGATAGGGCTGCAACGCCTCGTTGTTGATGCGATCCAGCACCGGCGACATGATGAAAAACGACATGAAGAGGGCGATGCCGATCAGCACCTGGTTGGAGGGGCTCTGCTGCAGACCGATGGCCTGGCGCAGGATGCCGAGCACCACGATGATCCGGGTGAAGGAGGTCATCATGATCACCATGGCCGGCAGGAAGGAGAGCGCGGTCATCAGCGCCAGCACCTGCAGGGTCAGGCTGTACTCCTGACTGCCATCCGCCATGGTCTTGACGGTGAGTGCAGACATGCCGTCCTGGGCCATCGCCAGGGGCGAGAGCACCAGGGAGAGCAGTGCCAGCCACCGGGTCCAGTTAACGTTTTTCATGCTTGCCCATCAGTTTGCCCAGTTGCTCGGAGAACGCCTGAGGCTGGCTCTCGTCCAGCGGCTCCTCCAGGCGATAGAGGAAGTTGACCTGCTGCGGCGTCACCCCGACCAGCAGCTGCTGGCCGCCCACCTTGACCACCATCAGCTTCTCCTTGTAGCCAAGGGGCAGGGTGGCGATGACCTTCATCTGGCCCCCTCCCATCACCTGGGAAAGCTTGCTCTTCTTGAGCAGGAAGCCCAGCACCAGAATGAGGCCGATCACCATCAGGCTGGAGAGCAGCCAGGAGGTGAGGCTGGGGGGATTGGCCCCTACCCCCGGGTTGGCCAGGGCAGGCAGGGAAAACAGCCACAACGGGAGCACACGGATCATTTGAGCTTCTTGATCCTTTCAATCTGGCTGATGACGTCGGTAAGGCGGATACCGAACTTGTCGTTCACCACCACCACCTCGCCGTGGGCGATCAGGGTGCCGTTGACCAGCACGTCCAGGGGCTCACCCGCCACCCGATCCAGCTCCACCACCGAGCCCTGGTTCAGTTGCAGCAGGTTGCGAATGCTGATCTGGCTGCGGCCCACTTCCATGGCGATGGTCACCGGGATGTCCAGAATGGTGTCCAGCTTGCGCCGCTCTTCGGCGCTGATGGGGGCTTCGTCCTTCAACTCCTCCAGGGGGGCAGGCTTGGCTTCGGCCGTGACCTGCTCCTCCAGTGCGGCCGCCCAGGCGTCAGCCATCAAATCCTGCTCGTCATCGGTTCCGCTCATCTTCAATTCCTCAGTGTTGCAACACCTCCCCGGGGGGAGGATCAATCAGGGTGTTTGTCAGAGATGCTTCGCTCGAGCTCTTCCAGCTCGGCTTCGCCATCAATGCGCACGCCCCCGCGAGTCACCAGATGCATCTCTGTCTTGACCCCGTCAGGGCGCTTGATCTTGTCGGTGATCTTGAGCGCCACGTTCTCCTTGGTGCGCCCCATCTTGGCGTGGAAGGTGGGCAAGTCCTCCACGAACACCAGCAGGTTCTCCGGCATCTCCACCGGGATGATGTCCCCGGGTCTGAGCTCCATCAGCTCACGCAAGGAGAGCTCGGTCTCCAGCAGCTTGGCCTTGAGCTCCACCTTGACGTCCATGATCTCGTCGCGCAGGGCCTTGCTCCAGCGCACGTCGGTATCCCCCTTGTCGCTCTGCACCCCCGCATCCAGCAGTTCGCGGATGGGTTCCAGCATGGAGTAGGGCATGGCCACGTGGAAGTCGCCGCCACCGCCGTCCAGCTCGATGTGGAAGGAGCTCACCACGATCACCTCGGTGGGGCTGACGATGTTCGCCATGGCCGGGTTCACTTCGGAGTCGAGGTATTCAAAGCCCACGTCCATCACCGGCGCCCAGGCATCCTTGTAGTCCTCGAACACCAGCTTGAGCAGCATCTGGATGATGCGCCGCTCGGTGGGGGTGAATTCCCGCCCCTCGATCTTGGCGTGGTAGCGGCCATCACCGCCAAAGAAGTTCTCCACCAGGATGAAGACGAGCCGCGCCTCCATGGTGATGAGCGCCGTCCCCTTGAGGGGGCGGAAACGCACCATGTTCAGGCTGGTGGGCACGAACAGGGTGTGGACATATTCGCCGAACTTGAGCATCTGCACGCCGTTGATGGAGACCTCGGCGGTGCGCCGCATCATGTTGAACAGGCTGATGCGCATGTGGCGGGCAAACCGTTCGTTCACCAGCTCCAGGGTCGGCATGCGGCCGCGGACGATGCGGTCCTGGGAGGAGAAGTCGAACTGGGCGATACCGGGATCCCCGGCAGCTCCCAGCTCTTCCTCCTCGACATCGTCGACGCCGTGCAGCAGGGCATCAATCTCGTCCTGACTTAACAGATCGCTCACGCTTCACCTTTCATTGCATGACAAAGCCGGTAAACAGCACTTGTTCGATTACGGGAGAAGAGACCAGGTCGTTCAGCACCCGGCGGCACTCTTCCAGCGAATCCTGACGCAGCTTCTCCTTGCCCTCGAAGGTCATCAGCTGTTCGGCGGTCGCCGAGCTGAAGACCCGCAGCAAGGTGCCTTCGATCAGGGGAATGTTCTGTTTGGCCAGGGTTTCGTCGGCGGTGCCGCGCACCATCAGCTGGATCTTGATCTGCACCAGCCGATCCCGCTGGCCTCCCGCCACGTTGAACACGAAGGGACGGGGCATGCCCACATAGAGCGAGGGCTGGGGCGTGTTCGCCTCCGGCTTGGCCTCGCTCTTTTCGGCAGCGGGCTCATCCCCACCGGCGAGCATGAACCAGGCGCCGGCGCCGCCCCCGCCAAGGAGCACGACGGCCAGGGCGACTATCATGATCAGCTTCTTTTTCTTGCCTGCCGCCGGATCCTTCAGCGTCAGTTCGTTATCGTCTGCCATCCCTTGTCCACCCTAGTCTCAAACTTGTTCGGTATCATAAACTTACTTAAGAATGCATCAAGCATAGAAATCGATTCCGGCATCGTTTGCCGATTCCACCAGCAGCGTGAGGTTGCGAGCGCTCCCCTCGGCCTCTCTGCCATCGCTGCCACCGCCATTTCCCCCCTGTCGCCCCTGGTCACCGAAACCGGACTGACCCTGGGAGGATGACTGCCCCTGCTGCTGGAAGGCTTGCTGCTGCGCCTGTTGCTGCACCACGGTCTGGCCGAGCTGGATCCCCTGCCCTGCCAGCATGTCGCGCAGGCGCGGCATGGCCTGCTCCAGCATCTCACGGGTCTGGCCATGCTGCACCACGAAGTGCACGCTGGCCTGGCTGGAGGCATCCATCTGGATTTGGATCTTCATCTTGCCAAGCCCCAGGGGGTCTAGCTGGATCTCCGCCTGCTGCAGCTTGTCCGCCAGCATCAGGTTCACCTTGTGGTGCAGCTGCTCGGGGGCCTCAGGGGTCGCCAGCTTGAGGTGGGGCAGGCTCTGAGGCTCCCGTCTGACGGTCGCCTCGGCCAGCGGTCTGTTCTCGCCGACCTGGCTCTGTGCCTGATGCAAAGGCTGGCTCCCCTCGGCGGGTTCACTGCCCTTGACCTCCATCCCCGACTGTTTGCCCAGCTCATCGAGCCGGGACTTGTCCACCGCGGGCTTAACCGACACGGCCGCGCCGGCGGCCACCACGGGGGCGCTCTCCATCTGGTCCAGGCCCGCCGAGAGGGCCGTCAGGGGGGCCTGTGCCCCCTGGGATTCGTGACGGGCCAGGATCTGCGGCGCCGCCTGGACTGGGGCCGGGTCCTCCGTCGTCACGGGCTGGCTGCTCCCTGCATTCGCTACAGGCTCGGCCCCTGCACGGGCTCCCTGCCCGCTCGCGGCCTCGGCCTGTCTGGCCTCACCGGCGACAGGGGCCTCCTTCTCTGCCCCTGCTGCCGTCGCGGGCGGGGCGGACTCCGGTGTGGCCGCAGGGGCCGGCCCCTGCGCCACCGTCCGGATCACGCCATCGCCATAGGCGCTGGCGGCACGGGAAGCGGTTGCCCCCTGTCCGGCCGACGCCAGGGGATCGCTCACCCGTGCCTCTTGCGATGAGTCAGCCCGGGTGACAGTGGGAGCCTGGGCGTTTTCTCCGGCCACCACTTTGGCGAGCAGGGCGGCACGCTCCTGACCCGAGAGAGGGGGCTCGGCCCCCTTGGCACCCGGCTCCGCTCCCTTGCCTGCCATGGGCTGGCGGGTCGCTCCGCCCTGGTCGGCCACGGCAGTGTCATCGGCCAAGGGGGGCTCTTCCGCCCCCTGCGGCAGAGCCCCCTGACCGCTTGGCACGGCGCTGGCGCCTTGGGCCGCACCGGGAGCTGCCTTCGTTTTGTTCCCTTCCTGCTGACGCTCTGGCGTCATCTGCGGCAGGAAGGCGCTCCCCTCTGCCGCCTCCACGCCCTCTGCCGCCTCCACGCCCTCTGCCATCCCCACGTCCTCTGCCATTCCCACCCCCTCTGCCATCCCAGGCGCAGCGGCGCCAGGCGGCAAGGGGTTGCCGTCCACAGGCGCCGCTGCCTCACCGGCCAGGGCGGGCGATGTCGGGGGCACCACCAGGCTCACATCCTGGCGCAGGGAGGCTTGCAACTGTTGCAGGAAGTCGTCGGGAGGCAGCTCCCCCTCGTCGTCCGCCCCCTTCGAGGAAGACGCGGACTCGGTGGCGGGCTCGTCAGACGCCAAAGATTTGGCAGCCGGGGCAAGCCCCTCCCGGGCGCCCTCGGCGGGCCCCTGGAGCGCTGGATTTCCCTGACTGGCTGGCGCCTTGCCCATCAGCTGGGCCATGGCCATAGCTTGCGAGAAGGCGGCCTTGCCCTCGCCTGACGGCTGCACACCCCCTTCGCCCCCCACGGTGGGAGCCAGCAGGGTGGCGCTGCCATCGGCAGAAGGCGCCTGGGGGAGAGTGCTAATCAAGGGGGTCTGTATCATGCTGGGATCCCTGACGACGATTCGGTGACGGCCGCACGTGCGGTCATGACTTGGCCCATCGGCCTCGCATGACCGGAAGAAAGCAAATTACAGGCCAGATTGGTGATAACGACGCAGGATGGCGTAGTCATCCAGCATCTTCTGCTCCTGGCGCTGGGCCTTCTGGCGCACCTTGTCCGCCTTCTTCTCCAGCAGCAGCTCGACCGCCTTGCGCCGCTGCTGGGCTTCGAGCCACTGGGTGCGGCACTCGGCCAGCGCCTCGCGCACCTGCAACACCCCTTGGTACTGCTGGGTCGCCGCGTTTTCGAGCTTGTTGATGAAGGCGTGATACTGGCTGTTCTGCTGGGGGCTGATCCCCTGCAGACCGCGCTCCGTCCACTGCTGGTGGTAGATCTGGCGGTACTGGTTGAGGGCGTTTTGCTGATCCATGAACAGCTTGAGATCCTGCTGGGCCTTGGCAAGCGCCATGGCGGCCTGCTGTTCGGCCTCCTCCAGCCGACTCGCCAGCAACGTCAATCCTTTACTCATAAGGGCTCTCCACCGGTCAACGCATCAGGGGCATGGCCACCAGTTGCAGGGATTGCAGGCCTTCATCGTAGTGAATGACCTCGCGCATTTTCTGCTGCAAGAACTGATCCAGATAGGGTTTCTGGATGATGGCCCGGTCGATGCGCGGATCCGATCCCTGGCTGTAGGCGCCGATGGTGATGAGATCCCGGTTCTGCTGGTAGAGGGAGTAGAACTGCTTGAAGGTGCGCGCCAGCTCCATGTGCTCAGGCGAGGTGACCATGGGCATGACCCGGCTGATGGACTTCTCGATGTCGATGGCCGGGTAGTGCCCCGCATCCGCCAGCTCCCGCGCCAGCACGATGTGGCCGTCGAGGATGGCCCGCGCCGCATCGGCGATGGGGTCCTGCAGATCGTCCCCCTCCGTCAGCACGGTGAAGAACGCCGTGATGGAACCCTGACCGTCGCTGCCGTTGCCGGCCCGCTCCACCAGCGCCGGCAATTTGGCAAACACCGAGGGCGGATAACCCTTGGTGGCCGGCGGCTCTCCCACCGCCAGGGCAATTTCGCGCTGGGCCTGGGCGTAACGGGTGAGGGAGTCCATCAGCAGCAGCACGTTGAGCCCCTGATCCCGGAAGTATTCTGCGATGGCGAGCGCCGTCTCGCACCCCTTGAGACGCATCAGCGGGGAGGCATCGGCGGGGGCGGCCACCACCACGGCGCGCTCGCGCCCCTCGGCGCCGAGGATCTCCTCGATGAACTCCTTCACCTCCCGGCCCCGCTCGCCGATGAGACCCACCACGACGACATCCGCCACCGAGCCCCGGGTCATCATGCCAAGCAGCACGGATTTGCCGACACCGGAGCCGGCGAACAGCCCCATGCGCTGACCCCGGCCCACGGTGAGCACGGCATTGATGGCCCGTACCCCCACGTCCATGGGTTGATGGATGGGGCGACGGGCCAGGGGATTGATGCGGTGCTGGGCGAACTGCACCGTCTGGGACGAGAGGATGGGGCCGAGCCCGTCCAGGGGCTGGCCGATGCCATCGATGACCCGGCCAAGCAGACTCATGCCCACCGGAATGCCGTGATCTTCGGTGACGGGCACCACCCGGGCGCCGGGAATGACCCCCTTGAGCTGCTCGCTCGGCATCAAGAACAGGCGATCCCCGGCAAACCCCACCACCTCGGCCTCCAGGGCCCCATCCTGGGTATCGATGCGGCACAGGGAGCCGATGGCGGCGCGGCAGCCAATGGCTTCCAGGGTCAACCCCACCACCCGGGTGAGCTTGCCCGCCACCGGCGGTATGGGGGCCTGCTCGCGAACCCGGTAGCCTTTAAGCCGATCAAGAAGGGGTGCCGTCATGTCGCCTCCGACGATGAGTGCCTGATGATGCCGTCAGCAGGGCGCTGCACGACGGGTTCGAACCGGGCCATGGCTCAGCTCGCGTTGTCACGCAGGAAATTGCGCAGCAGTTGATCGATGCGCCCGGAGAGGGTGAGATCGATGCTGGAAAGCTCGGTGGCCAGTTGCAGATCGCCGGGGGAGAAGGTGGGCTCGCTTTGCAGCCGCCAGTGGCGCCTGGCGCACTCCTCTGCGCCAAAGGTGGCCTCTACCCGGGTCACATCCTCCGGATGCAACATCAGGGTGACCCCCTGCTCGGCGGCAGGGAGCAGGGCCAACCCCTGCTTGAGGGCCTCCAGCAGCAGCGTGGGGGAGGTTTGCGCCTCATGGCGGATGAGGGCGTGGGCGAGCTGTTGCACCAGGGCGATGAGCTGCTGCTCCACCGCCTCGTCCATCTCGCCAAGGGGAGTGGCCAGGCGTGAGACCAGGGCTTGCCAGCGGGCTATCTCCAGCTCCACCTGCTCCCGCCCCATGGCGAGTCCCTCTTCCCTGCCCTGCTCCAGCCCGGCCTGGTGGCCCTGCTGCAAGCCTTCGAGCTTGCCCTCTTCCAGCCCCTTGGCAAAACCGGCCTCGCGCCCATCGCGCATCCCCTCTTCCCAGGCGGCCTGACGAATCGCCTCCACCTCTTCGGCGGTGATGCTGGGGGCGGGCTCTTCGGGTTGTTCTTCCGGCAGGGCCGCATCAGCCTGCTCCTGACGATACCAGTCAGGAGCCAGCCCCAGGGCATTGGTCTCGACCTCGGCTTCGGTCTCCATCTCTGGCCAGCCCCAGGTCTCAATCTGCGCCGTGTCGGACTCGGGCCTCAGATAGCCGCGCAGTTTGCTGTTCTTGTCATTCATGTGCCGAAGAGACTCCTATCGAGGGCCGGGTACAGGGGCCGACATCATCGCACATTCCATGGCCCATGGCTTAGAGGAACTCTTCGCCACCACCCGCCCCCAGCATGATCTCGCCCGCATCCGCCAGGCGGCGCGCCGTAGAGAGGATCTCCTTCTGGGCGGCCTCCACCTCGGAGACCCGGATCGGCCCCATGGCCTCGAGGTCGTCCGCCAGCATCTCGGCGGCCCGCTTGGACATGTTCTTGAATACTTTTTCCCGCATCTGGTCGTCCGACCCCTTGAGGGCCCGTTGCAGCAGATCCCCGGGCACTTCCCGCAACAGGGTCTGGATGCCCCGATCGTCCACGTCGATGAGGTTTTCGAACACGAACATCAGATCCTGGATCTGCTGGCTCATCTCCTCGTCCGACTCGCGGATGGAGTCCATCAGCTGCCCTTCGATGTTGGTGTCCAGGTAGTTCATGATGTTGGCCGCCGCCTTCAGGCCGCCCATCTTGGCCGCCTGGGCACCGGCTGCACCGGCGAACTGTTTCTCCATGATGTCGTTGAGCTCCTGCAGCGCCGCCGGTTGCACCTCTTCGAGGTTGGCGATGCGCATCACCAGATCCAGGCGCACCTGCTCCGGGAACTGGCTCAGGATCTCGGCGGACTGCTCCGGCTCCAGATAGGAGAGGACGATGGTCTGGATCTGCGGGTGCTCATTCTGGATGATGCTGGCCACCTGGCGGGCATCCATCCACTTGAGGGAGTCGAGGCCGCGGGCGCCTGACCCCAGGATGATCTGATCCACCAGGTTGCTGGCCTTGTCCTCCCCGAGCGCCGCCACCAGGGCTTTGCGCACGAAGTCTTCACTGCCGATGCCGATGTTGGTGTACTTCTGGATGTCGTCGATAAATTGACGATGCACCGCCGCCACCCGATCGTGGCTGAAATCCGACATGGAGGCCATGGACATGCCGAGCCGCTGCACCTGCTTGGGCTCGAGGTGGCGGAAGATCTGGGCCGCGTCCTCCTCGTTGAGGCTCAGCATCAACACCGCCGCCATCTCCATGCCGCCCATCTGATCCAGGATCAGGCGCTGGCTTTCGGTGATGTCGTTGCCGGTGACCTGGCTTTTATTCTCTTCAGGCATCTTTGGTTACCCATTCTTTGATGACCTGGGCGGCCAGGTCAGGTTCGTTCGCTACCAGGGCGCGCACGGCCTTGAGCAGATCCTCGTCACGGTGCAGGTCAGGCAGCTTGAGCTGACCATCCCGCAGACCGAATACCGGTTCGGCCTCGGCCTGGGCGGCCAGCAGGCTCAGTTCGTCGTCGCCACCCAGCACGGTGTGGTTGTCGAAGTCCAGCTCCCCTTCCGGCTTGGCGTCCGGGTAGAGCAGGCGCTTGAGCATGGGCCGCACCACGGTGACGATGAGCACTATGATAACCAGCACGGAGGCGGCGATGCGCACCGCGCGCCAGAACCAGGGCTGCTCGTAGAGAGGGATGTCGGCCACGGTCTCGAGTTCCGGGCGGTTGAACGGAATGGCGACCACCTCCAGGGTATCCCCCCGGGTCACGTCAAAGCCCAGACCGCCGCTCAGCAGACGGCGCAGGGTATCGAGTTCGGCCTGGCTGCGGGCTTCCCGGGTCACGGCACCGTCGGCGCCGGGGATGGCCTTGTAATCTACCGCCACCGACACCGTCATGCGGCGAATGCCGCCCTGCTGGCGCCGGATGTGGCTGACGGTGGTGTCCAGTTCGAAGTTGCGGGTCGCTTCCTTGCGGGAACGGCCGGAAGAGGCGGTTCCTTCTGCGCCGGCTGCCTGCTCGGGAATGTTGGACGCAGCGGGCGGCTGGTTGGAGAGGGCACCGGGTACCCCGCCGTTGCTGCCGCTGGCGCTGTTCTCTTCCATGGTCATTTCGGAGCGCACCGCCGGCAGGTCCGGGTTGTAGGTCTTGCGGGTCTGTTCCTGCTGGGAGAAGTCGAGGGAGAGATCCACCTCTGCCGTATAGTTGTCGGCCCCCAGCACCGGGATCAGGATGGCGTCAATTTTTTGTTTGTATTCGAGCTCCTGCTTCTGCTGCATCGCAAACTCCTTGCGGGTCTGGGCAGAGAGGGGATCCTGGGAGCCGGAGTTGAGCAGGCGACCGTTCTGGTCGGTCACGGTGACGCGGGTCGGCTCCAGACCGTGAACGGCGGAGGCGACCATGTCGACGATGGAGTCCACCTCACCCTGGCCCAGGGCGTTGCCCTTGAGGCTCAGGACCACGGTGGCGCTGGGCTTGCGTTCGTTGCGGGCAAACACGTTGTCTTTCGGGATGGCCAGCAGCACCTGGGCCTTGGCGACGTTCTGGAACTGCTCGATGGCGCTCGCCAGCTGGCGCTCGCGGCTCAGTTTCAGGCGCTCGCTCTCCATGCGCTGGCTGACGCCGAAGCTGGAGTCCTTGAGCAGGATGGCTTCGCCGTCGTTGCTGGCGTCGCTGTTGTTGGCCAGACCGGCGCGGGTCAGGCGCAACCGGATGTCCGCATAGTTTTCGGCACTGACCAGCACGCTCTTGCCGTCCACCTGATAGGGGATCTTCTGCTGATCCAGGTAATCCAGGGTGGAGACCAGCTCCTGGGTGGTGAAGGTGCCGAGGGGACGCATCTCCGGCTCCTTGCCCCACAAGAGGATGAAGACGGCGATGGCCAGACAGATGGTCAGCCCCAGGATCAGGGTGATCTGGCGCAACACATCGGTGTTGGACAGGAAGCCCAGCGCCGAGCTCTTCTGCTCGTGCTCGTCGAGGGCGGCCGCCCCCTCGTTGTTGATCAGCAGATCGCCGTTTTGATCAGTTGCCACGGTTTATGTCCTTGTTGCTGACATCTTCATGATGCTCGGTCGCCATGGGCCCGAGTTACACCGGCATGTTCATGATGGTCTTGTAGGCATCGACCATCTTGTTGCGCACCTGCACCGTCGCCTCGAAGGCGATGGAGGATTTCTGGCCGGCGATCATCACCTGGGAGAGATCCACCGACTTGTCGCCGAGATCGAAGCGGGTACGCAGATCGTTGGCGGTGCCCTGCAACTCGTTGACGTTGTCCAGGGCCTGTTGCAGCATCTGGCCGAAATCCGAGCTGACCGGACGACCGGGCTGGGTCAACGGCGTGGCACCGGCTTCCACCTTGAGGGCCTGCATCTCTTGCATCAGGCTGCTTGCGCTAATTTCCATCTTCCCTTCCCAGACAAATCATTGACACTGACTGGCTTGAAGCAATAAAGGTGCCAACCAGAGCAAGATCTCGAGATCAGGGATAAAAGCGGGGCGCGATCAGGCCGGCGGGCACCGGCAATCCGGGGATCAGGCCGCAGATCCGGGGGGATCGCCCAGCAACAGCCGCAGGTAACTCAGGTGCAGATCGTAGTGCTCGCCTGCAGGCAGCTTGGCCAGCACCTCGTCGCGCAGGTAGCGGGCCTTCTCCCCCGCCTGCTCGGGGGCCACCAGCCCCACGCTCACCAGCCTGGCGATGATGGCATGGGAAAGCGCCAGGCAGGCCTCGTCGGCCTCTCCCCAACCGAAGGATGTCCCCTGATCACTCTGTGTCAGGCAGGGCTCGAGCGGTGCTACCAGATCCCCCCAGACCCAGAACGCGGCCGGGATCCCCTCCTGCAAGCGCAGATAGATGCTCTGCTTGTCCCACTCCCGGCGGTGGGCAGCCATCCGCTCCTGTTCGGCCTCATGGGTCATCTTGCTCTCCTGGTCGCTGGACTCTATGCGGCGCCCATGAAAAAGAGGGCCCAAGGCCCTCTTTTTACTGCAAGTCCCGACAATTAAACAGAGTGCACCTCGATCTCCTCCAAGAAAAAACGAGTCAGATCGGCAGGGATCACTTGTTCAGGTCATCATCCAGCCAGTACTTGGAGCCCGAGATGTTGGCGTCAAGCAACAGCCCCTTCTCGCCAATCTGGTAGATGGCCATGCCGCCATTGTATTTGGCGGTGAGCTCGGCGCTCTCCTTGCCCGCCACGGCGCCCACCTCGGAGGTGGCTTCCCACCCTTTGCTGACGAAGGCATCGAACCTCGCCTTGTCCTCGAACAGGATCACCTGCTGGTAGAACTTGCCGCCGATCCCGGCCGCAAGACCGGCACCGAACATCTTCATGTAGGTGTGCTTGCCACTGGTACGATTGACGGCCACCCCGGCCCCCTGATTGGTGTGGATCATCAGGGAGAACTTGCGCGAGTCGAACACCGCATAGCCATAAGCCTTGTCAAACAGCAACTTGGCCGAGGGCTGCTCGTTGAACAGCCGCACCAGGGCGGTATCGGCCATGGTATCGAGGGCGGTTCTCGCCTCCTCCGGGGTCTTGGGTTCGAGCATGGTGTCGAGCTTCTTGTCGGCGGCGGTCAGCCACTCCTTGCCGGTGGCCGCGCTCTCTGCCGTCCAGGCCCCCGCCTTGTTGTAGGCTTCGGCCCCCCAGCTGGACACCGACTCCCAGGTTTCCTTGGAAAAATCGGTGATCCCCTTCCACGCCTCCTTGCTGGTATCGCTCACCGCGGTACCGAGTTCGGAGGCGGCCTCCTTCAGCTTTGCCCAGTCGGCCAGACCGGGGGTTGAGGCCAGCGCCAGTGCCGTGGCTATCACCAAGAATCGAATCTTCATTGTTTCCACCCTCTGTGATGAGTCGAAGGTCACAGTAGCAGATCTGGCGCCTGCCCGTTAAGGGCATCCCCCCGGCGCGGGTCAGACGCTGACGCGCAGGGGCTCAACGAAGCCGTTTGCCCTGGCCGTCCACCACCTGCTCGCCATCCTCCTTGGCAAACGCCCCTTGCTGCGGGTCGGGCAGGATATCGAGCACCACCTCCGACGGGCGGCACAGCCGGGTGCCGAGGGGGGTGACCACGATGGGCCGGTTGATGAGGATGGGGTGGGCCAGCATGGCATCGATCAGTTCGTCATCGCTGAAGCGATCTTCTGCCAGCGCCAGCGCCTCGTAGGGGGACACGTTCTTTCGCAGCAGTTCGCGCACCGGCATGCCCATGGCGGCGATCAGGGCCACCAGCTCGTCGCGGGAGGGGGGCGTCTCCAGATAGTGGATGATGGTGGGCTCCACGCCGCTGTTGCGAATCAGCGCGAGGGTGTTGCGGGAGGTGCCGCACTCCGGGTTGTGATAGATAGTGATTGCACTCATTTGCCTGTCTCTCATGACTCAAGTGAATAGAAATGGGTTAGTGGCCATCCGTTAGCGCTTTAGTCCCGCCTCGTACCAGGGTTTGCTGGCGTTGACGATGCGCACCACCAGCAGCATGACCGGCACCTCGATGAGCACCCCGACCACGGTGGCGAGCGCCGCGCCGGAATGAAAGCCGAACAGGCTGATGGCGGCGGCCACCGCCAGCTCGAAGAAGTTGGAGGCCCCGATCAGGGCGGAAGGGCAGGCCACCGAGTGCTTCTCCCCCACCTTGCGGTTGAGCCAGTAGGCAAGCCCGGAATTGAACAGCACCTGGATCAGGATGGGCACCGCCAGGAGGGCGATGACCAGCGGCTGCTCGATGATGGCGTTGCCTTGGAAGGCGAACAGCAGCACCAGGGTGAGCAGCAGGGCCGCCACCGACCAGGGCTGGATGCGGGTCATGACGCCGTCAAAATGGGCCTGCCCCTTTCTCAGCAAGGCCTTGCGCAGCAGCTGGGCGAGGATGACGGGGATGACGATGTAGAGCACCACCGAGGTGAGCAGGGTATCCCAGGGCACGACTATGCTGGAGACCCCGAGCAGCAGCGCCACCAGCGGAGCAAAAGCAAACACCATGATGAGGTCGTTCACCGCCACCTGCGACAGGGTGAAGTAGGGATCGCCGTTGGTGAGACGACTCCAGACAAACACCATGGCGGTGCAGGGGGCCGCTGCCAGCAGGATGAGGCCCGCCACGTAGCTGTCCAGCTGATCCGCCGGCAGCCAGTCGGCAAACAGCACGCGGATGAAGAGCCAGCCGAGGAAGGCCATGGAGAAGGGCTTGACCAGCCAGTTGATGAAGAGGGTGACCCCAATCCCCTTGAGGTGCCCCCTCACCTGATGCAGGGCGCCAAAATCTATCTTGAGCAGCATGGGGATGATCATCACCCAGATAAGCAGCCCCACCGGCAGGTTGACCCTGGCCACCTCCATGGCGCCGATGGCCTTGAAGAGACTCGGCAACCCCTGCCCCAGACCAATGCCCACCAGGATGCAGAGGGCGACCCAGGCGGTCAGATAACGTTCAAAAAAGCCGATGGCAGGGGCTGCCTTGGCCTCACAGCTTGCAGACATGATGACTCCCGGTGCGATCCACGCTCGCACCCCAGGTTGAATAGATGAATGACACGGCACATGGGCATCGACAGCCCTGGCCCGTTACGACTCGCCGCAGCAGGGCGACGGCCCCTCGGCGCGGGAAGCGCTGCCGGGCCCGGCGGGCAGCAGGCCGCACGCCTCGGGATGACCGGCGCAGCATTCCTCGGTGAGGTAGGCGATCACCCCCAGCATCAGGGGGATGTTGGCGCGGTAGCGCAGAAAGCGCCCCTCCTGCTCCACCGACAGCAACCCGGCGTTGAGCATCCCCTTGAGGTGAAACGAGAGGGTATTGGGGGCGATGTCGAGCTCGCCGGCCAGCTCCCCCGCGACCCGCCCCTCCAGCCCGGCCTTGACCAGCAGCCGCCACACCTCGAGCCGGATGCCGGAAGCCAGCGATTCAAAGACCTTGGTGGCCGTCTCTTTGTTCATGGGTCTCCCCCCTTGAATGCTTCATTTCAACTATACAAGAATTATTGAAATGATCAAAGTGTCACCACCTAGCCGACATCGCGACGGGACGGGCCACCAGAGGCGCCGTCCCGGCCATGTCGTGCCCGCCAGCGGCCTCATACCAGTCATATGGCTAATATATTTCCTCTCTTTATAAGGCAATCTTATGACCTTACCCCGGACAATCCTCCCGTTGGCCGCCCCGCTCACCGCGGCGCCCTGCCCCGCCGCAAAGCCGCAATGCCGCAGAACAACCCCCGGCGCCGGATGCACCAAAAGGCGATGAAACGAGAAATGGCCCCAGGCCCCGCCATCAGATGACGGGGCCTGGGGAATCCGGGAGAAACCGGGGAGGAGAGAGGGGCGCAATCAGGTGATCACGGGATCCCGATATTGCCGATGGATGGCACAAAACGCCTCCCGGCTTTGCAGCGCCGCCGCGACGCAGACAGGGTCGAACTGGCTGCCTGCATGGGTCTTGAGGTATTCAAAGGCCGTTTCGAGGGGCCAGGCCTGCTTGTAGGGACGCTCGCTGGTAAGGGCGTCAAACACATCCGCCACCGCAACGATGCGGGCTTCCAGGGGGATCGCCTCCCCCGCCAGTCCTTCCGGGTAACCCTGACCGTCGAAACGCTCGTGGTGGTAGGCGATGATGTTCTTCAGCATGTCGGTGTGATGGATGCCGTCCAGGCCGAACTCGCGGATCATCAGGGCGATCATCTCCCGCCCCTTGAAGGGGTGGGTCTTCATCACCCCGTACTCCTCGGCCGTGAGCTTGCCCGGCTTGAGCAGGATGGCGTCGGGTACCGCAATCTTGCCGATATCGTGCAGCTCGGAGAAGAGGTGAATGAACTCCACCTCCTCGTCACTCAAGGGGTAATGGGCCGCCACCTCCCGGGCGATGAGCCGCGAATAGGCCGACATCCGGTGCAGGTGATTGGCGGTCTCCTCGTCCCGGTAGCGGCTGAACTCCCGCACCGTGGTCAGGGCCACGTTCAGGGTCTGGATGGAGAAGAACTCCACCGCGATGATGGCCGCCAGGATCTGGGCATAGGCCGCCAGCTCACCGCAAATGGCGCCATCGAAGTAACCGGGCTCTTTGGCATCGCAAAACAGAAAGCCGAACAAGCGACTGTTGAGCAGCAGCGGCTCGGTATAGCTCGACGCGTACCCGGCCGCCAGCACTTTGCGGCTGTGCTCGGAGGGGGAGCCCAGCAGGGAATCCAGGGTATCGAGCCCCCTGGGCTGCTGGTGCTCGGCCAGGTAGCGCAGGGAAGGCACCTCGCTCAGCCTGACCTCGTACTGCAACAGCGGCGAGCCCCCGTCCGTGCTGTGGGCAAAGGTCTTGAGCTGGTCCGTCTGCGGGTCGTAGATGGCGATCGCCACCCGGCTCAACTTGTCAAACCGCTGCCTGAGGGTGGCGTGCACGTTCTGCACTTTCTCACCAAATGAACTCTCCATCCCGCACATCCTTCTGATAGGCCTGTTGGGAGTATAGTGACACCCGTTTTGCCCCTCCTGCCAAATGGTGACGGCGCACAGGGATCGTGATCCCGCCCGCACCGGCGACGGCCCCCTCCCTGCCCGTGGTCATGTCACGCCCGCCCCACCCCGCGTCCCCGGGCAAAGAGATTGTTCGCTTCCGACGTGTCGGCTGTATAGTTTTTGGTTAGCCATTCCGGTAAAATCCGCGCCCTTGAATAAGAGCCACCTAAGAGTGATTGAGCGATGTCCAACACAAAACAGGCCCCCAAAGTAGGATTCGTCTCCTTGGGTTGCCCCAAAAACCTGGTCGATTCCGAACGCATCCTGACCCAGCTGCGTACCGAAGGGTACGACGTGGTGCCCAGCTATGACGATGCGGAGCTGGTGGTGGTCAACACCTGCGGCTTCATCGACAGCGCGGTGCAGGAGTCCCTGGAAGCCATCGGTGAAGCCCTGGCCGAGAACGGCAAGGTGATCGTCACCGGCTGCCTGGGTGCCAAAGAGAACCAGATCCGCGAGATCCACCCCAAGGTGCTCGAGATCACCGGTCCCCACGCCTATGAAGAGGTGCTGGGCCACGTCCACAAATACGTGGAAAAACCCACCCACAACCCCTTCACCAGCCTGGTGCCGGCCCAAGGCGTCAAGCTGACCCCGCGCCACTACGCCTATCTCAAGATTTCCGAAGGCTGTAACCACCGCTGCACCTTCTGCATCATCCCCTCCATGCGCGGGGATCTGGTGAGCCGCCCCATCGGCGAAGTACTGGCCGAGGCCAAGCGCCTGAAAGAGGCTGGCGTGAAGGAGATCCTGGTGATCTCCCAGGACACCTCCGCCTACGGCGTGGACGTCAAGCACCGCACCGGTTTCTACGACGGCATGCCGGTCAAGACCAGCATGGTGGCCCTGTGCGAAGAGCTGGCCAAGCTCGGCATGTGGGTGCGCCTGCACTACGTCTACCCGTACCCACACGTGGATGACGTCATCCCCCTGATGCGCGACGGCAAGATCCTCCCCTACCTCGACATCCCGCTGCAGCACGCCAGCCCGCGCATCCTCAAATTGATGAAGCGCCCCGGCTCCGTCGAGCGCACCCTGGAGCGCATCCAGAAGTGGCGCGAGATCTGCCCCGAGATCACCCTGCGCTCCACCTTCATCGTCGGCTTCCCCGGCGAGACCGAGGAAGAGTTCCAGATGCTGCTGGACTTCATCGACAAGGCGGAACTAGACAGGGTTGGCTGCTTCAAATACAGCCCGGTCGAGGGTGCTAAGGCCAACGAGCTGCCGGATCCGGTGCCGGCCGAGGTGCAGGAAGAGCGCTTCCAGCGCTTCATGGAGCTGCAACAGCAGGTCTCCATCCGCAAGCTGGCCCGTAAAGTGGGCAAAGAGATGCTGGTGCTGATCGACGAGGTGGACGAAGAGGGCGCCACCGGCCGCTCCGCCGCCGATGCCCCCGAGATCGACGGCCTGGTCTACCTGAACGGCGAGACCGGCCTCAAGCCCGGCGACATGGTCAAGGTCCGCATCGACGAAGCGGACGAGTACGACCTCTGGGCCAGCCTGGTGGAATAATCACGCCACTCCCCCTCAAAGCCAGTCGGTCTCACCGACTGGCTTTTTTAATGTCCGCCGCCCGTCAGGCTCTTGCATGCCCCCCTGTCATCCCCTGTCCCGCCCCTCATCACCGATCTCCCTCCCCTCCCTCTTTTCGCACGCGCCCGTGAACCAGCGCACACTTCTCTCCTGCCACATGAGCCGCTTGTTTCCTGCACAAAAATAAGCCGTGTCAACGGGGAAAAAACGAGCACGATCCAGCTCACATTATCGTTGCCACAGGGAGTGGCAAGGAGACTTTTTACTTTGTGAGAATTAACGCAACTTTATAATTTAAAAGGATTTAAAATGCATTTTGACGATAATGACGTGCGCCGTGCAATTTTTACGATATCGACGAAATGAAGGGTTGTTGTTTTCCTGTTAATTCTGCTTTTCTAAGGGCGTTGGACGACACAACTACAAGGGTGCAAAACCTGACCAACAGCGAGGGCCGGTATCCAAGCATGCGATGTCGGTGCTCCATTCCAAAACCATGGAAGACCAATAAGAAAGGAAAAAATATGCTTGCCAAAGTATCCAAAATCGCAACCTCAGTCATGCTGGGAACTCTGCTTGCCGGTGCCACCGGCACAGCCATGGCCGCCGACAACAAGACGGTGCTGACACTGGTTGCCCAGCAGGAAACCGCATGGGTCAAGAACTTCAACCCCTTCCTGCAAGCGGGTCTGCTCCACACCACCCGTCACTTCATCTATGAGCCGCTGGTGATCTTCAACGATATGCAGGGTGGCAAACCCGTCTATCGTCTGGCCACCCACTACGCCTTCAGCGATGATCTGAAATCCGTCACCTTCGACCTGCGCGAAGGGGTCAAGTGGTCCGATGGTGAAGCCTTCACCGCCGACGACATCCTCTTCTCCTTCAACCTGGTCAAGGCCAACAAGGCGCTGGACGAGCGCTCCATCTGGACCCAGATCAAGGGTGTCGAGAAGCTGGGTGACCACAAGGTCAAATTCGACCTGGCCGAGATCAACACCAACGTGGTGAACGACCTGGTGCTGGTGCCCATCGTGCCGGAGCATCAGTGGAAGTCGGTGAAAGACCCGGTGGCATTCACCAACGACAAGCCGGTCGGGACCGGTCCCTTCACCGAAGTGGACAACTTCTCCGCCCAGCTCTACACCCAGTGCCGCAACCCGCACTACTGGGACAACGCCAGCCTCTCCATCGACTGCCTGCGCATGCCGCAGATGGCCACCAACGACCAGGTACTGGCCGCCGTGATGAAGGGTGACGTGGATTGGTTCGGCTCCTTCGTGCCGGACATCGAGCGCCTCTACGTCGGCAACGATCCCAAGAACAACAAGTACTGGTTCCCCGCTTCCGGCACAGTGGCGTTCAACGTCAACTTCCAGAGCAAGAACCCGGGCAACCACGAAGCCTTCAACGACATCAACTTCCGCCGCGCCTTCTCCATGGCCATGGACCGCCAGTCCATGGTGGACATCGCAGGCTACGGCTACCCCACCGTCAACGAGTACCCGTCAGGGCTTGGCAAGGCATTCGCCTCCTGGGACAACCCGGACGTCGAGAAGAAGTACGGCAAGTACAACAAGTTCGACCTGGAAGGGGCCAAGGCCCTGCTGAAACAGGCGGGCTACAAGGACTGTGACGGCGACAAGTTCCTCGACACCCCGAGCTGCAAGAAGATCGAGTTCAAGGTGCTGGTACCGAACGGCTGGACCGACTGGGTCAACACCGTCCAGATCGGGGTCGAAGGCCTGCAGGCCCTGGGCCTGAACGCCAAGACCGCCACCCCGGAAGCCACCGTCTGGACCGAGTCCCTGATCACCGGTGACTTCGACGTCGCCCTGCAGGGTTACTTTGCCGGTGCCAACCCGCACAAGTACTTCGAGACCGCCTTCCACTCCCGCAACATGGGTGAGCGCGGCAACCGCTTCGCGGCGCCCCGCTACAAGGATCCCGAGCTCGACAAGCTGATCGACGACTTCACCCAGACCGCCGATGCGGCCAAGCAGAAGGAGATCATGTTCGCCATCCAGGAGCGTGTCGGGGCCAACCAGACCATCATCCCGGTGTTCAACAACCCGACCTGGTACGAATACAGCACCAAGCGCTTCAATGGCTGGTTCAGTGCCGACAACCCGGTCGCCAAGCCGCAGGTTCACCCGGACACTCCGGAGCGTCTGCTGCACGTGCTGTCACTCAAGCCAAACAGCTAATCACCCCGGCCCCCTGCGGGGGGCCCTCTTCCCCGCCATGTCTTTCATCCCCCGCACCTGCCGGGGTTGGGGGAGCTTTGCCCGGCGCGGGGCAGGCTTGCAGTAAAAGGTATCACCATGGGATTTATACTTAGACGCTTCTCCTTCTATCTGGTCGCCTTCCTGGTGGCCGCCACCATCAACTTCCTGCTACCCAGAGCCATGCCGGGGGACCCCGTCTCCGTCATGTTTGCCCGGGCCGGCGCCATGATGGAACCCGCCGCACTGGAAGCCCTCAAAGCCACCTTCGGTTTCGTGGACGGCCCCATCGGCACCCAGTTTCTCACCTATGTGAAGAGCGTCTTCACCTGGGATCTCGGCACCTCGGTGCGCTACTACCCCCAACCGGTTGCCGACGTCCTCGGCCGCGCCATCGGCTGGACCCTGTTCCTGGTGGGCACCTCCACCATTCTGAGCTTCTCCATCGGCTCCATCGTCGGCATCTTCGCCGCCTGGTACCGGGGCGGACGCATGGACAGCATCCTCTCCCCGCTCACCCTGGTGATGCAGGCCATCCCCCCCGTGGTGGTCTCCCTGCTCGCCCTCTTCCTGTTCGGCGTGAGCCTCGGCTGGCTGCCCATCGGCTACGCCTACAGCCCCGAGATCCCCGCCGATTTTGGCTGGGAACACATCAAGAGCATCCTGCTGCACGCCATCATGCCGGTGGGCACCCTGGCCGCGGTGCAGGTAGGGGGTTTTCTCATCACCATGCGCAACAACATGATCAACCTCCTGGGCGAGGACTACATCACCATGGCCAAGGCCAAGGGGCTCTCCAGCAACCGGGTGATCTTCAACTACGGCGCCCGCAACGCCGTGCTGCCCAGCGTTACCGCCCTCTCCATGGCGCTCGGTTTCGTCATCGGCGGATCCCTCATCACCGAGGTGATCTTCAACTACCCCGGCCTGGGACTGACCCTCTATCAGGGCATCCTGGCCCGTGACTACCCCCTCATCCAGGGGCAACTGCTCATCATGACCATCACCATGCTCAGCTTCAATTTCCTGGCGGACGTGCTCTACGTCTTCCTGGATCCCCGTCTGCGTACAGGAGGCAAATAAGATGCGTATGCCGACTATCTTGAAAATCCTGCTGGGCAACAAGAAGGCCGCCTTCGGCCTCGCCATCGTGGTCACCTTCGTGCTGATGGCCCTGTTCGCCCCGCTGCTCGCCAGCAACGAACCCACCAAGCGGGTCGCCCGCCCCCACCAGCCCCCCAGCGTGGAGCTGGTGATGGGTTCCAACCGCATGGGCCACGATCTCTGGGCCCAGTTCACCAACGGCGCCCGCATCTCCCTGATGGTGGGCTTCGGGGCAGGCCTGCTGGTGTGCGCCCTGGCCATCACGGTGGGCATCACCGCCGGCTACTTCGGCGGCGTGGTGGACGAGTGCCTCACCTTCCTGATGAACGTGGTGCTGGTGATCCCAAACCTCCCCCTGTTGCTGGTGCTGGCAAGCTTCATCGGAGAGGCCTCCCCCATGGTGATCGCCCTCATCATAGGGTTGACCTCCTGGGCCTATGGTGCCCGGGTCATCCGCGCCCAGACCCTGGCCCTGCGGGAGAAGGAGTTCGTCATCGCCGCCGAGGTGCTGGGTGAACCGGCCTGGCGCATCATCCTGGTGGAGATACTGCCGAACCTCATCTCCATCATCGGGGTGAGCTTCATCGGCTCCATCATCTACGCCATCGTCACCGAGGCGACCCTGGAGTTCCTGGGCCTTGGCGACCCCACCGTCGTGAGCTGGGGCATCATGCTCTACAACGCCCAGACCTCCAGCGCCATCCTGGTGGGCGCCTGGTGGGAGATCCTGGCCCCCTGCTTCGCCATCGCCACCCTGGGGGCGGGTCTGGCCATGCTCAACTTCGCCATCGACGAAATCGCCAACCCGCAGCTTCGTTCCCACAAGGGCCTGCGTCGCTGGAAGCAGCTTGCCACTCCCATCACAGCTCAGGAGAAGACAGCATGAAGCCGCAACAACCCCTGCTGTCGGTGCGCCAGCTCTGCGTCGACTACATCACCGAGAGCGGCGACGTGCGCGCCGTCAATTCGGTCAGTTTTGACATCATGCCGGGTGAGGTGTTCGGCCTCGCCGGCGAGTCCGGCTGCGGCAAGTCCACGGTCGCCTTCTCGGTGGCCAGGCTGCACAAGCCGCCCGCCTACATCAGCGGCGGCGAGATCCTGTTCAAGGGAGAGAACATCCTCGGCTTCGATGACGAGCGGTTGCGCAGCTACCGCTGGCGCCAGGCGAGCGTGGTGTTCCAGTCCGCCATGAATGCGCTCAACCCCGTGCTGCGCATGGAGGAGCAGTTCTGCGACGTGCTCTTGGCCCACAACCCCGGCATGACCCGCTATGAGGCGATCAAGCGCGCCCAGGAGCTGCTGGAGATCGTCGACATCCACCCGAGCCGGCTCAAGGACTACCCGCACCAGTTCTCCGGCGGCATGCGCCAGCGGCTGGTGATCGCCATCGCCATGGCCCTCAACCCTGAGCTGCTCATCATGGACGAACCCACCACGGCGCTCGATGTGGTGGTGCAGCGGGAGATCCTACAGAAGGTCTATGCCCTGAAAGAGAAGTTCAACTTCTCCATCCTCTTCATCACCCATGACCTCTCGCTCATGGTCGAGTTCTGCGATCGCATCGGCATCATGTACGCGGGGGAACTGGTGGAGGTGGCGCCGGCCAAGGCGATCCTGACCGCGCCCCTGCACCCCTACACCCGGGGCCTTGGCAACTCCTTCCCGCCCCTGCACGGGCCCAAGACCGTGCTGGAGGGGATCCCTGGCAGCCCACTCAATCTGCTGGAGGTGCCGGTGGGCTGCCGCTTCCAGGCACGCTGCGCCAAGGTGCATGAGCGCTGCCGCCAGGAATACACCCGGCTGGCCGAGATCCGGCCCGGCCAACAGGCTGCCTGTCACCTTCATGAGGCAGCAGAGGAACAACCGGATCTTCCGATCCATCTGGACAAGGCCGCTGGCTGTTAAGGATGTCTGTCATGCAAATCGCCCAAACCGACGCGCCCATCATCGAGGTCCAGCACCTCTACAAGGACTTCGCCGTCAACTCCAACGCCATCAAGAGCGGCAAGATGCGGGCGCTGTCCGACATCACCTTCAACCTGCACCGGGGCCGCGCCCTGGCAGTGGTGGGGGAATCCGGCTCCGGCAAGAGCACCATCGCCAAGATCATCGCCAAGATGTACAAGCTCTCCAACGGCCGCATCCTCTACCGTGGCCGGGATCTGGAGGAGTTCAACAAGGGCACCGCCCTGCTGGACTATCGCCAGAGCGTACAGATGGTGTGGCAGGATCCGTTCGGTTCACTGAATCCGACCCACACCATTTACCACCACATCGCCCGCCCCCTGCTGCTGCACAGCAAGGTGAGCGACAAGCGGGATCTGCCCGACATGGTCTATGGCCTCCTTGAAAAGGTGGGACTGACTCCCGCCAAGGCGACCGCGGCCAAGTACCCGCACCAGCTCTCCGGCGGCCAGCGCCAGCGGGTCAACATCGCCCGCAACCTGGCGGTGGAGGCGGAAGTGGTGCTGGCGGACGAGCCCACCTCCATGCTCGACGTCTCCATTCGCATCGGCATCCTCAACCTGATGGAGCAGATGAAGAACGAGCTCGGCGTCTCCATGCTCTACATCACCCACGACATCGCCACCGCCCGCTACGTGGCGGAAGATCTGGCGGTGATGTACGTGGGTCACATGGTGGAGTGGGGAGAGGTGGACGAGATCCTGCACCACCCCCAGCACCCCTACACCCAGTTGCTCATCTCGGCGGTGCCGGATCCCGAGAAGAGCATCCACGCCGAGCTGGAGGGAGGCCGCAAGGGGGAGATCCCGCTCTGGACCCCGGAATCCCGTGGCTGTCCCTTTGCCGGGCGCTGCCATCAGGCCATGGCCCGCTGCAAGGAGAGCCTGCCCCCGGTGACCCGGCTCGCCGACAACCACTTCGTGCGCTGCTACCTCCACGAACAGGGGTAAGCAGGCCCGCGGCCGGGCGCCGTCGCCCGGCCATGCCTCGCGTCGGGGCCGCAAGGCCCCGCAATGAGCCTCGCCCGCCAGGGGCGAGCCTTCGGAGTAAGACCTTGATGGAACTTTTGATCAACCAGGTGGGTTACGAATGTCACGGGGAGAAGAGCGCCCTGCTGCAGTGCGGCGCCGACCTCGATATCCGCGGCCACGTCAGGTTGCTGCGCCAGCAGGACGACCACCTTTTGCTGGAGACGCCGCTGGTGGCGGCGGGATGCGTCCCCGGCTGGCAGGGGCGCCACTACTGGCGGGCCGATTTCTCCGCCTTCACCGAGCCCGGCCACTACCGGCTGGAGGCCGTCGTGACCACGGAAGCGCAGGAGCGCCTGGTGCGCTCCACCCCCTTTGCCATCGACCGGGGGCTGCTGGCGCGCCGCTGCCTCTCCGATGTCATCCACTACTTCAAGGGACAACGCGCCAGCGGCACCTTCGACCGGGCGGACCGCAGGGCACGCCTCTTTGGCACCGATCAGCGCCGGGACGTACATGGCGGCTGGTTCGACGCCAGCGGCGACATGAGCAAGTACCTGAGTCACCTCTCCTACGCCAACTACCTCAATCCCCAGCAGACCCCCATGGTGGTCTGGTCCCTGCTCAAGTGCCGGGAACTCCTGGCGACACGTCGCGATATCGACGGGATGAACCTGTGTAAACGGCTCAATGACGAGGGGCTGCACGGGGCGGATTTTCTCTGCCGGATGCAGGACGAGAGCGGCTTTTTCTACATGACCCTGTTCGACAAGTGGAGCAAGGATCCCGAGCAGCGGGAGCTGTGCGCCTATTCGACCCAGCAGGGGATCAAGTCCGCCCGCTGGCAGGCGGGTTTTCGCCAGGGGGGCGGCATGGCCATCGCCGCCCTGGCCCGCGCCGCCCGGGAACCGATTGGCGGCGACCTTGACACAAGCCAGTACGCCGACGCGGCCAGACGCGGCTACCTGCACCTGCGCGAGCACAACCTCGCCTACCTGGATGACGGGGTCGAGAACATCATCGACGACTACTGCGCCCTGCTGGCGGCGGTCGAGCTCACCAGAACGCTGGGCGCCGAGTGGCTCGCCGAGGCACGGGATCGGGCCGGCCGGCTGTGCGCCCGCCAGCGCGCCCACCCCGATCTCGGCCACCATTGGGCCGCCAACGACGATGGCTCTCGTCCCTACTACCACGCCGCCGAGGCGGGCCTGCCGGTGCTGGCGCTGCTGGAGTATCTCGCCATCGAGCCGGATCCGGCGCGCCAGTGGGCGGCCCGGACCGTCGCCGAACAGGCCCTGGCCGCCGAGCTGGCCCTCGCGGCCCGGGCAGGCAATCCCTTCGCTCTCGCCCGTCAGTATGTGAAAGGGGTCGATGAGGCGCCCCGGGTGAGCTTTTTCATGCCCCACCACAACGAATCCGGTTACTGGTGGCAGGGGGAGAACGCCCGGCTGGCATCGCTGGCCACCATGGCATTTGCTGCCGCACAGCACCTGCCCGGGCAGAGCGCACTGCTGCGCACCTTCGGCCAGCAGCAGCTCGACTGGATCCTGGGGAGAAACCCCTTCAACGCCTGCATGCTCGCGGGTCAGGGCATCAACAACCCGGAATACACCGCCGGCTACCCCAATGCGCAGGGGGGGATCTGCAACGGCATCACCGCCGGCTTCGATGACGAAAATGACGTGGCCTTTATTCCAGAGGCGTACAAGGATCGGCTGGATCAGAACTGGCGCTGGGGGGAGCAATGGATCCCGCACGCCGCCTGGTTCGCCCTGGCCATCACCTGGCAGAGCGCACAAGGAGGCCACCATGATTGAGAGCGGTTCACACATCACTGGCACCGGGGAGAGCCCTGGATCCTCCATACCGCCAGCCAGGTTTACCCTGGCCGTCACCTGGCAAAGCGCGCAGGGAGGCCCCCATGATTGAGTTCTGGGTCGGGGTGGATGGCGGCGGCACCCACACCCGGGCCCGCATTCGCAACAACGCAGGCAAGCTGCTCGGCGAGGGGCGCGCCGCCAGCTCCAATCTGGAGCTGGGCATCGCCCTCGCCCACAGCCATGTGCTGGCTGCCATCGATCAGGCCCGCATCGACGCGGGTCTGCCCAGGGAGAGCGAACAGCGGATGGGAGTCGGGCTCGCACTCGCCTCCGCCGAGCTCGCCGACTGCTACCACGCCATGCTGACCATGCCCTTCCCGTTTGCGCGGGTGAAGCTCACCTCCGATGCCTTTGGTGCCTGCCTCGGCGCCTTCGACGGCCAGGAGGGGGCCATCCTGATCGCGGGCACCGGCTCGGCGGGGCTCATCTACCGGGAGGGACGCCTTCGCACCTGCTCGGGTCGCGGATTCCCCGTCTCGGATCTCGGCAGCGGCGCCTGGCTCGGGCTGCGCGCCATCCAGCAATCCCTGCTCTGCCACGACGGCATCCTGCCCCCCAGCACCCTGGCGGTGCGCCTGATGGATCACTTCAAGCGGGATCAGGCCGAGGTGGTGCGCTGGGCCGCGCGCGCCATCCCGGCCGACTATGGCCGCTTCGCCCCCTGGGTGTTCGATGCCGCGAGCGACGGGGACGATCTCGCCACCGCCCTGCTGGATGAGACCTGTGCCCAGCTCGGCATGCTGCTGGAGGGCATGACCCAGCTCGGGGCAGACCGGATCGCCCTGCTGGGCGGCATCGGCACGCGCCTCGCCCCCCGTCTGGGCCACTTCCATCTGGTCGCCCCCAAGCGCGACGCGCTGGAGGGGGCCATCCTGTTTGCCAGGACGGAGGCGCTGCCATGTCTGCATCCCTGAGCCTTGCCGGGCCGACAACACCTGCGGGACAGGCTCCCGTTTCCTTCACCCCATCAGAGGAATTCCCATGTCCGCACCCCTGATCCACACCCGGGTCGATCACCGTGACGGTGACGATGTCTGGTTTCGCTTCACCCTGAGCCAACTGCCAGCAGCCCCCTGGAAACTCCACTTCTGCCTCGCCCGCCAGATCGATCCCCACTCGATCGAAGGGGGCGCTCTGGAGCGCCAGAGCGGCAGTTACAAGGTCATGGTGCCCCACGAGGGGGTGAGCGAGCTGCGCTTCTGCTGTCGCAACACCCCGCTCAAGCATGACTCCGATATGCCCAAGGGTTTCTTCCTGAGCCTGGAGAGCAAGGGACAGCTGCAGCCCCTGGTGCTGGAGGGGGAAGACCTTGGCCTGACCAACCCGCCCTCCCCGGGCCCCGATCTGCCACCGGTGGAGGCCATCAACGGCCTCGTGCCCCAGCCCGCCCACCTGATTTATACAGAAGGCAACTTCCGGCTGGCCGAGCGGGCCCACGTCGACGGTCCCGTTCCCCTCGCCTCCCTGCTCGCCCATTTCAACGAGCTGACTGGCCTGGCCCTGACCCAGGATCACGATGCGGAGATCCACCTCGTCGAGGCGACACTTCCCCCCGAGGGGTATGAGCTCACCATCACCCCTGAGGAGATCGTCATCCGGGCCGCCGGCGAGGCGGGCTGGCGCCACGGGCTGGTGAGCCTGGCCCAGTGGGCGCTCCAACACGGAGAGAGCCTGCCCTGCCTGACGGTGCGGGATGCACCGCGCTTCGGTTTTCGCGGCATCTTCCTCGACTGTGCCCGCCACTTCCACTCCATCGCCACCCTCAAGCGCCTGCTCAAGCAGATGAGCCTCTACAAGTTCAACCGCTTCCACTGGCACCTGACCGACGACGAGGGGTGGCGCCTGGAGATCAAGGCCTTCCCCCAGCTGACCGCCGTGGGAGCCTGGCGCGGCCATGGCCTGGCGGTGGGGCCCCAGCTGAGCGGCGGCCCCGACCCTTATGGCGGTTACTACACCCAGAGCGAGGTGCGCGAGCTGGTCACCTACGCCGCCGGGCTTGGCATCACCATCATTCCGGAAATAGACATCCCGGGGCACTGTCACGCCGCCATCAAGGCGCTACCCGAGCTGCTGGTGGAAGAGGCAGACCGCTCCCGCTACCTCTCGGTGCAATATTTCGACGACAACGTGCTTAACCCGTCCCTGCCCGGCACCTATCGATTCCTGGACGCCGTGATGGACGAGGTGTGCGATCTCTTCCCCGGGAGTCAGGTTCACATGGGGGGGGACGAAGTGCCCACTGGCGTCTGGACCGACAGTCCCGCCTGCCAGCAGCTGATGGCCGAGCAGGGGTATCAGGATTGCCGCGAGCTGCAGGGGCACCTGCTGCGCCACTGCCAGCAATACCTGGCCCGCAAGGGCAAGCAGATGCTGGGGTGGGAGGAGATACTGCACGGTGACAAGGTGAGCCGGGAGGCCACCGTCTTCGCCTGGACCAGCTTCCAGGCCGGCCTGGATGCCGCCGCATCCGGTTACCCCGTGGTGATGGCGCCTGCCCAGCACCTCTATCTGGATCTCGCCTGGAGTCAGGACATCCACGAGCCGGGACTCTACTGGGCGGGTACCCTCAACCTGGCGCAGGTGTATGCATGCGATCCTGCCCCGGCCGATTTCCATGCCAACGATAACATCCTGGGGGTGCTGAGCCCCTTGTGGTCGGAACTGATCACCTCTCGCGATCGTCTCGACTACATGTTGTTCCCGCGCATGCTGGCCACGGCAGAGGTGGCCTGGAGCACTCCCGCCCGCAAGGTGTGGGAGCACTTCGTCGCCCGTCTGCCCGGCCAGCTGCACATCCTCGACCAGTTGCAAGTGCGTTACCGGGTGCCACAGAGGTAGTGTTATCTTTTTCTTTTCGGCGACCTTTTGGTCGCCGTTTTTTTACCCATCGACAACAAAAACCCAACCTAGCCCCTACTTTTCATCTGCCTTTGTTGGCAAAATAAGGCCCCCGATGAAACCAGACAGGGGATGCACCTCCCTGCGGTTCCGCCACAATAACAATCAGCAAACAGATCGGAGCTTACCCTTATGGCCCGCAAACACGCCCAGGTCGTGGACAGTGAAGTGGAATTTCCCGCCGACGTGCAACTCGTCTCCACCACGGATCTGCGCGGCGTCATTACCTACGCCAACCCCGCCTTCTGCCGCATCGCCGGTTACCAGGTCGATGAACTGGTCGGCCACAACCACAACCTGGTTCGCCACCCCGACATGCCCAAGGCCGCCTTCGCCGACCTCTGGGATCGCCTCAAGGAGGGCAACCCCTGGCGGGGAGTGGTGAAAAACCGCTGCAAGGATGGCCGCTATTACTGGGTCGACGCCTACGTCACCCCCATCTACGAGCACGGCAAGATAAGCGGCTACCAGTCGGTGCGCTGCAAGCCCGACCCCCAGCTCAAACAGGCTGCCGCCCAGGCCTATCGGGCCCTGCTTTCGGCCGAGCAACGGGGCACCCCGGCTCGCCCCTCGCTGCGCCGTTTCAGGCCGCTGATGCTCGGCCTGCCGCTGCTGGCGCTGCTGGTCTGGGCCGCCCTCACCCAGGGCCCCCTCACCGCGCTGCTGATGCTGCTTCCCCCCCTCGTCATTGCGGGCGCCTACTGGCGCGAGCTCATCGCCTTGCCCCGCTATCTCAGGCAGCTCGGTCAGCAATATGACAGCCTGACCCGGCTGGTCTATTCGGGGGATGCCCCGGGTGCCATCGCCGATTTTCACCTGAAGATGCTGCAGGCCCGGATCCGCACCGTGCTGGGGCGGGTCGACGATGCCACCCATCCGCTTCAGGCCCTGGCAACCGATCTGCAGGACTCCTCACACCGCGCCTTCCTCGACATCAACGAGCAGGATGCCCAGACCCAGCAGATGGCGGCCGCCATGACCCAGATGGCCAGCACCGCCCACGAGATTGCCCGCAACATCCAGGACACCAACGGCCAGGTGACCGAGGCGCGCAGCAGTTGCCAGAGCACGGTGGAACAGCTGGACCAGACCCAGCAGCAGATGACCAGGCTGGCCAGCCAGGCGGAGCAGGCCTTCCACTCCGCGGTGGAGCTCGCCAGCGAGTCGGAGCGCATTGGCAGCGTGATGGGTGAAATCCAGGGCATCGCCGAGCAGACCAACCTGCTGGCCCTCAACGCCGCCATCGAGGCCGCCCGTGCCGGCGAGCAAGGGCGCGGCTTTGCGGTGGTGGCGGACGAGGTGCGCACCCTGTCGACCCGTACCCACAAGGCGACCGAGCAGATCCAGGGCAGCATCAGCCAGATCCAGCACACCCTGGAGCGCTGGCAGGGCATGATGCAGGACAACCTGGCCCAGACCCGGGAATGTGTCGAGATGACCCGCCAGGGATCAGGCAACCTGCACCTGGTGCTGGGGGAAATCGATCAGGTGACCGAATTCTCCACCCAGATCGCCGCCGCCGCGGAGCAGCAGCAGGTGGTGGTGGAGGAGATCAGCCGCAACATCCACCAGATCTCCGAATACTCCCGCGCCAACAGCCAGAAGATCCAGGCGGTGGACGACTCCAGCCAGGAGCTGCTCAGGCGGGCCCGCGAGCTCAGGGGACTGAGCCAGACCTTCGGCTGACAGATTGCAAGCCCCATGACAGAAGCGCCACAATGGCGCTTCTGCTGTTTTTGACGAGCCATCATCATGAGAACGAAAGCGCCCCCCCTGGACAAGACGGCCCGCATCGAGGCGATCCTGGCCCTGATCCCCCCCGGCCGCGTGGTGAGCTACGGCCAGGTGGCGGATCTCGCGGGCCTGCCCGGACGAGCACGACTGGTGGGCAAGGTGTTGCGGGAAACCGACAAGGTGCTGCCCTGGCATCGGGTGCTGGGGGCGGCAGGCACCATTTCGCTGCCAAAAGGATCCGCAGGCTTTGATAAGCAAGCGGGGCTGCTGCAGGAGGAGGGGGTGCCCGTGATTGGCGGGCGGGTCAGGATGCGGGAGTGGCAGTGGCAGCCCGACCTGGCCGAGCTGCTCTTTCTGGTTCCCTTCTGACGAGGCTGGCACGCCCCGAAGGGATGGGGGCTCTTGCAACAAAGGGAGGGCCTCTGTGGTCGCCCTCCGTCACGTTCCTTCCCTAGTCGCCGGCAATGGGCCCCAGAATGTCATCGCTGCGCACCTGTACCGGGATGGTCTCATCCTCCCGTTGCAAGAGCACCAGCAGACTCTGTCTGTCCACCTCCAGCACATAGGCGGTTCCTTCACGGGTCAGGCAGGTCATGCCCGGCTGTATTTCATGTATCTCCATGACAACTCCCTGTCTTGCGCTGCCATCCATGCAGCTATTCCAGTATATCGCCATCCACCAACAAAGAAGCCCCTCGCAAGGGGCCTCTTTCATCATGCTGTGAGCGGCGTCGCCATCAGGCTTTCTTCGCCTTGGGCAGGCTCTCCTGCCATTTTCCGTTGTCGTAATGGGCTGTCCAGCCGGTCGCCTTGCCGTTGACCTCGGTCATCACGTACTGCTCCTTGGTCTTGCGGCTGAAGCGCACCACGGAGGCGTTTCCGTCAGGATCTGACGCCGGGGCATCCGCCAGGTACTGGTGCTTGGGAGAGAGGCGATCGCGGAAGCGCTTGAGCTCCTCCACCAGGGGCGCACGGGTCTCGCGGGATTTGGGGAAGTTGCTGGCGGCCAGGAAGAGGCCGGCGGCGCCATCCCGCAGCACGAAGTGGGCGTCGGACTGGGTGCATTTCAGCTCGGGCAGGGGTACCGGATCCTCTTTCGGCGGTGCAATGTCGCCATTTTTCAGGATCTTGCGGGTGTTCTTGCAGCTCTCGTTGGTGCAACCCATGTATTTGCCGAAGCGGCCGTTCTTGAGCTGCATCTCGGAGCCGCAGCGATCGCACTCGATGCTCGGCCCTTCGTAGCCCTTGAGCTTGAACTGCCCCTGCTCCACCTCGTAGCCATCGCAATCCGGGTTGCGACCGCAGACGTGCAGCTTGCGGCTGTCGTCGATGATGTAGGCGTCCATGGCGGTGCCGCAGATCCCGCAGCGATGCTTGGCACGCAGGGCATCGGTTTCCGCCTCGTCCCCGTCGGTGGCGGAGACGAACTCGTCCGCACTGACCAGGTTGATGGTCTTCTTGCAGCGCTCCTTGGGCGGCAGGGCATAGCCGGAGCAGCCGAGGAAGACGCCGGTGGTGGCGGTACGGATACCCATCTTGCGGCCACAATCCGGGCAGTCGATATCGGTCAGCACCATCTGGTTGGCACGCATGCCCCCCTCTTCATGGGGCTTGTCGGCCTGCTCCAGCTCCTGGGTGAACTCGGCGTAGAAGGCGTCGAGCACCTTCTTCCACTCCAGGCTCCCCTCGGCGATGCCGTCGAGCTTGTCTTCCATCTTGGCGGTGAACTCGTAGTTCATCAGCTCGACGAAGTTTTCCACCAGGCGGTCGGTGACGATCTCCCCCATCTTCTCGGCGAAGAAGCGGCGGCTCTCGACCCGCACATACCCACGGTCGACGATGGTGGAGATGATGGAGGCGTAAGTGGACGGACGGCCGATGCCGCGCTTTTCCAGCTCGCGTACCAGGGCCGCTTCGGTGAAGCGGGCGGGCGGCTTGGTGAAGTGCTGGCGCGGATCCAGCTTGACCAGTTTCAGCACCTCGCCGACGGTCACCGCCGGCAGCTGGCTGTCTTCACCCTTGCGGCCCATGGGCGGCAGGGCCTTGGTCCAGCCGGCGAAGCGCAGGGTGCGACCGCGCGCCTTGAGCTCGAACTCCCCTGCCTTGACGGTCAGGGTGGAGGAGTCGTACTGGGCCGGGGTCATCTGGCAGGCGACAAACTGGCGCCAGATGAGGTCATAGAGCCGCATGGCATCGGGCTCCATCCCTTCCAGCATCTCGGCAGTCACCTGGACACTGGAGGGGCGGATCGCCTCGTGGGCCTCCTGGGCATTGGCCTTGGCGCCGTAGAGGTTCGGCTCGCTCGGCAGGTAGGCGGCACCATACTGCTCGCCGATGTATTCCCGCACCGCATCCACCGCCTCTTTGCTGAGGTTGGTGGAGTCGGTACGCATATAGGTGATGTAACCCGCTTCATAGAGACGCTGGGCCATCATCATGGTCTTCTTGACCCCGAAGCTCAGACGGGTAGAAGCCGCCTGCTGCAGGGTGGACGTGATGAAGGGAGCGGACGGCTTGGAGCCGGTCGGCTTGTCTTCCCGGTTGACCACCTTGTAGTCGACCCCTTCCAGGGCCGCCACGGCGGCGAAGGTCTCGGCCTGGGTCACCGGCTTGAAGTCGGCACCGTTGCGGCTGACCACCTCCATGCGCAGCTCGCTCTTCTCGGCGGTGAGCAGGTCGGCGTTGAGATCCCAGAACTCCACCGGCACGAACGCCTTGATCTCGCGCTCCTTGTCGACGATGAGGCGCACCGCGACGGATTGCACCCGACCGGCGGAGAGGCCGCGGGCCAGCTTCTTCCACAAGAGCGGGGAGACCATGTAGCCCACCACCCTGTCGAGGAAACGACGGGCCTGCTGGGCGTTGACGCGATGAATGTTCAGCTCGGACGGCTGGGCGAACGCCTCCTGGATGGCGCTCTTGGTGATCTCGTTGAACACCACGCGCTTGTAGCGGCTGTCGTCGCCACCGATGATCTCGCGCAGGTGCCAGGCGATCGCTTCCCCCTCTCTATCCAAGTCGGTTGCGAGATAGATGGTGTCGGCCTTGGCGGCCAGACTTTGCAACTCGCTGACCACTTTTTCCTTGCCGGGCAAAATCTGGTAGTTGGCCTGCCAGCCTGCGGTTGGGTTGATGCCCATCCTTGAGAACAGGGCGTTGCGATCCTTGGCCGCCTTCTCGGATTCGCTGAGCTTGATGCCGCGAATGACAGGTTTTTTGGGCTCGGTGCTGGCGCTGCCGCTGGTCGGCAGATCGCGCACGTGGCCTACGCTGGATTTCACCACGTAGTCCTTGCCCAAATATTTGTTGATGGTCTTGGCCTTGGCCGGAGACTCCACGATGACCAGTGATTTGCCCATGCTGTAACTATTATCCTCATTGCACCCGACGGGGTTGGCGTGCGGTTTTGTGGGGCTGTATAAGAGATTTGACGGGAAAAAGCAATCTTGCGGGTCAATTTGCCCGACAGCCCGAACCGCCCTGCTGCTTTATTTATTAATGCGAAGCCGGGGCGCGGGAAGCAACCGCTTTTTTGTTTTTATGCTATATCCCCCCCTTTTTTAGATTGGAAATGACATATCCAGCCACCCTTGTGACATAAAAACCCATTCTGGTTATCAGCTTGTTACAAAGGATGAAATCTCTTTATAATGGCCGCACACCGCAGCTTTGTGCGCGGAAGGAACCGCTCCCCATATAAAAATCGAAAGGATGTGATCATGAAGCACTTCGAGGTCAACTTCGACGGCCTGGTCGGCCCCACCCACAACTATGCCGGCCTCTCCTATGGCAACGTCGCCTCCCAGAGCAACGCCAAAGAGGCCTCCAACCCCAAGGAAGCGGCCAAGCAGGGGCTGCGCAAGATGAAGGCGCTGACCGACCTCGGCATGGTGCAGGGCGTGCTGGCGCCACAGGAGAGACCGGATCTCGCGACCCTGCGCCGCCTGGGCTTCACCGGCAACGATGCCAGCGTCCTGACCCAGGCGGCCAGACAGGCCCCCGCCGTGCTGGCCGCCTGCTACTCCGCCTCCAGCATGTGGACTGCCAACGCCGCCACCGTCTCCCCGAGCGCCGACACCCAGGATGGCCGCATTCACTTCACCCCCGCCAACCTGACCAACAAGTTCCACCGCTCCCTGGAGCCCGAGGTGACCGGGCACATCCTGCGGGCCGTGTTCAACAACGATCGCCACTTCTATCACCACCAACATCTGCCGGAGAACGACCACTTCGGTGACGAAGGCGCCGCCAACCACACCCGGCTGTGCCGCGCCTATGGCGAAGCGGGGGTCGAGCTGTTCGTCTATGGCCGCAGCGCCTTCGACGTCTCCCAGCCCGCCCCCAAACGCTATCCGGCCCGCCAGACCCTGGAAGCGAGCCAGGCCATCGCCCGCCTGCATGGCCTGGGGGATGAGAGTGCGGTCTTCATTCAGCAGAACCCGGACGTGATCGATCAGGGGGTGTTCCACAACGACGTCATCGCGGTGGGCAACCAGAACGTGCTCTTCTTCCACCAGCAGGCGTTCCTCCATACCGAGGCGGCGCTGGCCGAGGTGCGTACCAAGTTCGGCGACGGGGAACTGCACTTCATCGAGGTGCCGACCAGCGAAGTGTCGGTGCAGGATGCGGTGAAATCCTACCTGTTCAACACCCAAATCCTGACCCTGCCATCCGGCGAGATGGCGATCATCGCCCCCACCGAATGCCGCGACAACCCGGCGGTGTCCGCCTATCTGGCCAGGCTGGTGACCTTGGGCACCCCCATCAAGGACGTCCACTACATGGACGTGAAGCAGAGCATGAGAAACGGCGGCGGCCCCGCCTGTCTGCGCCTACGGGTCGCCATGAACGACACCGAGCTCGCCGCGGTCAACCCGGCCTGCCTCATCACCGACAGCCAGTTTGCCCGCCTGGATCAGTGGGTCGAGAAGCACTATCGCGACAGCCTGGCGCTGGACGATCTGCGCGACCCCTCCCTGGTGCTGGAGACCCGCACCGCCCTGGACGAGCTGACCCAGATCCTGAAACTCGGCTCCGTCTACCCCTTCCAGCGCTGAGGTGCGCCATCGGCCTGCAGAGCCGACGCAATAAAAAAGAGAGCCGGGCAATGCCCGGCTCTCTTTTTAGTCCTTTGCACTGAGCTATAAAACCTGTTCATGAGCTGTAGCGAGAGATCGTCAGCAAGGTGAAGAGCAGCGCAGGAACCGGAGTGTGTAGATACACATGAGGATTCCGAGCAGCACATGAGCCTTGATCACGACCTCGCAGTAAGCTCGAAACAGGTTCTCAGCGCCAGGGGCTCTGCTGCCACAGCCGGCCAAGGCCGGCCTCCAGCCCCAGTGCCGCCTGCTTGCCAAGCTTCTGGGTCAGGCTCCTGGGTTTGCTGTAGCGGATGCCGACCACCTTGTGATGGCTGGCCTGGGCCAGCAGGTAGTCATCGCTGGTGCAAAGCGCATCCACCAGTCCGAGCTGCTTGGCCTGGCTCGCCAGCCAATGCTCGCCGGTGGTCACCTTGTCGATGTCGAGACCGGGTCTGTGCTCGGCCACGAAGGCCTTGAACTGTTCGTGGATGGCCCTCAGCTCCTCGCGAAACTTCTCCCGCCCCAGATCGTCGTTCTCGCCGAACATGGTGATGGTGCGCTTGTACTGGCCTGCGGTGTGCATCTCGAATTCGATGTCGTGCTTCTTGAGCAGCTTGTTGAAGTTCGGCATCTGGGCAATCACCCCGATGGAGCCGACGATGGCGAACGGCGCCGCCAGGATCTTGTCCGCGACGCAGGCCATCATGTAGCCACCGCTCGCCGCCACCTTGTCGATGGCCACGGTCAGCGTGATGTCCTTGTCCCGCAGCCGCTGCAACTGGGAGGCGGCCAGGCCGTAGCCGTGCACCACGCCGCCGCCGGATTCGAGGCGCAGCAGCACCTCGTCCCCGGGCCGGGCCACGCCTATCACGGCACTCACCTCTTCCCGCAGGGAGGCCACCTCCTTGGCATCCATGCTGCCGTTGAAGTCGATGACGAACAGCCGGCTGCGCTCATCCTCCCCCTTGGCTTTGGCCTTGTGCTCCGCCTTGCGGGTCTTCTCCATCTGCTTGCGCTCGGCCTTGCCCGCCAGGGCTGCCTGCAGTTGATGGCGCCCCTGCTCCAGCTCGCCGGAGAGATCGGTCACCACCAGCTCCCCCTTGCGGGATTTGGGCTGGCGGCTGCTCGCCACCATCAGGATGACGGCGCCGATGGCCAGCAAGAAAGTGAGGGTCTTGGCCAGAAACAGGCCGTATTCGGTCAAAAATGCCACTTGATGCTCCGCTCAATGTCCGGTTTTTTCACATAGTAAGGAGTTTGCCCCCCTCGCGCAAAAACTCTGCCATCTCCCGTGCCAAGGGCGGAGGGATCGATGCTATCGCCCTGTTTTATTCACATTTTTGCCGTCTCATACTGGTCAACTGCCGGGCCGGATCAGTACACTTGCCCACTCGATTCGTTGCGCCAAGCCGCCAGGCATTGTTAACAGGAGTCCACATGCTCGACTATCAGGCCCCCCGTGATCTGCTCAAGGACAAGGTCATTCTGGTGACGGGTGCCGGTGACGGCATCGGCCGCGAAGCGGCCCTCACCTATGCGGCCCACGGCGCCACCGTGATCCTGCTCGGGCGTACCAGTGCCAAGCTGGAGGCGGTCTACGACCAGATTGAAGCGGCCGGTCACCCCCTGCCCGCCATCGTGCCGGTGGACTTGAAAGGGGCTACTGCCGCCCACTACCGCGGCATGGCGGAGACCTTCGCCCAGCAGTTCGGCCGCCTCGACGGCGTGCTGTTCAACGCCGGGCTGCTCGGTACCCTGTCGCCGTTCGAACACATTCAGGAGCAGGAGTGGGACGAGGTGATGCAGGTCAACGTCAAATCCGAATTCCTGCTGACCCAGGCGCTGCTGCCCCTCATTCGCCAGACCGCCAAGGAGCACGGCGAGGCGTCCATCGTCTACACCTCCTCCAGCGTGGGCCGCAAGGGGCGCGCCTACTGGGGCACCTATGCCATTTCCAAGTTCGCAGTCGAAGGCATGATGGAGGTGCTGGCGGACGAGCTGGAGAACACCAGGGTGCGGGTCAACACCCTCAACCCGGGCGGCACCCGCACCAGGATGCGGGCCAGCGCCTTCCCGGCGGAAGATCCGCAGACCCTCAAGACCCCGGCCGATCTGATGCCCCTCTATCTCTACCTGATGGGGCGTGACAGTCAGGGCCAGAGCGGCAAGACCTTCGTGGCCCAGCCCAAATAAATCAACAAATCAACCGGATGGGATTACAGTGAAGAGGGGGTGCCAAGGCGCGCCTTGTTGAATCCCATCGGCCCCAGACAGGTTGCACTATGTTTCGTCCCAAGAGCACGTTTGAGCAATGGCGGATCTTTCAGGCGGTGGTGGACTGCGGCGGTTATGCCCAGGCTGCCGAGGCGCTGAACAAGAGCCAATCCTCCCTCAATCATGCGGTTGCCAAGCTGCAACAGAGTCTGGGGGTGGCCCTGCTGGAGGTGCGGGGACGCAAGGCGGTGCTGACACCGGCGGGGGAGATCTTCCTCAAGCGGGCGCGCCAGCTCAGCCAGCAGGTGGAAGAGCTGGAGAACCTGGCCAACAACCTGGAGCGGCAGTGGGAGCCGCAGATCAACCTCTATGTGTCCGTGGTGCAGCCGCGGGAGCGCCTCTACCGGGCGCTGGCCCACTTCTATCCCCGCAGCCGCGGTTGCCGCATCAACCTGCATGAGCGGATCCACTGCCACTTCAATGCGCTGCAGGCGGGAGATCTGATGCTCTCCGAGCACCTGCCCCAGGATCGCACCGGCCTGCCGCTGGACGAAGTCTGTCTGCTTCCTCTGTGCGCAGCGGGCCACCCCCTTGCGGAGCAGGGAGAGCCCATCACCGCCGAGGTGCTGGCCAGCCACAACCAGATAAGCCTGCATCCCCCCATCCACCGCTCGGTGGACTGGAACGATGCGGACGACACCGGCTGGAAGGCGACCCACTATCATGAGGTGCTCAACATGGTGCGCCTTGGCATGGGTTACGCCTGGGTGCCCCGCCACCTGGTGCAGGAGGAGCTCGCCGAGGGCTCGCTGGTGCAGCTCGACCTCACCGGCGGCAACGAGCGCTATCTCTACACCTACCTGCTCACCCCCTCGGTGGAGGCGCTGGGGCCGGCGGCCGAGCTGCTGCTGCGCTGCCTGCGCATCGAATACCAGGGAGAGAACCCCAGGTAAGGCCGCTTCTTCCCAGCACGACCGGGGCACTGGTGCCGGCACAGCCGGACATCGGCTCCCCTTTGCATCCCCTATACGTTGGGGACCCGCCAGCAGGCGGCCAGTGCCATCAGCGCCAGGGCCGCCGCCACCATGAAGACCCCGTGGAAGCTCCAGAGCTCCGCCACCGTCCCCGCGATGGCCCCCGCCATGATGGAGCCGGTGCGGATGCTGTTGGAAAAGAGCGTGGTCGCCACCCCGGCGCGCCCCGGCATCAAGTCCTGGAAATAGGACATGCCGATGCCGGCCACGATGCCGATGAAGATGGCATTGAGCAGTTGCAGCGCAATGAGGGCATGCTGGCTCGACAGGGTCACGAGACCGCCATAGAAACCGACCCCGGCCAGCACCGCCAGCAGCATCATGGGCCGCTTGCCGAAGCGCCGGGTGTAGTAGCCCGCCAGCAGCATGAAGGGGATCTCCAGGGCCGCCGCCGTGCCCATCAGCAAACCGGCCAGCTTCTCCTCCAGCCCCAGCTCGCGGGTGATGTAGAGGGGCATGTTGATGAGGTACATGCTGTTGCAGGTCCACATCAGGGTGGAGGCGATGAAGAGCGCCCGCACCGACGGATCCCGCCAGCTGCTCACCCGCTCCACCTCGCTGTCCATCACCGGCAGCGGCAGGGAGGGAAGCCAGCGCCACACCACGAAGGCGCAGATGACATAGGCCAGCGCCGAGGCCAGATACATCACCTCAAAGCCGTAGCCGATGGCGAGCGCGAAGGCGATGGGCGGCCCTATCACCCAGGCCAGGGAGAACTGGGCCCGCAGCACCGAGCTGAACATGTCGGCCTGTTTGTTGCGGCTATCGGCGTATTCCCGCGCCAGGGCGAACAGCTGCGGGCTGGCGGTGGCGGTCAGGCTCGCCAGCAGCACCCCCAGGCTCACCAGCAACCAGTACTGCCGGTTCCAGGCAAACAGCAGGGAGAGCACGATGCCGGCAAAGCAGCAGCGCAGGATCAGCTGCTTGCGATCCCCCTTGTTGTCGGAGCGGTGGCCGAGCCACTGGCTGATGAGGATGCCGATCACCGCGTTCACCGTGTAGAAGAGCCCCACCAGGAAGGGGCGCACCTGCACCTCCTCGGCCAGAAACAGGCTCAAGGTCGGCACCTGCAGCGCCACCGCCACCCCGGTCATGAAGGTCACGGCGAGAAACGAGAGAGAGACGGGATCCGGCCTCTTGCGGGCAACAGACAGCAAACTCATAGAGATACCATTGATATGGAAGAAAAAAAGGAGCCAGATGCGGGCGGGCTTGGCGTATGGCGGCGGCTATTTTATGTCATTATCAACAGCCACCTCAAGGGTTGCGGGGGGGCGTCCAAGTCCGTACATTGGAAGCCCATCCAGCGCCAGTACAAGGATTTAACATGTTTGATTTTGACCGGGAAATAGATCGCAGCGGTACCATGAGCCTGAAATGGGACAAATACAAGGGTCAGGATGTCCTGCCCATGTGGGTCGCAGACACCGACTTCGTCTCTCCCCCCGCCGTACTGGAGGCCCTTACCAAACGGGTCGCCCACGGCATCTTCGGCTATTCGCGCCCCTCTCCCCGGCTCATCGAACTGATCGTATCGCGTCTGGCCAGCCGCTATGGCTGGACCATCCAGCCCGAATGGCTCGTCTTCCTGCCCGGGGTGGTGCCGGGCCTCAATCTCGCCTGCAAGGCCTGGAGCCAACACGGGCGCGGCATCATCACCCCCAAGCCGGTCTACTACCCCTTCCTGCAGGCACCGGGCTTCAATGACCGCCCCCTGCTCACCGTCCCCGTGGTGGAGGAAGAAGGCCGCTGGGTGCTGGATCTCGAAGAGCTTGAGCGTCAGGCCCCCTCGGCGGATCTGCTGCTGCTGTGCAACCCCCACAACCCGGGTGGCACCGTCTTCACCCGGGAAGAGCTGCTGGCCATCGACGCCATCGCCGAGCGCCACAACCTGGTGATCTGCTCCGACGAAATCCACTGCGACCTGCTGCTGGACAAGGATGCCCGCCACATCCCCTATGGTGCCCTGAGCCCGGAGGCGGCCGAGCGCTCCGCCGTCATGATGGCGCCGAGCAAGACCTTCAACATCGCGGGCCTGTGCTGCTCCTTCGCCGTGATCCCCAATGCCCGCCTGCGGCTCAAGCTGCAACAGGCGATGCGCGGCATCAGCGCCGACGTCAATCTGCTGGGGTTCGTGGCGGCCGAGGCGGCCTATGAGGGGGGCGAGCAGTGGCTGAATGAACAGCTCGACTACCTGACCGGCAACCTGGCCCTGATCGAGCAGGCCGTGGCCCGCTGGCCCGGCGTCAAGCTGGCCCGCAACCAGGCCACCTACCTCGCCTGGATCGACATGAGCGCCCTGGGCCTGGACGATCCCGTCGCCTTCTTCGAACAGGCGGGCGTGGGTCTCTCCCCCGGCGCCCAGTTCGGCAACGGCCAGTTCGTGCGACTCAACTTTGGCTGCACCCGGGCCCGTCTCACCGAGGCCCTGGCCCGCATGGAGAAAGCCATTCTCCAGACCCGCTAGCGAACCGTTCCGGGCGGCGGCCCCAGGCCGCCCGGTGCGCGCGAAAGCGGTAAAATCCGTTCAGCTTCCCGTCTGATACGGATAAGATGAGGCTCATCACCGGATGAGCCCGCCTCCTCCTCATGTTCAGCCACGGTTTCGGTCCACTATGCGCCCATTCGCCTTCTCTGCCCTGTTGCGTCTGTCACGTACCGCCCTGCCCTGGCTTGCGGCCGTGCTGGCGCCCTCCCTCTTCGCCTCCCCCGCCTATGTCACCATCGGTACGGGAGCCCTCAACGGCGTCTACTACCCCACAGGGGGGGCCATCTGCCGCCTGCTCAACGAGGAGAGTGCCCGCCACGGCCTGCACTGCACGGTGCAGAGTACCTCGGGCTCCATCGCCAATCTGGCGGCCCTCGCCAAGGGAGAGGTACAGCTCGCCCTGATGCAGTCGGATGTGCTCTACCATGCAGTGCACGGCACCGGCCCCTTCGCGGGCCAGGCCCCGGACGATCAGCTGCGCAGCCTGTTGCGGCTCCACAAGGAGTCCCTGACCCTGATTGCCAGCGCCACCAGCAACATCACCACCCTGGCCGACATCAAGGGCAAGCGGGTCGATGTCGGCGCCCCCAACTCCGGGGACAGGGTCACCAGCCGTGCCCTGCTCGATGCCATGGGGTGGCGGGTCGCCGACTTCAGTCGCCCGCCTGTGATCTCCCCGGGCAACCGGCTGGAGGGGCTCTGTGACGGCACCCTGGATGCCGCCTTCGTGGTCGCCGGTCACCCCAATCAGGCCATCGGCGATCTCACCGGCCGCTGTCAGGCCCGCCTCATTCCCATCGAGGGGGAACAGGTGGACAAGCTGCTCAAGCAGCACCCCTACTACGATCGCAGCCGCATCGGCGCCAACCTCTATCCGGGGCAGACAAGCGGCGTCAACACCTTCGCCGTCACCGCCGAACTGGTGGCGCTGGCCAGCCTGCCCGAGAGCGAGGTGCGCACCCTGCGGGACGTGCTGAACGAGCGGCTCAAGCAGTTCACCCGACTGCATCCGGCACTGACCACCCTCACCTGGGAAGGCATGCAGGCGGGCAGCATCGCCCTGCTCCATCCCGGCATGCTGGATGCCGTGCCCACCCTCCCGGCGGACACCCTCACGGCATCCGGGGCCGGGGCCACCTCGGGCGCCCTGCCGACCTTGCCCCCGGCGAGCAGCGCGGCCACACCGACCGATGGGATAGACCCCCTGGAAGGCACCGCGCCACTGGAGGGGTCCGACACCTTGCCGGAGCAGCCGGCCGCCGCGACCCTCTCAACCAGTTCGGGGGCGGCCTCCACTAACCAGGCCCCGGCCCTGACCAAGCCCCCCACACCGGGCAGCGCAACCCTGGCGCCAGGCCATCCCCTGACCCCGCTTGAGGCGCCCGCCTCGGCGGCAACGCCGCTGGAGGCGCCATCACCGCAGGCCATGCCGGCCAGCCCGCCCAACCATGCGGTGGAGACCACAGCCCCCGCCGGGCAATGAACACCAACCAAGAGGCCACCCCAGGGGTGGCCTCTTGGTTATGGGGAACGGGCGCCTGGCCTGTCACGGCGCCAGCAGCAGCGCCGGATTCTGGATCTCCTCCTCCACCCAGTGCAGCAGTTGCTTGATGGCCCGCGACAGCACCTGGTTCTGGCGCACCACGTACCCCAGGCTGGTACCGGGAAAATCGGTGAGCCGGGTCACCGGGGCGGTCAGCTTGAGCCTGGGGTGCAGGGAGAAATCCGGCACGATGGCGACGCCAAAACCCGCCTCGGCCCAGTCGAGCTGGGCATCCACGCTCCCCACCTCCATGATGCGGCAGCTCGGCAGGCCGAGCAGGGGCAGGGAGGGATCGATCAATGCCCGGGTCCGGGTGTCGTGCCCCAGCAGGATCAGGGTCGGCTCGTCCAGAGGATCGCTCTCCCCCGAGCTGGCCCGCGCCTGCCAGCGGGCCAGGCCGTGCCCCAGGGCACACCAGGTCACCTGCTGCAACTCGGTGTAGAAGAGCGGCTCGCTGCGCTTTTGTGCCATCACGAAGCCCAGATCCGCCTTGCCCGCCCGCACCAGATCCGCCGCCTGATCCGAGGTGGTGTTGAACAGGGTGAGGTCGATGCCGGGGAAAGCCTGCTTGAAGCGCTGGAACGGCTGGATGAGCAGCAGGCGCGAGATGATGTCGCTGGCGGCGATGGCGAGCGTCCCCTGGCTCAACTGGCTCAGGGCATTGAGATCGGACTGGCAGAGCTGCAACTCGTTGATGGCGCGCTCGGCGCTTTGCAGCAGCCGCTCCCCCGCCTGGGTCAGGCGAAACGGGCTGCGCTCCACCAGCTTGACCCGGGTCGCCTGCTCCAGGTTCTTGAGGTGCAGGCTCACATTGGGTTGCGTCATGTGCAGTTCGGTGGCCGTCTGGCCGAAGTGCTGCAACCGGGCCAGGGTGACGAAGGTGTGCAGCCAGTGAATGTCCAGCATGGGGTTCCTCTTCTCCCAGGTCGATGGCAAGGCCAGCGCCGCCAGGGCACGGGCACCACGAAAGGGAGCGCGGTGTCGATAATGGCACCGGAATTATATGGCTTCCTTATCGGAATTATAAAGATAATTAATTTTTCTAATCCTCACGGGGCTCCTAGGATGGACGCCTAACGTCTTAGGAGAAAGAGTCATGTCGTCTATCGTAGTCGTAGGTGCTAACTGGGGTGATGAAGGCAAAGGCCGCATCGTCGATTATCTGGCAGGCCAGGCTGGCGCCAGTATTCGTTTCCAGGGCGGCAACAACGCCGGCCACACCGTGGTCAACGATCTGGGCACCTTCAAGCTGCACCAGGTGCCGAGCGGCGTCTTCAACCCGGATTGTCTGGTCGTGCTGGGCCCCGGCATGGTGATCAGCCCCGAGAAGCTCACCGTCGAGCTGGAAGAGGTCAAGGCCTCCGGCGTCATTCCCAAGCTCGCCATCTCTGACCGTGCCACCCTCTGCCTGCCGCTGCACGCGCTGGAAGACACCCTGGAAGAGCAACGCCTGGGTGACGGCGCCTACGGCTCCACCCGTCAGGGCATCGCCCCGGCTTACGGTGATCGGGTCATGAAAAAGGCGATCCTGGTGGGCTGGCTGAAACAGCCGGACGTGCTGGTCGAGCGCATCCAGTTCATGCTGGACTGGAAACTGCCGCAGATGAAGGCTCTCTATCCGGACTTCGAATTCACCCAGACCGCCCAGGAGATGGCCGACTGGCTGCTGGAAGTGTCCGCTCCCTGGCTGGACGCCGTCTGCAACGTCAGCATGCCCCTCAAGGCACTGCAAGCCGAAGGCAAGACCCTGCTGTTCGAAGCCCAGCTGGGTGCCGGCCGTGATCTCATCTACGGCGAATACCCCTGGGTCACCTCCTCCCACGTTTCCGGCGCCTACGCCGGCATCGGTGGCGGTCTGCCGGGCCTGCGCCCGGAGCGCGTCATCGCCGTGGCCAAGGCCTTCAGCTCCTCCGTCGGTACCGGCACCCTGCTGACCGCCATGGAGAACCAGGACGAGTTCCGCAAGATCACCAACGAGTTCGGCGCCACCACCGGCCGTCCCCGTGACGTGGGTTACTTCGATGCCGTCGCCACCAAGAACGGCGTCGAGCTGCAGGCTGCCACCGAAGTGGCCCTGACCAAGCTGGACTGCCTGACCGGTCTGCCGGATCTGAAGATCTGCGTGGCCTACGAAGGTGCCCACACCGAGAACCCGATCTGGCCGCAGACCGCCGCCCTCACCCCCGTCTACGAGAAGATGGAGAGCTGGAGCGAAGACATCAGCGCCTGCCGCACCTTCGCCGAGCTGCCCAAGGCTGCCCAGGACTATGTGCTGCGCATCGAAGCCCTGCTGGGCGTGCCGGTGCCCATGGTCTCCGTCGGCCCGGGCCGTGACGAGATGATCCTGCGCTAAGGCCCCTCGCCTCTCCCAAAAACCGGCATCCCAGGATGCCGGTTTTTTTATGCCCCTCAAAAGCCCCGAACAGCTCACAAAAGCCGTTTCCATGGCATAATTTGAGCCATACGGGCACTCTGTTTTGAGCCAGCCCCCTTAGAGTGAATGCCATATTCACACAAAGGAGTGCCCATCATGAGATCCCCCATTATCCCGCTGCTGCCCCTGTTCTGCCTCGCGGCTCTGCCCGCCGGCGCCATGACCCTCAAGAGTACCGACATCCGCGAGGGTGAACCCATGGACAAGGTCTTCAGCTTCAACGGCTTTGGTTGCAGCGGCGAGAACCGCTCCCCCCAGTTGAGCTGGCAGAGCCTGCCCGCCGGCACCCAGAGCGTCGCCATCACCGCCTATGACCCGGACGCCCCCACCGGCAGCGGCTGGTGGCACTGGCTGGTGGTGAACCTGCCGGCCAGCCAGAGCGAGCTGCCGAGCAATGCCTCCGGCAAGATCAAGCAGGGGCTGGAGCTTGGCACCGACTACGGTACCCAGGGTTATGGCGGCCCCTGCCCGCCCGCCGGTCACGGCATGCACCGCTACCAGTTCACCGTCTGGGCCCTGCCCAAGGCGCTGGAGGTGAAGGCCAACACCCCGCCCGCCATGGTAGGCTACATGCTCAACAGCCTGGCCCTTGGCAAGGCCACCCTGACCGCCACCTTCACCACCCCCTAGGAGCCCGCCCGATGAGCACGCCCCTGCTGCAACTGAATCACTACTTCGGGATCCGCCAGCAGCCCCTGCGCCGGGTGCTCATCTACGCGCCGACCCTCATCTGGGTGCAGCAGGGCCGCAAGCAGCTGTGGTGGCGGGAGCAGCGCCTCTCCTTTGACAAGGAGAGCTGGCTGCTGATCCCGGCGGGTCACCGGCTCACCTTCGTCAACCAGCCGGAGCAGGGCACGTTTCGCTCCCAGGCGCTCACCCTGCTGGCCCCGCCACCGGCCGAGTGGCTGGCAGAGAGCACCCTCGATCTCCTCAAGCCACCGGCCATCAGGGTGACGTCGGCCCTCGCCTTCTGCTTCGATCTCGTCACCACCATGGCGCAGCGGCAGCTCTGCGAGACGGCCCAGACCCAGCTGCTGCAAGGGTTTTATGGCGAGCTCAGGGAAGCGGGGGGCCTTGGCCTGCTCTTTCCTGCCACCACCATGACCCTGGGGGAACGGCTGGCCCGTTACCTCAGTGTGGAGCCTGGTCTTGATCACCGGCTGGAGACGGTAGCGACCCACTTCGCCATGAGCCGCGCCTCTCTGGTCCGCAAACTGGCCGCCGAGGGGCGCAGCTTTCGCCAGGTGCTGACCCAGGTACGCCTGGGGCACGCCCTCACCCTGCTGCAACAGGGGCTCACGCCGCTTCAGACCGCCCTCGCCTGTGGCTACGACTCCCCCGGCCGCTTTGCCGCGCGCTTCAAGGAGGAGTTCGGCCTGACCCCCCACCAATACCTGCGTACCTGCCCCTCCTCTCTCTCGCTGACTGCCACCACGAAAGTAAACAATTACTAAAACAAAAGACTATGTAACCTCGTGTAACCGGGTGATCCGGCTCACACTCGCCCCTCCTGCACTGTGACACAGCGCCAATAATCCCGTCATAATCGCCCTATAATGGCTCTCGCAAACGCTTTCACTAAAATAATCACTATAAAACACCTTCCTTAACCTACAAAAACTGTCATTGGAGCGAGAGATGTTTCGTAAAAATTTACTTTTCATCACCCTGAGCGTCGCCCTGTTCGGCCTCACTGCCTGCAACGGCAATGACTCCAGCAGCCCGGCCGCCCCCAGCGCCACCCTAGCGAATCAGTATCAGAACGTGATCGACCGCAGCGGCACCCCGCTCCAGTTCCGTGACTTTGACAGCTACGCCAACCTCAAATACAACCCGCTGCTCGATCTCGGCGCCTGGCACGGCTTCCTGCTGCCCGCCAGCGACAGCGAGTGGGGCGGCTTTACCGGCCCCATGGTCATCGCAGAGGAGTACAGCCTGTTCTTCGCAAGGGAATTGGACAAGCTGACCCTGAGCGACGAGAGCGGCCGCGCCTTTCCCCTCACCAGCGCCAGCAAACAGGCGCTGTACGCCATCCCGGGGGCGCTGGTGCAACGCTTCGAATTCGACCCCTTCACCCTGGAGCTGGAGCTGCGCTACGGCGATGCCCGCACTGCGCTGGTTCGCACCCGCCTCATCAACCACACTGACGCCCCCCTCACCCTCAAGCTCAACTGGCAGGGGGAGCTGCTCAACCAGTGGGATGCCAACAAGACGGTCGCCGAGCAGTACCCCGCCTGGACCCGCACCATCAGCCAGACCGAGCGCGGCGTGGCATTCCAGTTCGGCAAACTGCGCAGCACCTGGAACATCATGCAAAGCGGCAGCGCCAGCTACCGCATCGATCGCACCCTGCCGAGTAGCACCACCCTCGACGAGCAGGGGCTCGGCTACGTGAGCGAGGCCAGCCTCACCCTGGCCGCCAAGGGCCAGCAGGATATCTACACCCTGCAGAGCTATGTCCACAGCAGTGCTGACGCGAGCCGCTTCGAGCAGAGCCGCCAGGCGCTGCTGGCCGACCCCGCCAGCCATTTCGACGACTCCATCCGCCGCTGGGAGGATTACCTGGCGCGCGGCCTCTCCAATCAGGGGATCCCGGAGTCGGAGCGGCGCATCGCGGTCAAGGCGATGGAGACCCTCAACGGCAACTGGCGCTCGCCGGCCGGTGCCATCCTGCACGACGGGGTGACCCCCTCCAACACCGCCCGCTGGTTCGACGGGGTCTGGGCCTGGGACAGCTGGAAGCACGCCTACGCCATGGCCCACTTCAACCCCGAGGTAGCCAAGAACAACGTGCGCGCCATGTATGACTACTAGATCCAGGCGGATGACCCGGTCCGGCCGCAGGATGCCGGCATGGTGATCGACGCCGTCTTCTACAACAAGCTCGCCGATCGCGGTGGCGACGGCGGCAACTGGAACGAGCGCGACACCAAGCCGCCCCTCTCCGCCTGGGCCATCTGGGAGATCTACAGCGCCACCCAGGACAAGGCCTTCATCGCCGAGATGTACCCGAAGATCCAGGCCTATCACGACTGGTGGTATCGGGCGCGGGACAACAACCGCAACGGCATCATCGAATATGACGCCACCCGCCACGTCGAGCACAACGACGAGTTCGGCAACATCACCTTCAAGGTGCAGTACCCGACGGGGGCACCGGTCGGGCTGGATCTGTCGAGCTGTACCAATGAGGGAGATGGCTGGTATGGCTGCGCCGGCATGGCGCTCTATCAGCAGGTATTGAGCGTTGGCGGCTACGCCGACATGGATATCGGCGCCCAGCACGGCGCCGGCTGGGAATCCGGCATGGACAACGCCGCCCGCTTCGGCTTTATCGAGCCGGATCAGCTCAAGCGCTATGCCGACAAGACCTATGGCGGCGACATGGCCAGGGCGCGCCAGGACTGGAACGTCTTCTTCTTCGAAAACCATCAGGACGATGGCAGCCTCATCGGCTTCTCCATCGATCAGGAGTCGGTGGAGCTCAACGCCTTCCTCGCCAAGGAGAAACGCATCCTGGCCGACATGGCCGAACTGCTCGGCAAGCCGGACGAGGCGAGCCGCTATCGCGAAGGGGCGACCCAGCTGGCCGATTACATCAACAGCTGCCTGTTCGATGAGGCCTCCGGCTTCTATTACGACCGCCAGATAGCCCAGGGGGATCCGCCCGACGCCAACGGCTGCGTCGGCAAGCTGTTGACAGCCCGCGGCCGTGGCCCGGAAGGGTGGAGCCCGCTCTGGGCCGAGGTAGCGGACAAGGAGAAGGCGGCGCGGGTGCGCGAGGTGATGCTCAATGCCCAGGAGTTCAACACCAGGGTGCCGCTCGGCACGGCGGCACTGACCAACCCGGCCTACGACCCCGACATCTACTGGCGCGGTCGGGTCTGGCTGGATCAGTTCTACTTCGGGGTGAAGGGGCTGGAGAACTACGGCTATCGCAGCGATGCCCAACAGCTCGTCAACAAGCTGTTTGCCAACGCCGAGGGGCTGGCGGGTAGCGGCCCCATCCGCGAGAACTACAACCCGGAAACCGGCGCCATGCAGGGGGCCAGCAACTTCAGCTGGAGCTCGGCCCACCTCTACATGCTCTATCGCAACTTCCTGAAAACCGAGGGTTGATCCCTCTTTGCAGCCATGAGCCAACAAAAAGGCCTCCGCAAGGGAGGCCTTTCTTATGGCTGCGCCGCAGGTGGCGACTTACTTGACGGTCACCCGGGCAAACTTGCGCTTGCCGACCTGGTAGACGGCGGTACCGGCACCGATGAGGGCCTTGCCATCGTCCAGCTTCTCGCCATCAACCTTGACCGCGCCCTGCTTGATCATGCGCAGCGCTTCGGAGGTAGTGGCCACCAGATCGGCGTCTTTGAGCAGGTTGGCAATGGCCAGCCCTTCCCCTTCCAGTGCCAGCTCGACTTCCGGCATGTCGTCCGGAATGGCGTTCTTGGAGAAGCGCTGGGTGAAATCTTCGTGGGCCGCTTCGGCCGCCGCTTCGTCGTGATAACGGGCGATGATCTCCTTGGCCAGCCAGATCTTCACGTCACGCGGGTTGAGAGTACCGGCGGCGATACCTGCCTTGAACTCTTCAATCTCGGCGAGCGGACGGAAGGAGAGCAGCTCGTAGTAGTTCCACATCAGATCGTCGGTGATGGACATGATCTTGCCGAACATCTCCCCCGGGGCATCGTGCACGCCGATGTAGTTGGCAGCGGACTTGGACATCTTCTTGACACCGTCCAGGCCTACCAGCAGCGGCATCATCAGCACGCACTGGGTCGCCATGCCCGCATCTTTTTGCAGCTCGCGACCCATCAGCAGGTTGAACTTCTGATCGGTACCGCCGAGCTCGACGTCCGCCTTCAGCGCGACCGAGTCATAGCCTTGCAGCAGCGGATAGAGGAATTCGTGAATGGCGATGGACTGGCCGTTGCTGTAGCGCTTCTTGAAGTCGTCGCGCTCCATCATGCGGGCCACGGTCTGCTTGGCCGCCAGCTTGATCATGCCGGTCGCGCCCAGCTCACTCAGCCAGGTGGAGTTGTACTCGATGCGGGTCTTGGCCGGGTCGAGGATCTTGAACGCCTGCTCGGCATAGGTGAGGGCGTTGTGCTTGATGGCCTCTTCGGAGAGCGGCGGACGGGTGGCGTTCTTGCCGGAGGGATCACCCACCATGGCGGTGAAGTCACCGATCAGCAGGATCACTTCATGGCCCAGATCCTGGAAGGTCTTCAGCTTGTTGAGGATCACGGTATGACCCAGGTGGATGTCCGGCGCGGTCGGGTCCATCCCCAGCTTGATGCGCAGGGGGCGCCCTTCCTTCAACTTGGCGATCAGTTCTTCTTCAACCAGAATTTCTTCCGCTCCGCGCTTGATCTCGGCTAGCGCCACCTCGAGCTGGGACATTTTTTGACTCTCCAATCACGATTCCACAGGGCCAGACATATTACTGGAATGGCGGGCCAATTGGAAAGGCGGTAAACTCCGACCTTCTTCCGGGTTCAACTTTGTCTGCTTCTCATGGTCCTTTGGCACGCCTTCAACTCTCTCCCTCACTGGCACCGCAAGATGGTGCTGATCCTGAGCATCATGGTGATGATGCTGGCGGCCTGGCCGAGCGAACAGGCAGTCGCCACCCGGGTCGATGACAACGACAACGAACTGGCCGTCGAGCAGCAGGTCGACGAGGAGGCCCAGCTGGCACGGGCCGAGCCCGTCACCCCGCCCAAACCGCGCTACGTCACCAGACAGGTGAAGGTGCGAAGCGGCGACAACATGGGGGTCATCTTCCAGCGCCTGGGCCTCAGCACCACGGATCTGCACCTCATCGACCAGCTTGAGGGCACGGATACCCTGCGCCTGCTCAAACCCGGTCAGGAGCTCACCTTCAAGCTCACCAAGGGCGGCGAGCTGCACAGCCTCTATTACCCCCACAGCCTGGAGCAGGCGCTCAAGGTGAACCGCCGGGATGACGGCTTCGTGGCCAGGCCGGTGAAGATCGAGCTCGACACCCGCGAACAGGTGGCCCAGGGGGAGATCCGCTCCAGCTTCTGGGGCGCCGCCGTCGAAGCGGGCATGACGGAAGACCAGATCATGGATCTCGCCGCCATCTTCGGCTGGGACATCGACTTTGCCCAGGACCTGCAACCGGGGGACAGCTTCCGGGTGGTCTACCAGGACAAATACCAGGATGACGAGCGGGTTGCCTCCGGCGACATCCTGGCCGCCGAGTTCGTCAACCAGGGGGCCATCTACCGTGCCGTGCTGAACACGGATGGCAACTACTACACCCCGGACGGCAAGGCGATGCGCAAGAGCTTCCTGCGCGCACCGGTCAACTTCAAATACATCAGCTCCAACTTCAATCCGCGCCGCCTTCACCCGGTCACCGGCAAGGTGCGCCCCCACAACGGCATCGACTACGTGGCGCCGGTGGGGACCCCCATCATGGCGGCGGGCGGCGGCAGCGTGGTGGCCGCCGGCTATAACCAGTTCAACGGCAACTACGTCTTCATCAAGCACGCGGGCAACTACGTGACCAAGTACCTGCACCTCTCCAAGCGCACCGTCAACAAGGGGCAGCGAGTGAAGCAGGGGCAGACCATCGGCCTGCTCGGCGGCACCGGCCGGGTCACAGGCCCGCACCTGCACTATGAATTCGTGGTGGGCGGCGTGCACAAGAACCCGCGCACCCTCAACCTGCCCCAGGCGGAGTCTCTCAGCGGGCGGGCGCTGGCCAGCTTCAAGGCCCAGGCCATGCCCCAACTGGCCAAGCTGGACAGCCCCGAGCTGCAACTGGCCAGAAACAAGGGCAACGGCGACGACAGCTGAGCGCTGTCGACCAAGGCGGAACACGGCATCGGACGGTTCCCCCGCATCATTGAAAGGGGTTGTCATGACTGAACGCTATATAGGCTTGATGTCCGGTACCAGCATGGACGGTATCGACGCCGTGCTGGTGCAGATCGAGGGGGATGCACTGCGGGTCGAGGCGGCCCTCTGCCATCCCTGGCCTGTCGATACGGCTCGCACCCTGCATGAGCTTTGCACCCCGGGGGAGAACGAAATCGACCGCATGGGGGTCGCCGACAACCTGGTGGCCCGCGAATTTGCCGCCGCCACCCAGGCCCTGCTCGCCAAGGCGGCGCTGACTCCCCAGGAGATTCGCGCCATCGGCAGTCACGGCCAGACCATACGCCACCGCCCCCAGCTCGGCTTTACCCTGCAGATCGGCAACGCGGCCTTGCTGGCGGCCCTGACCGGCATCGACGTGGTGGCCGATTTTCGCACCATGGACATGGCCCTCGGCGGTCAGGGGGCCCCCCTGGTGCCCGCCTTCCATCAGGCGCTCTTTGCCCGCCCCGGCGCCCTTCGGGTGGTGCTGAACCTCGGCGGCATTGCCAATATCTCGGTGCTGCCCGGCCAGACCGACGGGGGGGCTGGTTCAGGGGTATATGGCTTCGATACCGGCCCCGCCAACACCCTGCTCGACGGCTGGTATCGCCGCCACCAGCCCCACGGTAGCAGCTATGATGCCGGTGGCCAGTGGGCCGCCAGCGGCAAGCCTATCCCTGCGCTGCTGGAGCAGTTGCTGGCTCACCCCTACTTCGCCGCCCCCGCCCCCAAGAGCACGGGGCGTGAGATGTTCACCCTCGACTGGCTCGACGGCGAGCTGGACGGCTGCGCATACGCCCCCGCTGATGTGCAGCGTACCCTGCAATCCCTCACCTGCCACAGCATCGCCCGCCAGTTGCCCGCCCACCGTGATGCGCCAACCCGGCCCGAGCTGTTTGTCTGCGGCGGCGGCGCCCACAACGCCCCGCTGCTGGCGGAGCTGGCAGCCCTGCTGCCCGACTGGCATCTGACCAGTACCGCCCAGCTCGGCCTTGCACCGGACTGGGTGGAAGGGGCCGCCTTTGCCTGGCTGGCACAACGCTTTATCCAGCGAAAACCGGGCAACCTGCCTGCGGTGACCGGCGCTAGCCGCCCGGCGGTACTGGGCGCCCTCTATCCCGCCTGAGCCGCTCCCCGAGCGCCATCCGCCTAATGAAACAAGCCCGAACAGGTGCACCTGTTCGGGCTTGTTGTTATGCCTGGCGCCAGATGACGCAGACCCGTCACTCTGTGCTCCCTACCCGAGCCGCTCTTTCAACCTGGCCGCCTGCGCCTTGAAGGTCTCATAATCGGCGACATGCCGACTCCTGGCGGCGGTGATCCACTGCACGCCCGTCTCGTCGGCGTGGGAAAATTCGATGCAAAACTCATATTTCGTGCTGGAGAGCAGCCCCATCAGGGCGCCAGACAGAAAACCCACCAGGGGCAGGAAGAGCACGATGAGCCAGTTGTCCGCCTGCTCGTAGGAAGGGGTGAAGTAAAAGAGCACACTGGAGGTGACCACTCCCAGCAACAAGCTCTTCTTGAGCCGATCCATCCAGCCGAGTGCTTTTACCTGCACGCCGACGATGCGGCCCAGATCGTAGCGATCCTTGTTCACCCTCAGTGTGTTGTCCGACTGTTCAATGGCAATGGCCATCCTGATACTCCGTCCTGTTGACTATGGCGATAAGGGGTTGCCGTGGCGGCCCCAGATTGTGCATCCCGTGATCATGACGGACCAGCAGCCAGCCACGGGGCGATGGGCGGCACCTCCCCCAACAGGAACACACGCTGCGCATGGTATCGTATGGCGCCAAACATCAAAAGACGTTCACATCAAAAGGCGAGGTGGATCACCTTCTATCCACCCCTTGTCCCCCGTGCAGCCGTTGGCTTTTCTGGCCATCCTCTCATGGGCAAGGTAGCCGGGGGATCAGGGGTCAGTGAGATAACCGTCCCGTGATGACCCTCAGGAGGGGCGGGCCGATGGGATAGCGCCATGGGCCCACACCTCGAGAGCACTCCCATGGCCCTAGAAGGCCCACTTCAGGAAGCGGTTTACCTGGCGCTTGATCGGTGCACAGAGCGGCGGTTTGGGAGGCTCCAGGTTGATCTGTCTGCGGCCCACCCTGGCTTCGCCCCGCAGCAGGATCTGGAGATAGTGGGGATGCTGGCGCTGGATGAATCGAGAGATCTCATGGGCCCAGGGTTTGGGGACTCCCCACAGGGTCGAGGCCAGGGCGCCGACGATACAGAAGAAGGCGGGCTCGTGCATGCCCATCCTGACGCCATTCTCCAGCGCCTCCTTGAAGGAGCCCGAATGGGCGATGCAGGTCATCAGATTGACCATGAAGGCGGCATAGTCATCTTCCCCGCCGTGGCCCACCCTGGCCACCAGCCCGGCCTGTGGCCTGTAGCCGAACTGGTGGCCGATGTGCTCAAGCACCGCATTGCGCTGGCGAATGACCTTGGCATAGAACATCAGCATGGCGGTGCAGTCGAGCGCCTGGCTCAAGGCCGCCTGATGAGGATGGGTCTGGGTGGGACGGGGGGTGGTCAGCAGCGCGATCTCCTCCGAGATGGCGAGCAGACCGATGGGCACCGCCGTGCTGATAAAGGCGAGATCGATGGCGATCGCCAGGTCCTGGCCCTCCTCCATCCGGCCAATGACCACCTGCTCGGCAAAGAGGCGACGCTGGCGCTCGATAAAGGCGCCATAGATCAGGGCCCTGAACTTCTTCTGGGGATAGGGGGTATCGAGCAGGGTCTCCATGGTCAGGATGGCGGCACCGGTGCGACCGCGCAGTTGATAGTCGGGGGCGAGGGGGAAGTGCTTGCCTAGGCGGGGGGGTGGCCGAAACCCGCTGGTGCGGCTGTACATGTCACCCAGAATGAATCCAAGCATAAAACCTCCGAAGTCAGATGACGGGGATCGCGATGCGATCGCATGTGCCACTCCCGGGCAGATGAGTGCCGATCCGTGCTGCTCGTCGGCAGGGTCCCTGATTTCATTATTAATCATACAGTTAATAATCCACCCAAACCCCGACCCAGGTCGCAATAACGGCAGTTGATGACAAAGAGCACAAATAAGGGTGTGCGGGGAAGATGAGCCGGCTGCATCGCAAGGAGTGCGGGATACGTCAGGGCGGCAAAGCAGGGCGGACTCCGGGGCCCCCTCACAGGAAAGGTCATGACAGGAGTGATATGCATCGGGGGGCGGCAAGTCGGGCCAGGCAAGGGGAAGGCCCCCTCCCCTTGCGTATGAGCCTTGTTGGCGGGCTGCGTTCGCGCCGCTGAAAAGATATGGCATAGGCGGCGCGGTGACCCGCCCATGTCAGCCTCCACTGCAGGGGCTAAAAAGCGCCCTCTCTTTCTCCCGTATTTATGTCATGACCTGTGGCCATGCAAAGAGGGTGAATGTTATTTCAGTGTGCTCACCGCAGCATATTTTGGCGGCGCTGAACAGGGCGTCGAGAGAGCGATAAATAGATAGCTATGCAAAACCGGGAGAATAAGCTGCAATTTCGCCAAAAGTATTAACGGAGGGAAGGTGCGAATAAGTACCCTATGTGCCAAAACTAAAAAGTTTAGCCATTTAATATCAATAATTTAGAATGGTGTGTTTTTGTGCCAAGTGACTTGTTAGCACCTTCCCTAACGTAATAAATCCGAGTATTGGTGCATAGATACCTCCAATTGCCGAGCCAAATTCAGCCCATCGAGAGTGGTCTTGTGACAAATCTCCGCCAAATGTATTTACATATAAAACAACAGGGGAAAATAAAAGTGCCAATACAACAACTATAATAAACCAGCCTCTTGCAACCATAACTTAGCCTTTATTTAAACAATGAAAATCAATCATCTAGAGAAAGTACTATCAACTCTCAGATATTTAAATATATTTTTAATTTATTATTTTTTTCTTTCCCAAATAAAAAACGCCCCCCATCTTGCGATGGAGGGCGTTTTATCGTTCTGGCTATTGAGCCTAAGCGGCCCAATGATCAGCTATTACAGGGACTCTGCGGTCGCAACCACGTTTTCCACGGTAAAGCCGAATTCCTTGAACAGCAGCTCGGCCGGAGCGGACTCACCGAAGGTGCGCATGCCGATGATCTTGCCGCCGAAACCGACGTACTTGTACCAGTAGTCGGCGATGCCCGCTTCGATGGCCACACGCTTGGTGACGGCGGCCGGCAGGACGGACTCCTTGTACTCGGCGGACTGGGCATCGAACACGTCGGTAGACGGGATGGAGACCACGCGCACGGCACGGCCCTTGGCAGTCAGCTGCTCATAGGCGGCAACGGCCAGTTCCACTTCGGAACCGGTGGCGATCAGGATCAGTTCCGGGGTACCGGCGCAATCCTTCAGCACGTAACCACCCTTGGCGGCATCGGCCAGTTGCTGGGCGGTGCGGTCCATCTGGGCCAGGTTCTGACGGGAGAAGATCAGGGAGGTCGGGCCGTCGGTACGCTCGATGGCGTGTTTCCAGGCGATGGCGGACTCTACCTGGTCACACGGGCGCCAGGTGCTCATGTTCGGGGTCAGACGCAGGGAGGCGATCTGCTCGACCGGCTGGTGAGTCGGACCATCTTCACCCAGACCGATGGAGTCGTGGGTATAGACGAAGATGGCGCGCTGCTTCATCAGGGCGGCCATGCGCAGGGCGTTGCGGGCGTACTCCATGAACATCAGGAAGGTGGCGCCGTAGGGGATGAAACCACCGTGCAGGGCGATGCCGTTCATGATGGCGGACATGCCGAACTCGCGCACGCCGTAGTGGATGTAGTTGCCTGCGGCGCTCTCGGGAGTCAGGGACTTGGAGCCGGACCACATGGTCAGGTTGGACGGCGCGAGATCCGCGGAGCCGCCCATGAATTCCGGCAGCAGCTTGCCGAAGGCTTCCAGGGAGTTCTGGGACGCTTTACGGGTCGCGATCTTGGCCGGGTTGGCCTGCAGGGTTTCGATGATCTTGGCGGATTCAGCAGCCCAGTTGGCCGGCAGCTCGCCAGTAGTGCGGCGCTTGAACTCGGCAGCCAGGGCCGGGTGAGCGGCTTCATAGGCGGCGAACTTGGCAGCCCAGTCGGATTCGAGCTTAGCGCCCTTCTCCTGACCGTTCCACTCGGCGGCGATGTCGGACGGGATGACAAACGGCGCGTGGTCCCACTTCAGGAAGGCACGGGCGGCGGCGATCTCGTCGTTGCCCAGCGGTGCGCCGTGGCAGTCGTGGGAGCCGGACTTGTTCGGGGAACCGTAGCCGATGATGGTGCGGCAGCAGATCAGGGTCGGCTTGCCGGTCTCGGCCTTGGCGGCTTCGATGGCGGCGTTGATGGCTTCCGGGTTATGACCGTCAACGGCCGGGATGACGTGCCAGCCGTAGGCTTCGAAGCGCTTGGGAGTGTCGTCGGTGAACCAGCCTTCCACGTGACCGTCGATGGAGATACCGTTGTCATCCCAGAAGGCAATCAGCTTGCCCAGACCCAGGGTGCCGGCCAGGGAGCAGGCTTCGTGGGAGATGCCTTCCATCAGGCAGCCGTCGCCCATGAAGGCATAGGTGTAGTGGTCGACGATGTCGTGACCCGGCTGGTTGAACTGCTCGGCCATGGCCTTCTCGGCGATCGCCATGCCGACTGCGTTGGTGATGCCCTGACCCAGCGGACCCGTGGTGGTCTCGACGCCCGGCGCATAACCGTACTCCGGGTGACCCGGGGTGCGAGAGTGCAGTTGGCGGAAGTTTTTCAGATCGTCGATGGAGAGGTCATAACCGGAGAGGTGCAGCAGGGAGTACAGCAGCATGGAGCCGTGGCCGTTGGAGAGAATGAAACGGTCGCGGTCGGCCCACTTGGGGTTGTTCGGGTTGTGTTTCAAGTGGCTGCGCCACAGCACTTCAGCGATATCCGCCATTCCCATGGGGGCGCCCGGGTGACCGGAGTTGGCTTTTTGAACGGCATCCATACTCAATGCGCGAATGGCATTGGCAAGCTCTTTACGAGAAGGCATCTGTATCTCCTGCGATTGCTTCATTTGATGGCCAAGATTAAGGCGCGTTATTGTCCCAGCAGGGGGCGCGGCGTGCAAATATTATCTGGGCGAATAAAGTGGCTTTGGGAGCACAATCGCTTTTCTTGGCCAGGAAAACGATTCAATCCGCTCCCTCGTTTACCCCCATGGAGGTGGATCCAGGCTGCACCTTGGTCCGGTCGGCTCCGCCCCCAAATAGTGCTGGCAATCACCCGGTGACCTAATTAAAATAGACGTCCAGATGTAGATACCTCTACAGTCATCCTGTCATTATCCGGTTATGGCCAAGGCGATAACCCTTACGAATTGAGAACCAAACATGGCAAAGCTGTTTACTTCCGAGTCGGTCTCCGAAGGCCATCCCGATAAAATCGCCGACCAGATCTCCGATGCGGTGCTGGACGCCATCCTGGAACAGGACACCAAGGCGCGCGTCGCCTGTGAAACCCTGGTCAAGACCGGCATGGTGATGGTCGCCGGCGAAGTGACCACCTCTGCCTGGGTCGATATCGAGCAGATCGTGCGCGACACCGTGCGCGAGATCGGTTACACCCACTCCGACATGGGCTTCGACGCCGACTCCTGCGCCGTGCTGAACGCCATCGGCAAGCAGTCCCCGGACATCAACCAGGGCGTCGACCGTACCGACCCGTACGAGCAGGGTGCCGGTGACCAGGGCCTGATGTTCGGTTACGCCACCAACGAAACCGACGTGCTGATGCCCGCGCCCATCACCTACTCTCACCTGCTGGTGAAGCGTCAGGCAGAAGTGCGCAAGAACGGCACCCTGCCGTGGCTGCGCCCGGATGCCAAGAGCCAGCTGACCTTCGCCTACGACGACGCAGGCAAGATCCTGGGTGTCGATGCCGTGGTCCTCTCCACCCAGCATTGCGACTCCATCAGCCACAAGGACCTGGTGGAAGCGGTGCGCGAGGAGATCATCAAGCCAGTGCTGCCGGCCGAGTGGATCACCAAGGACACCAAGTACTTCATCAACCCGACCGGCCGTTTCGTCATCGGCGGCCCCATGGGTGACTGCGGCCTGACCGGTCGCAAGATCATCGTCGACACCTACGGCGGCATGGCCCGTCACGGTGGTGGCGCCTTCTCCGGCAAGGACCCGTCCAAGGTGGACCGCTCCGCCGCCTATGCCGCCCGCTACGTGGCCAAGAACATCGTCGCCGCGGGTCTGGCGGATCGCTGTGAAGTGCAGGTCTCCTACGCCATCGGCGTGGCCGAGCCCACCTCCATCAGCGTCGAGACCTTCGGCACCGGCAAGGTGGCCGAGGAGCTGCTGGTGAAGCTGGTGCGCGAGTTCTTCGAGCTGCGCCCCTACGGCCTCATCGAGATGCTGGATCTGAAGCGCCCCATCTACCAGGCGACCGCCGCCTACGGCCACTTCGGTCGCGACGAGTTCCCCTGGGAGAAGACCGACAAGGCCGCTCTGCTGCGCGACGCCGCCGGTCTGTAAGGCTGGCCGTTGTGATAAAAGGGGAGCCTGGCTCCCCTTTTGCTTTTGTGTCCTGTCCCGAGGATCCCATGCCTGCCACCGCTACCCGGCTCGACCCCGCCCTCATCGAGACGCTGCTCGCGCGCGTCGAGGCCTGCTTTGTGCAGGCCGAAACGCGGCTTGGCCGCCCCTTCCCCCGCCCGCAGGTCCACTGCAACATGCGGGGCCGGGCGGCAGGATCGGCTCGGCTGCAGACCTGGGAGCTGCGTTTCAATCCGACGCTCTATCAGGCCAATCAGCAGGCGTTTCTCAGGGAAGTGGTGCCCCACGAGGTGGCCCACCTGCTGGTCCATGCGCTCTGGGGAGAGGGGCGCGGCAAGAGCCGGGTACTGCCCCACGGCCGCCAGTGGCAGTCGGTGATGCGGGAGCTGTTCGGTCTCGAGCCCAGTACCACCCACAGCTTCGATCTCGGCGTGCTGGCCCAGCGCACCTTCGTTTACGCCTGCGCCTGTCAGCAGCATCCCCTCTCGGTGCGCCGCCACAACAAGGTGATGCGCGGCGAGGCCCGCTATCACTGCCGTCGCTGTCGCCAGCCCCTGGTGTGGCAGCGCGACACCACGGCGGATTGAGTCACCCTGTGTCGCGCCCCTGTGATAGTGTGCGCATCCTCTTCACTCAACTGTTTCATTGCCAAGGATATTCATGTTTCGCCCTCTGCTCTCCCTCTGCCTGGCCCTGCTGGTCAGCGCCCCGGCCCATGCCGACAACATCCAGACCTTTCGCGCCGCCAAACAGGATCTGAACAAGCTCTACCAGAGCCACCCCACCACCTTCTACTGCGGCTGCAACATCAAGTTCAGCGGCAAGAAGATGGCCCCCGACTGGGAGAGTTGCGGCTACCTGCCGCGCAAGCAGGCCGAGCGGGCCTCGCGCATCGAGTGGGAGCACGTGGTACCCGCCTGGGAGTTCGGCCACCAGCTGCAGTGCTGGCAGGAGGGGGGCCGCAAGAACTGCGGCAAGAGCGACGAGTTCAACAGGATGGAGGGGGACATGCACAACCTCTTCCCCGCCATCGGCGAGGTGAACGGCGATCGGGCGAACTTCCGCTTCTCCGACTGGAACGGCAAGCCGAACCAGTACGGCAAGTGCCAGATGCTGGTGGACTTCAAGGAGCGCCGGGTGCAGCCGCCCAAGGGGCCGGTGCGTGGCCAGATCGCCCGCGCCTACCTCTACATGAGCCAGCAGTACGGACTGCGGCTGGCGGCCCAACAGCGCAAGCTTTACGAAGCCTGGGACAGGCAGTATCCGGCTGATCGCTGGGAGTGCGAGCGCAACCGCCGTATCGGCAAGCTGCAGGGCAATACCAATCCCTTCATTGAAAAGCAGTGCCAATAACCCCATTTGACCAGGGAGGGGGAGTGTCCCCCTCATCCTGAATCCCTTCACTCTCTGTCTCGCGAGCCTTGCTCGCCGCCGTGCAGTAGGGTATTGAAGGGTTTCCAAGCAAGAGACTGACTATCAGCCATGCGCATTCCACGTATCTATGAACCGGCCAGCCTGCAGGTTGGCCAGACCCTCGCCCTGTCGGAAGACGGTGCCAATCACATCGGCCGCGTGCTGCGCATGCAGCCGGGCCAGCAGCTCGAGCTGTTCAACGGCGACGGCAACCAGTACCCCGCCACCATCGCCAACGTCGGCAAGAAGTCGGTGGAAGTGACCATCGACAGTTGCGAGACCCGCTCGGTGGAGTCCCCCCTTGCCATCCACCTGGGTCAGGTGATCAGCCGCGGCGACAAGATGGACTTCACCATCCAGAAATCCGTGGAGCTCGGCGTCACCTGCATCACGCCCCTCTTCTCCGAGCGCTGCGGCGTCAAGCTGCCGGCGGATAGGCTGGAGAAGAAGCGCGAGCAGTGGCAGAAGGTGGTGATCAGCGCCTGCGAGCAGTGCGGCCGCAATACCGTGCCCGAGGTGCGCATGCCGATGGAGCTGGACGTCTGGCTGGCGGAAGAGACCCAGGAGCTCAAGCTCAACCTGCACCCGCGCGCCCCTTACAGCATCAGCACCCTGCCGATCCCCGAGCACGGCGTGCGCCTGCTGATCGGCCCGGAAGGGGGCTTGTCCGGCGACGAGATCGCCCGTACCGTGCAGGAAGATTTCAAAGAGATGCTGCTGGGGCCGCGGGTGCTGCGTACCGAAACCGCCGCCCTGACGGCGATTACTGCGCTTCAGTGCCGCTTTGGCGATCTGGCCTGACAGCCGACCCCACCCCGGCCCTCCCCTTCGCAGGGGAGGGAGCAACAGGCCCCTCCCCCTTGTGAAGGGGGAGGCAGGGAGGGGGTCATCACATCCAATCGAGCCATTAGGAAGGAAACTCAGATGACCATTAAACTCGGCATCGTGATGGACCCCATCTCGGCCATCAACATCAAGAAGGACTCCAGCTTCGCCATGCTCGAAGAGGCGCAAAAGCGCGGCTACGAGCTCTTCTATCTGGAGATGAAGGATCTCTACATGGAGGCCGGTCGCGCCTTCGGTACCATGCGTCCGCTCACCGTCAAATATGACTATGCCGACTGGTACACGCTGGGCGAGGTGGTGGATCAGCCGCTCTCCAGCCTGGACGTGATCCTGATGCGCAAGGATCCCCCCTTCGACACCGAGTTCATCTACGCCACCTACATGCTGGAGCGAGCCGAGGATGAGGGTTGCCTCATCGTCAACAAGCCCCAGAGCCTGCGCGACGCCAACGAAAAGCTCTACACCGCCTGGTTTGCCGAGCACACCCCGACCACGCTCGTCACTCGCAGAGCAGACAAGCTGCGGGCCTTCCACGCCAAGCACAAGGACGTCATCCTCAAGCCGCTCGACGGCATGGGCGGCGCCTCCATCTTCCGCATGAAGGAAGATGACGCCAACGTCGGCGTCATCATCGAGACATTAACCTCTCACGGCAGCCAGTACTGCATGGCGCAGACCTATCTGCCCGCCATCAAGGATGGCGACAAGCGGGTGCTGGTGGTGGACGGCGAGCCGGTACCCTACTGCCTGGCCCGCATCCCGGCGCAAGGGGAGACCCGTGGCAACCTGGCGGCCGGCGGCCGTGGCGAGGCGCGCCCCCTGAGCGAGGCGGACTGGGCCATCGCCCGCGCGGTGGGCCCGACCCTGAAAGAGAAGGGGCTCATCTTCGTCGGCCTCGACATCATCGGCGATCGCCTGACCGAGATTAACGTCACCAGCCCGACCTGCATCCGCGAGATAGAGGCGGCCTTCGACGTCTCCATTACCGGCATGCTGATGGACGCCATCGAGCGCCGACTGGGCCGCTGACCCCTTCGTTGCCACGGCGAGGAAACACACACAAGGGGCCGTGAGGGCCCCTTTGACTGCCGCCCTCCTGCCGGCAAAAAGCGGTTTTGCCCGCCGTCATCAACTGCCATAATCACCCCAAATACCTTTGCACGCTAAGAGATACATACGCTCCATGCAAACACTGCAAAATCATTTTCTGCTCGCCATGCCGAGCCTCACGGACGCTTATTTCCAGCGCTCCCTGGTCTATCTGTGCGAACACAGCAGCGAAGGCGCCATGGGACTGGTGGTCAACATTCCGGTCGACATGTCCCTGGACGCCATGCTGACCAAGCTCAACCTCAATCCCCCCGCCACCGCCGAGATGAAACAGCCGGTGTTGCAGGGGGGCCCGGTGCACGGGGATCGCGGCTTCGTGCTGCACAGCTTCCGCCCGGGGTTCAACTCCACCCTGCAGGTGAGCGACGAGATGATGGTCACCACCTCCAAGGACATCCTGGAGACCCTGGGCACCGACGAGGCGCCAGACCACTGGCTGGTGGCGCTCGGTTACGCCGGCTGGAGTGCAGGCCAGCTCGAGCAGGAGCTGGTGGATGGCGCCTGGCTGGTGATCCCCCCCAATCCCAAGCTGGTCTTCGATACCCCCATCCACCTGCGCTGGCAGCAAGCCGCCGCGAGCATTGGGGTCAACCCCCTGCACCTCTCCAGCCAGGTGGGCCATAGCTGACACTCCGTACCTCCCCTCCGCGGCACGCTCCCCCCTCACGAGCAGGGGGAGACAGGGAGGGGGCTTCCCCCTTCATTTATCCATCCATTTCGAGGAGACCCCATGTCATCACGCAGCATCATGGGCTTTGACTACGGCACCAAGAGCATCGGTGTCGCCATCGGCCAGGAGCTCACGGGCAGCGCCCGCCCCCTTCGCTCCCTCAAGGCCAACGACGGCATCCCCAACTGGGACGAGATCGAGAAGCTGATCAAGGAGTGGCAACCGGATCTGCTGATCGTCGGTCTGCCGCTCAACATGGATGGCACGGACCAGGAGATCACGGTGCGGGCCCGCAAGTTCGGCAATCGCCTGCACGGCCGCTTCGGCAAGCCGGTGGAGTTCAAGGACGAGCGGCTCACCACCACGGATGCCCGCGCCCGCCTGTTTGAACGTGGCGGCTACAAGGCGCTGGACAAGGGGAGCGTGGACGGCGTCTCCGCCCAGCTCATCGTCGAAGCCTGGATGGAAGAGCAGTACGACTAAACCGGGGAGCCTCCTCCCCCTTGCTTCTCTTTCGCCGCCCCGCTCTCCATGGGCCCGCCCCAGGCAAAACGCGTCCTCCCCGCCGCGGCCAGGCCATAGAGCCGCCGGATCTCCCCCCGCAACCACATCACCTTGGCATCCTGATTGTGGCGCTTGTGCCACAGCAGGATGAAGGCGATCTCCAGCTGGGCATAGAGAGACTCTTCCAGCGGCAACGGCATGGGGATGAGGTCGGGGTGATGTCTGGCGGCATAGTCCGCGCAATATGAAGGCACCACGGCGATCAGCTCGTGGCTCTTTTGGGCGGCGATATGCAGCGCCTGCTCGAAGCTCGCCACCATGATGGGCACCTGCCGCCTGTGGCCTTCGTCCTCCAGCAGATCGTCCAGTGCCCAGCTGTCGCTGGCCTCCCACACCACGCTCACCTGGGGGCAGGCCAGAAAGCGGGTCAGCGACCACGTCAGCCCGAGCAAGGGGTGATCCTTGCGCAGGAACACCACGGGACGATCGCAGAACAGCACCTCATGATCGATGTAATAGGGCAGCCGGTTGACCCTGGCATGGGAGCGGCCGTGGGTCTCCCTGGCACAGAAGCCGAGATCCGCCTCCCCGTTGACGATGTCGTTGAGAGAGTGGTGATCCCAGCCCAGCATCCTGACCACGGAGTGGGGGTACTTCTGGTAGATGGTCGTGGGCAGCTCGCTCAGGAAGCTGATGCCGAAGGGGGACTCCATCACCAGACTGAAGCGGGCCCCCTCGGGGATCGCCTCGCGGTTGAGGGTGCTGATGCTCTCGGTGAGCTGGAACCAGGTCTTGAGCTCCTCTGCCAGGGTCAGGGAGAGGTTGGTCGGCTGCAAGCCCTGGCGCACGCGCACGAAGAGGGGATCCCCGAACCAGTCCCGCAGCTTGCCGAGCGCCTTGCTCACCGCCGACGGGGTGACACACAGCTTCTTGGCCGCCCCCGCCACGCTGCGCTCCTGCATCAGGTGCCTGAAGACCACCAGCAGGTTCAAATCGAGTTCACCCAGATTGCGCATCGCTTCTCTCCTATCCCCGAGCCCGGACTCGCCGGATCGCACGCCATGGTAGCAGCACCTTCACCGCCAGGTAACCGAGCAGCGCCAGCAGGAGTGCCAGGATCAGCATCCAGAGCGCAGGCATCCCCAGATGGCCCATCCCCCAGATGAAGAGCCCGGACAACCCTATCTGCATGATGCAGAGCAGGGCACTGGCCGATGCCACCTGATCCCCGCACACATCCAGCGCCTCCCCCATCGCCACCCCGAACCCGCAGGAAAAACCGATGCAGACCAGGGCACACCCCGCCAGCAGCCAGGACAGGCCGCCTTCGGGCCCGCTGCTGCACAACAGGGCGAGCAAGGCCAGCAGGTAGGCGAGATGGGAGAGCGCCAGCACCCTTGCCTTGCCGAGCCAGCGCAGCAGCAAGGGGGTCAGGAAGGAAGCGGACATGCTCACCCCGGCCATCGCCATCATCAGCCGGGTGTACTGCTCGGGAGGCAGGCCGAACGTGGTCATCAGGACGAGGGGCGAGACGCTCACATAGACCAGGATGGCGGTCACGCTGGCGCTGGTCAGCAAGGCGCGCTGCATGAAGGGGGCCGTGCCCAGCAGGGCCAGCGGCGATGCCCCCGCAGACGGACGGGCGGGGCGGGTCTCCTTGAGCAGTCGTAGGTTGACCAGGGCACTGATGGCGGCCACCAGCGCCATGCCCACGAAGATGCCGCGCCACTCGAAGTGCGACAGGATGAGATAACCGAGTACGGGAGCCAGCACCGGAATGACGCAGATCACGCCGTTGATGAGGGAGAGAGCCATCGCGAGGCGCGCCTGGTTCAGCACATCCCGCAGCACGGTGAAGGTCATGATGTAGAGCGCTCCAGCGCCCACCCCTTGCCAGAAACGCCCCAGATAAAACTGGGCGATGCCGGTCGCCTCCGCCGCCACCAGGGAGGCGACCACGAAGATGAGGGCGCCCCCCAGTACCACGGGGCGCCTGCCATGGCGATCCGCCAGCATGCCCCCCGGCAGCACGGTAGCCGCCATGCCCAGCAGATAGATGGAAAAAGCGGTGTGGATCTGCGCCTCGCTCCCCTGCAGGGTTTGCGCAATGCGGGGGACGGCCACCAGATAGAGATCGATCCCGAGGGGATAGAGGATGATCATCAGAAAAGTACACAGCAGAAACATACCCATGAAGGCTCCATAGCAGCAGGTTTCACCATCACAGGTGCGCTGTCAGCGAGATTGACAACTCAATCCTGCAAAAGCAGAGGAAGATGCCGGGCACTATAGAGCGGGCGGCCTGCCAGGGCCTAGTGACGAGATGGCACTCGGTGGATGCCAATCCGGACATCTCCCGCAGGAGAGGTCCGGATTGGCATGCTCATCGACCCGCCCCCTGCCAGGTCGCCCTTGAGGGGTCGGGTCCGAGGTAACGGGCACGCGGCGATGCGGCGTGCCCTCAAGGCTCAGCGAAGGCGCTCCATTACCTGGCCAGTTGCGTCAAGATGGCGTGGGCCGCCTTGATGCGCGCCTCGTTGGGGTAGTTGCGATTGGCCAGCATGACGACGCCGATCCCTTTGGCCGGCACGAAGGCCACATAGGCCCCGAAGCCATTGGTCGAGCCGGTCTTGTTGAAGAGCACAGGGTGCCCTGTTGCAGCGGGCGCGGGCGCCGCCGGGTTGGCATTGTAAATCATCGCCGGGGAGTTGCCCGCCAGCAGCATCTGCTCGCTGACGGGATAGGCGTAACGCTCCCAGCCCAGTCCCTGGGTCATCTCCCCCACCGCATACTGGCCCTGGTGAGTCAGATCGATGGCCTGCTGCATGGCCGCATTATCCACCCCGCTGATGTTGGCCTTCACAAAGCGCAGCAGATCCGCCGAGCTGGTCTTGATGCCGTAGGCCTCGTCCGCCAGCATGCCGGGAGTGACGCGGATGGGCTTGTCCTCCTTCGAGTAGCCGTAGGCGTAGTGCCCCATGGCCTGCTCGGGCACAGTGAGGTAGGTATGGTACAGGCCAAGCCCCGGCAGGATCGTCTGCTCCATCAGGCGATCGAACGGCTGCTTCATGCTGCTCGCCGCCAGATAGCCAAAGAGCCCGATGCTGGGGTTGGCGTACTGGCGATGGGAACCCGGCGAGTAGGCTGGGGTCCACTGGCGGTAGTAGGCCTGCATCTTCTCGATCGAATCCACCTCCTCGGGGAATTGCAGCGGCAAGCCGCCCGCGCTGTAGGTAGCCAGCTCCCCCATGGTGATGTTGTCAAAGGCGGATCCCTTGAGCCAGGGGGCGAACAGACTCGCCTTGTCATCGAGCTCGAAGCCCCCCTGCACCACGGCGTAGGCCCCCAGCGTCGCGGTCAGGGTCTTGCTCACGGAGCCTATCTCGAACAGGGTCTGCTCGCTGACACCGACCGCGCGCTCCCGATCGGCCACACCGTAGTTGAAATAGTGGGCCTTGCCATCCTTGAGCACGGCCACCGCCATGCCCGGGATCCTGTGCTCCTTGAGCAGCGGCCGGATGCTGGCATCCACCACGGGGCGCAGGGGATCGGTCGCCGCCTTGTCACCGGCATGAGCCAGACCGGCCCACATCAGGGTGGCCAGAGCGCCCCACAGGATGGATTGTCGTTGTTGCATTGCATGTCTCCTGACTGTCGTTAGCAAGGTATCGCCATGGCGGCGAGTGATGAACCCAGCATAGTCCCGCGAGGTGTGCTGCCGATGAGGCTCTGTGAAGTCAGTGTGAAGCCGCCCCCTCTTTTTACCCATGAAAAAGGGGAGCCATGGCTCCCCTTCAATCACCTTGCAACGCAGGCTTATTTCTTGCCCGGGTTGTCCCAGATCCCCTCTTCCAGCTGGCTGCGCAGCTCGGGGTATTTGTTGGCATCGAAGGTCGGCACGCGGCCCACCTTGAGCTGGTCGTTGTAGTCCTTGGCCAGCTTGATGGCGACGCCGGAGAGCAGCAGGATGGCCACCAGGTTGACGATGGCCATCAGCCCCATGGAGACATCCGCCAGAGCCCACACGGTCGGCAGTTCGCCCACGGATCCGAACATCACCATGCCCAGCACGAACATCCGGAACAGCATCAGGCCGCCCTTGTGGTTGTGCTCGAGGAACACCAGGTTGGTCTCCGCATAGGAGTAGTTCGCCACGATAGAGGTGAAGGCGAAGAAGAAGATGGCCGCTGCGATGAAGATGTTGCCACCGCCGCCCACCTGGGAGGAGAGCGCGCGCTGGGTCAGCTCGACACCGGTCACGCCGGAACCCGGCTCGAACTGGCCGGACATCAGGATGATGGCGGCAGTACAGGTACAGATGACGATGGTATCGAGGAAGACCCCCAGCATCTGCACATAACCCTGGGAGGCCGGGTGCGGCGGATAGGGGGTGGCGGTGGCGGCAGCGTTGGGGGCAGAGCCCATGCCCGCCTCGTTGGAGAAGAGGCCGCGCTTGATACCGTTGATCATCGCCTGGGAGATGGCATAGCCCATGGCGCCGGAACCTGCCTGCTCGATGCCGAACGCAGACTTGATGATGAGGGCGAAGATACCCGGCAGCTCGCTGATGTTCATGAACACCACGAACAGCGCCATCAGGATATAGGCGATCGCCATGAAGGGCACCACCAGCTCGGCAAAGCGGGCGATGCCGCGAATGCCGCCGAAGATGATGAGACCGGAGAGCACCACCAGGGCCAGACCGCTCACCCAGTCAGGGATGCCGAAGGCGACGTTCATGGCCAGGCTGATGGAGTTGGCCTGCACCGCGTTGAACACCAGACCGAAGGCCAGCAGCAGGCAGAGGGAGAAGACCACCCCCATCCAGCGCATGCCGAGGCCGCGCTCCATGTAGTAGGCGGGGCCGCCGCGGTAGTTGCCATCCTCATCCTTGACCTTGTAGAGCTGGGCCAGGGTGCTCTCCACGAAGGCGGTGGCCATGCCGATGAAGGCGATCAGCCACATCCAGAAGACGGCGCCAGGGCCACCCAGATAGATGGCGACGGCCACACCGGCCAGATTGCCCGTCCCGACGCGGGCCGCCAGGCTGGTACACAGAGCCTGGAAGGAGGAGATGCCAGCGCTGTCGGATTTGCGACTGTTGCGCAGGACCGAGAACATGTGGCCGAAGTGGCGGATCTGGATAAAGCCTAGGCGGAAGGTAAAGAAGATACCGACCCCGATCAGCAGGTAAATGAGCACGGCTCCCCACATCAGGTCGTTAATCATTGCAATCAAGGTGTCCATAATTCTCTCGTTGTTATCACATCCATGGCCAGTCTGCGCTGACCGCTCTCTGTCAATTTCCGAACCAGCATTGCGCCGAAGGGGCGGAATCTAGCATAGCGAGGGAATTCAGAATAGTGACAGGGCTCACTGGGGAGACAAAAAACGAGCAATTTGATGCAAAAAAGCTTCATTTAGCACGCAATAAATCAACAAAAATTGATGTGCAACCCAGCCCCTCACAAATTAGAGCCAATAGAGAACCATTTTACAACTCATCCCATGGGGGTAAAAACCGCTGAGTGAAACGACATCAGGGAGACAAGCGTTTGCCTCTCATGCCTCATCGGCAAGGGGTTGTAACGCAAAACGTTTTACACGTAATTAAATTTCAAGTAGCTGACAGAACTATTTATGTGACCTCCCGCACAAATTCATGAATCCACCAAAATAATTGCGCTTTTCCATGTCGGAGCCAGCCGCCACACTATGAATAAAACTCGTTTTTTATCAAACACTTTCACCAGACAGCCGGTACCGCTTTCACCACCTGGCTGATTCGCATACAAGCCCCCCTATTGCAGGATGCGCCACATCCGTATTAATTAGGCAAGCAATGACGATGGGGCCTGCCCATCGCCCCTTTCTGAGCCTGAGCCGCCGGGATCTTGTAATTTAATTTCAGAACTGCCGTCTCATGCCCGCCACCCTGGGATTGCTCCCTCATAAAGAGATGATATTTGCCATGGCCGATAAATTGACCCAGCTGAAAGCCCTGACCACAGTGGTTGCCGATACCGGCGACATCGAAGCCATCAAGCGCTACCAGCCCATCGATGCCACCACCAACCCCTCTCTGGTACTCAAGGCCTCCGAGATCCCCGAGTACGCAGCCCTGATCCAGGACGCCATTGCCTGGGCCAAATCCCAGAGCCAGGACAAGGCACAGCAAATCATCGACGCAGGCGACAAGCTGGCGGTCAACATCGGCCTCGAAGTGCTGAAAATCGTCCCGGGCCGCATCTCCACCGAAGTGGACGCCCGCCTCTCCTTCGACACCGACGCCAGCATCGCCAAGGCCCGCAAGCTGATCCGCCTCTACAACGAAGCCGGCATCAGCAATGATCGCATCCTGATCAAGCTGGCCTCCACCTGGGAAGGGATCCGTGCCGCCGAGGTGCTGGAGAAAGAGGGTATCCAGTGCAACCTGACCCTGCTGTTCTCCTTCGCCCAGGCCCGCGCCTGTGCCGAAGCCGGCGCCTTCCTCATCTCCCCGTTCGTGGGCCGCATCCTCGACTGGTACAAGGCCAAGAACGGCCGTGACTACACCGCCAGTGAAGATCCGGGCGTGGTCTCCGTCACCGCCATCTACAACTACTACAAGCAGCACGACTACCCGACCGTGGTCATGGGCGCGAGCTTCCGCAACACCGGCGAAATCCTGGAACTGGCCGGCTGCGACCGACTGACCATTGGCCCCGCTTTGCTGGAAGAGCTGAGCAAGGCCGAAGGCACCGTGGTGCGCAAGCTGGACTACACCGGCGAGCACACAGCCAAACCGGCCCCGATGACCGAAGCCGAGTTCCGCTGGGAGCTGAACCAGGACGCCATGGCCGTCGAGAAACTGGGGGAAGGCATCCGCCTGTTCGCCATCGACCAGGGCAAGCTGGAAACCATGCTGGCAAGCCACCTGTAAGGCCGCTCGCCACTCGGCTCTCACAGAGCGAAGTGGCGCCGCAAAAACCGGGCTCCCGAAAGGGCAGCCCGGTTTTTTTGTGCCTGTTTCCGGTTGTCACAACTTCGTCATAAAAACGTTTTATTTTCAAAGGCGTCGTGTTATACGGATGGTGAAAACCATAAAACCAAGGAGGGAGCCATGGACATGTTCAACTTCGATTTTGACGAGGTCGTTGAGCTGGGTTCACGTAGCCGCGGGACAACGGGAAAAAAACGCAAATGGCGTGAGATTGAGGCGCTTAAAGACAAGCACCGCCTGCAAAAGGAGCTGCAGGCCATCGACATCGCCTATGAAGGATCGGACGACCTGGAGCTCTGATACGCCCACATCGCCCATATTTCACTCCAACGAGTGGAGCCATAAAAACAGCGCCCCGGATTGACCGGGGCGCTGTTTTTATGGGTGAACCTCCTGTCAGGCTGCAGGCAGCGAGAGCTGTTTGGCCAGCGCCTGGAAGTGCTGGCTTACCTCCGCTCCGAACAGGGGATCATTGATGGCCCGGTTCTGCCAGAGCTGTTCGAGATGACGCCAGTCATCCTCGGTCAGGGAGTCGCGCAGATGGGGGAAGATCACCCCTTCCTCATAGTTCATGTGCGCCTCCTGCTGCTCGATGAACTGCTCCAGACGGGCCACGAACTGATCCAGCGGGATGACCGCATCCATCAGGATCATCTCCACCATCTCCTTGAGCTCGGTCCCTGCATCCAGCAGACGGTCGTGCTCCTCGTGCAGCCGGTTGGCCACTTCCCCCTCCACCACCCTGTATTTCAGGTAGTAGTCATAAATCATGTCTTCCTTCGGGTGGTGGTACTTGTCGGATACCTCGCGCAGATAATCCACCACATCCCGCAGCAGGAAGTAGCTTACCGGCTGCTCATTGCGAATGGCCGCCAGCTTTTGCTTGAGCAGCGTCAGCAACCGGGTGATGTTGAGGTGGTCCTTATGCAGACTGGATAACATGGGCACTCCTTGCACTGAAATGAGAAAACGTCTGTCTCGAGTATACGGTCATTTATTGCCTGAACTTTGCACTCAATCAAGTCGGATGCAGACAGCGGCTGCACCAGCCTCTCACCACAGGAGGCACAGGGGACACCATTTCCCCTGTGCATGCACGGCGTCAGGCCGCCGGATCGGCGCAGACCGAGAGCCAGTCGATGGGACTGCGTCCTTGCTGGACCAGCAGGCGATTGGCCTCGGAGAAGTGGCCGCAACCGATGAAACCGCGATGGGCAGAGAGCGGGCTGGGATGGGGGGCGCTCAGCACATGGTGGCGCGACCGGTCGATGAAGCGCCCTTTCTTCTGGGCATGAGCGCCCCACAGCAGGAAGACAACTCCCTGGCAATGGGCATTGATCCGCTCGATGACCCGATCGGTAAAGGTCTCCCACCCCAGGTGGGCGTGAGAGTGCGCCATGCCCGCCTGTACCGTCAGCACCGTATTGAGCAGCAGCACTCCCTGTCTGGCCCAGGATTCCAGGAATCCGTGATTGGGTGTGACAAAACCCGGCAGATCCCGCTGCATCTCCTTGTAGATGTTGACGAGGGACGGCGGCGTGCGCACTCCGGGCAAGACGGAGAAACAGAGGCCGTGCGCCTGGTCCGGGCCGTGATAGGGATCCTGCCCCAGGATCACCACCTTGACGTCATCCAGCTCGGTCAGTTTGAAGGCATTGAAGACCTCGGTCGCCGGGGGATAGATCACCTTGCCCGCCTCCCGCTCGGCCCTGACGGTGGCCAGGGTGTCCATGAAATACGCCTGCTCTTTCTCCGAACCAATCACATCTTTCCAGGTCAGCACACCCGTCTCCTCTCGTTGCGAATCCACTCCTTCCATCCTGGCTGGCATGCCAACCTCTCCCTCTCCCCATTCCCCGCCTTCTGTCCAGCTTGGCACCGCTATCTCCTCGGTCAATAGAGCAAGGGGCTCAGGATAGGGTCCTCGCCCCCAAGACGCAACCGCATGGAGGTCAGGCTCAGCCTGGCCAGCCTGGGAAGTGGCGGCGTTCACGGGCAATGACCGGGGCTGCGTCGACACAGGAATAACAGGACGTCCTTCGGACAAGCCTCATGGGCAGGCCGGTTTTCGCTGACGCCAGAAATAAACCCTAAAGGTGTAGTTAAATTACTAGATATGAATAATAAAAAATGCATAATTCATATATCTTACAAAAACAGAAAAATGATCTGTTTTTGATTCAACTCAATGATTTAATCCCTTTCAATGCACGCAAAATGGGATTTTATTGATTTAGATCAATTTTCGTAATATTACTGTCGTGGTATATATGGCCCCAACGAAGTAAAGGTGTAAGGCAAGGCCCCGTTAAATCATTCCTTCCAAGAAGTGGTTTAAAAACATCAGGGTAATGTGCTTACCGTTGAATCCGCTTTCCTATGAGGAGTCATACCATGATCAAGGGCATCCAAATCACCCAGTCCGCCAACGCCGCTCTGCTGAACTCTTTCTGGCTGCTGGACGAAGAGAAACAACAGGCTCGCTGCATCTGCGCCAAGGGCGACAGCTTTGCCGCCGATCAGGAAGTCAGCCTCTCCGACCTGGGTCAATTCGAATACCGTGAACTGCCGGTTCAGCAAGAGCCTGTGGTCGAAGGGGGTCAGCACCTGAACGTCAACGTACTGCGCCGCGAAACCCTGGAAGACGCCATCGCCAACCCGGAAAAATACCCGCAGCTCACCATCCGCGTCTCCGGTTACGCTGTGCGTTTCAACGCCCTGACCCCGGAGCAGCAGCGTGACGTGGTAACCCGCACCTTCACCCAGAGCCTGTAAGGCGCCCTGCGTAAAGAGATAAAAAACGGCCCCCTCGGGCCGTTTTTTCATGGGTGATGATCGCCGCCGGAACCTGGGTCAGCTTCGCAGGTCCACCGGCCTTGCCACCACGGGCTTCGCCAGGACGTCCTGCATGGTGGCCTCGTCGAGCTGATCGCAGTAACGGGCCACCACCAGGGTCGCCACCCCGTTGCCGATGAGGTTGGTCAGGGCGCGCGCCTCCGACATGAAGCGATCAATCCCGAGGATCAGCGCCAGCCCGGCCAGCGGCAGATGCCCTACCGCCGAGATGGTGGCTGCCAGCACGATGAAGCCACTCCCCGTGACTCCGGCCGCCCCCTTGGAGGAGATAAGCAGCACCACCAGCAGGGTGAGCTGATGGAACAGGTCCAGCGGGGTGTTGGTCGCCTGGGCGATGAAGACGGCTGCCATGGTCAGATAGATGGAGGTGCCGTCCAGGTTGAATGAGTAACCGGTCGGGATCACCAGACCCACCACCGATTTCTTGCAGCCCAGCGCCTCCATTTTCACCAGCATACGCGGCAATACGGATTCCGACGAGGATGTTCCGAGCACGATCAACAGCTCTTCCCGGATATAGGCAATAAAGCGCACAATGCTGAAGCCATTGGCTTTGGCGATACTGCCGAGCACCAGAAAAATAAACAGCAGGCAGGTCAGATAGAAGCTAGCAATTAATTGCCCCAGCTGAACCAAAGAGCCAATACCGTATTTCCCTATGGTGAATGCCATGGCACCAAATGCCCCGATCGGCGCCAGTTTCATGATCATGTTGATGATGCCGAAAATAACCTGAGAGAAACCATCGATGATATTGAAGATGGGTTTTCCCTTCTCCCCGATATGATGCAGGGAAAATCCGAACAGGACGGCAAACAGCAACACCTGGAGTATATTGCCGCCGGCAAAGGCACCGATGACGCTAGCCGGTATCACATCCAGCAGGAAGGGAATTATCCCCTGGGACTGGGCCTGATCCGCATAGACGGAGATGGCGCTGGCGTCGAGTGATGAGGGATCCACGTTCATACCGGCCCCCGGCTGCAGCACGTTGACCACGCACAGACCGATGATCAGGGCCAGGGTGCTCACCACTTCAAAATAGATCAGCGCAATGGCACCGGTTTTGCCCACCGCCTTCATGCTTTCCATGCCGGCAATGCCGGTGACCACGGTACAGAAAATGACGGGGGCGATGATCATCTTGATTAATTTAACGAAGCCATCACCAAGGGGTTTCATATCTGCGCCCAGACTCGGATAGACATGTCCCAGACATATTCCGATGGTGATTGCCAATATCACCTGAAAATAGAGGCTACTGACAATTTTCTTGTGCATGCTCAACGTCCTGTTAATAAGTGTGACTCCACTGACAGCAAATAACGCATGCAGCAGTCTGCGGCGAGAAATAGGGTTATCTCACCCGCTTCATACCTTTTTGCCATCCTGACGGTCGCTACTTTTGCATGTCATAAGAAGCAAATAAGAGACATCAATCACACAATATATTTAACATCATTAACACCACGGAAACATGGTCGCAATGGACGCCGAAGAGCACCAAATGAAAATGACGGAAATAAAAATGCCCCGCATGGCGGGGCATTTTTGATAGTAAAAATCGCGATCAGGCGGAGGTATCGAGGGGCTCGAAGCCCTTGACGAGATCGTCGATGGCCTTCATCTGCTTGAGGAAGCCTTCCAGCTTCTCCAGCGGCAGAGCGCTCGGGCCGTCGCAGCGGGCAATTTTCGGATCCGGGTGGGATTCGATAAAGAGACCGGCCAGGCCCACCGCCATGCCGGCACGAGCCAGCTCGGTCACCTGCTCGCGGCGACCGCCGGAGGCCGCCCCCAGGGGATCACGGCACTGCAGGGAGTGGGTGACGTCAAAGATGACCGGATAGCCGCCGGTGCTCTTCTTCATGACGCCCAGACCCAGCATGTCCACCACCAGGTTGTCATAGCCGAAGTTGGCACCGCGCTCGCAGAGGATCAGGCGATCGTTGCCACACTCCTCGAACTTGTCGGTGATGTTCTTCATCTGGCTTGGGCTCAGGAATTGCGGCTTCTTGATATTGATGACGTTGCCGGTGCGGGCCATGGCCTCCACCAGATCGGTCTGGCGCGCCAGGAAGGCGGGCAGCTGGATGACGTCGACCACCTCGGCGACCGGTTTGGCCTGATGGGGCTCATGCAGATCGGAGATCACCGGCATGCCGAAGGTCGCTTTCAGCTCCTGGAAGATCTTCATCCCCTCTTCCAGACCCGGACCGCGATAGGAGTGGATGGAGGAGCGGTTGGCCTTGTCCCAGCTCGCCTTGAACACGAACGGGATGCCGAGCTTGCTGGTCACTTCCACGTACTTCTCGCACACCGCCATCGCCATGTCGCGGGATTCCAGCACGTTCATGCCGCCGAACAGCACGAAAGGTTTGTCGTTGGCGACGTCGATCTGGTTGACCTTGATATTCTTCTGTTCCATCTCAGGGATCCTTAATGGAGGGGTTTGGGACTGAGGTCCAGGGTGGCCAGCTGGGTTTTCAGCACATCGGCCACGGGATCATCAGGGCATTGTTCAATAAAGTATTCGAAATCGTCGGCGGCAAAGCGCGGGCAATCGAGTTGCTCATAGATGAAGCCCCGATCCCGCGTCTCCAGCGGATCGCCGGGCTTCATGCGCAGCAGCAGCTCGCTGCAGCGCAACGCCTCCGTCATGCGCTCCTCGCGCAGCAGGGCGCCCTTGCTGACATTGAGCAAGCGCTCGATGATCTCCCACTGCCCCGATGGCTGCAGATGATCATCGCTCAGACTCGCCAGGTTGCCGAGGGCACCGCGCAGCAGCAGTTCGATGCGGTGCCGGCTCAGTTCATCACCGTTGAAGGGGTCCACATAGACCTCCCCGTCCAGACCGGCAAAACTCAGGAGGAAATGGCCGGGGAAGCAGATCCCCTCCACATCCAGCCCTATCTTGCGACCCAGCTGGATGAGGAGGATGCCGAGACTGACCGGGATCCCCTTGCGCCTTGCCAGCACCTGGTCCAGATCGCAGTTGGCGGACGAGAAGTAATCCTGCCAGTCGCCACGAAAGCCCAGGGTCTGGTAGAAACCCTGCAACAGCTGACGGCGCACCTCGTCGCAGTCTCCCTCGGCAATCGTTTCGTCCAGCCAGGCATCGAGGAGGGCAAGCTCGGCCTCTCCCGTGCCGCCATGGCCCCGGATCTCGTCGCTCACCGACAGCGCCAGCTCGGCCAGATCGTGAGCTTCGAAGTCGGTCCACTCATCCACACGTATCATCGTCATCCTTCCTAGCCAAACAGGCTGGCCTGCTTTTGCACCGCAAGCTTGGCGATAAAGAAGATCCACCCCAGTGCGCCCAGGAAGGCAAACCAGCGGATGCCGTTGCTGCGGGCCAGACGCAGCGCCATCATGGCCAGAAACGCCACCACCAGGATGGACGTCAGCTTCTCGGCCAGCCAGGGAATGGCGTTGTTGAGGGGGTTGAGACCCAGCACCATGCAGAGCAGCACACCGGAGAGCACCACCAGGCCGTTGAGCCAGCCGCTGATCTTGAGGGTGCGGGCGCCCCCTGCCAGCGCGGAGCCGGTCTGCAACCAGTAAAAGCGCAGGATAAACATCAGCACGGCCCCGGCAATCAGGGTGAGGTGCAGATGCTTGAGAACAACATACATAAGATTTCCTTGAACAGGGGCAGACCGGGCCCGCCCGTCATATCACTGAGCCAGGCGCCCCAGGGTCACCCGCTCGTTATCGCCGTAATCGCGCACGGTTTCCACCTGGACGTAGCCTTGTTGCAGCAGGAGTTGACGCACCGCCTCCCCCTGATCCCAGCCGTGTTCCAGCAACAGCCAGCCACCTGGCACCAGATGGGCGGGCGCCTGGGTGACGATGAGGCGGATATCCGCCAGCCCCTGCTCCTCCGCCACCAGGGCGGAGCGCGGCTCGAAGCGCACGTCCCCCTCGTGAAGATGGGGGTCCGTCCCGTCGATGTAAGGCGGGTTGGAGACGATCATCGCAAAGCGCGGTGCATCCGAGAGCGGCGCAAACCAGCTGCCGTCGCGCACCTCGATGGGCAACCCCAGGGCGGCGCTGTTGGTGCGGGCCAGCGCGGCCGCGGCCGGCATCCTGTCCACCGCCCATACATCGGCATCCGGTCGCTCAGACTTGAGCGCAAGGGCGATGGCACCGGTGCCTGTGCCCAGATCCAGCAGGGCGCAGGGGCCGCCCGGCAGGCGGGCCAGCGCCTGTTCCACCAGCACCTCGGTATCGGGGCGCGGGATCAGGGTGGCCGGGCTCACTTTCAGCGGCAGCGACCAGAACTCCCGCTCACCGATGAGGTGGGCAATGGGCTCACCATTGAGGCGACGGGCAAGCCAGCCCGCCAGGGTCGCCTGCTGGGCGGCATCGAGCTCGTGCTCCGGCCAGGTCATCAGATAGCTGCGCCGACAATCCAGCAGATGACAGAGCAGGGCATCGGCGTCGGCACGGGGGGATTCCCCGGAGGCCAGGGTCGCCATGATATGGGCGCGGGCCTGCTGGATCTGCATCAGTTGCTCTCGGCCAGGGAGGCGAGCTGATCCGCCTGATACTCCTGCACCAGGGGGGTGATCACGCAGTCCAGATCCCCTTCCAGGATGTCGCCCAGACGATAGAGGGTGAGGTTGATCCGGTGCTCGGAGAGACGCCCCTGGGGATAGTTGTAGGTGCGGATGCGCTCGGAGCGATCCCCGGAGCCCACCAGGTTGCGGCGGGTACTCTGCTCGGCGGCGCGGTGGCGTTCGTCCTCGGCCGCCTGCAGGCGAGCGGAGAGCACCGACATCGCCTTGGCGCGGTTCTTGTGCTGGGAGCGCTCGTCCTGGCACTCCACCACCAGCCCGGTGGGCAGGTGGGTGATGCGGATGGCGGAGTCGGTCTTGTTGACGTGCTGGCCGCCGGCACCGGAGGCGCGGAAGGTGTCGATCTTCAGCTCGGAGGGGTTGATCTCCACCTGCTCGGCTTCCGGCACTTCCGGCAGCACGGCCACGGTACAGGCGGAGGTGTGCACCCGGCCCTGAGATTCGGTCTCGGGGACTCGCTGCACCCGGTGGCCGCCGGACTCGAACTTGAGGCGGCCGTAGACGTGCTCACCGTCCACCTTGGCGATCACCTCCTTGTAGCCGCCGTGTTCGCCGTCATTGCAGCTGACGATGGAGACACGCCACCCCTGACGCTCGGCGTAGCGGGAGTACATGCGGAACAGATCCCCCGCGAAAATGGCCGCTTCGTCGCCACCGGCACCGGCACGGATCTCCAGATAGCAGTTGTTGTCATCCTTGGGGTCGCGCGGCAACAGCATCACCTGAAGCGCCTGCTCCTGCTCCTCGAAGGTCGCCTTGGCGAGCGGCAGTTCCTCCTGCGCCATCTCCCGCAGCTCGGCATCCTCTTCCTCCAGCATCAGCCGGGTGGTCTCGAGGTTCTCTTCGGCCTGGCGGAAACGCTGGAAGGCGTGAACGATATCTTCCAGCTGGGCGTATTCCCGGGTCAGGGCGCGGTATCTGTCCTGATCCGAGGCGACCCCGGGCTCCCCGAGCAGGGCCTGTACTTCTTCATGGCGCTCGATGAGGCCTTCCAGCTTTCTGATCAATGAGGGGTTCATGACTCTTGGATTCTCGATGGAGGACGGGACGGCAAAGGGCCGTCCCAACACTATGATTCTTGTGACAATCCCAGCACCTGACGCAGTTGGGCCAGCTTGTGGCTGTCCCCCTGGGCGGCGGCCTGGCGCAGGGCCTGGGTCGGTGCGTGGATCAGCTTGTTGGTGAGGCGATGGGCCATGGCCTTGAGCGCCTGCTCGGCATTTTCACCCTGTTGCAGGGCCAGCAGGGCCCGCTGCAACTCTTCGTCGGCGACCTGCTGTGACTGATGGCGATAATCGCGAATGAGATCCACCGAGTGCTGGCTGCGATACCAACCCATGAACTCGTCGCGCTCTTCCTGCACGATGAGTTCCGCCTCGGCGGCCGCCCGCTTGCGGGTCTCCAGGTTCTGCTCGATGATGCCCTGCAGATCGTCCACCGTGTAGAGATAGGCATCGGAGAGCTCGTCCACCTCGGCTTCGATGTCGCGGGGCACGGCGATATCCACCAGGAACATGGGCTTGAAGCGACGCGCCTTGAGCGCCCGCTCCACCATGCCCTTGCCGATGATGGGCAGGGGGCTTGCCGTGGAGCTGATGACGATGTCCGCCTCGTGCAGGTAGTCCGGGATCTCCTCCAGGGTCATAACCTGGGCACCGAACTCCTCTGCCAGCAACTGGGCCCGTTGCAGGGTCCGGTTCGCCACCATCATCCGGGTCACGCTCTGCTCGCGCAGGTGGCGGGCCACCAGTTCGATGGTTTCGCCGGCGCCCACCAGCAGCACCTTGGTCTGGGAGAGATCGGAGAAGATACGGCGGGCCAGGCTCACGGCGGCGAAGGCCACCGACACTGCGCTGGCGCCGATCTCGGTGTCAGTGCGCACCCGTTTGGCCACCGAGAAGGATTTCTGGAACAGGCGCTCCAGGGATCCTTTCACCGCATCCGCCTGCTGGGCGTGGGCGTAGGATTGCTTGATCTGCCCCAGGATCTGCGGCTCCCCCAGCACCAGGGAGTCGAGGCCGCAGGCCACCCGCATCAGGTGGCGCACCGCTTCCTCGTCCTGGTGCCGGTAGATGGCGGAGAGCACCTCGCTCGCCTCCAGCCCGTGGAACCGCTGCAACCAGTTCAGCACCTGCTCCCCCTGCCCCTGCTCCAGACTGCAATAGAGCTCGGTGCGGTTGCAGGTGGAGACAATCACCGCCTCGCTGACGCCAGGCTGCTCCACCAGCTCACGCAGGGCGCGATCGATGCGGTCCGGGCCAAAGGCGACCCGCTCCCGCAAGGCGACACTGGCGGTGTTGTGGTTGATTCCGAGGGCAAGCAGACTCATGGGTGGGTGATGATCGTTTCATGCACAGGGTGTAGAGGCCGACAATTGTACGAGAAAGGGTAAGTCTTTAAAAGCAATACGGCCGCCCCTTATACTGTCGCAAACCTCATCTGCGGAGCTCCACCTTGTTGTTGCGTATCTTCTCCCTCGCCTGCCTGCTGGTGCTGGCGGGCTGTACCACCACCCAACCCCAGCGGGATCAGGTCAACTGGCAGCAGGAGCGCGCCCGCCTCGAACGCCTCACACACTGGCAGTTGTCGGGCAAGATGGCCATCATCACCGCCCGCCAGAAGGGCAGCGCCCGCCTCAACTGGCAGCAGAACGGCGATGACTATCGCCTCAACCTCACCAGCCTCATCGGCACCCATATTCTGGAACTCTCCCGCACCGGCGGCGAGGTGACTCTGCTCGACAACGACGGAAAACAGCACCAGAGCCAGGATGCCGAGCTCCTGGTCTATCAGCTCACCGGCTGGCACATTCCGGTGGCCGGGCTGCCTGAGTGGATCAAGGGATTGCCGGGGCAGGCCGAATTCGAGCTCAACCCCGATGCCAGCCTCGCCAGCGTGCGCGACGGCCAGTGGCAGATCGTCTACGGGGACTATCGGGATCAGGACGGCTATCGCCTGCCCCACCTGCTCACCATGACCGGGCAGGAGAGCCGTCTCAAGCTGCAGATCAACGAGTGGACCCTGACACCATGATGCACGACCAGACGCCGATCCGCTGGCCCGCCCCGGCCAAGCTCAACCTCTTCCTGCACGTCAACGGCCGCCGCCCCGATGGCTACCACGAACTGCAGACCCTCTTCATCTTTCTCAACCGCGGCGACTGGCTCGAATTCGAGCCGATCCCCGGCAGCGACCAGCTCACCTTGAGCCCGGCCATTCCCGGCGTGCCCGATGAACAAAACCTCATCATCCGGGCTGCGCGACTGTTGCAGAGCCGGTTGGCCAGTCCGCAGGGAGCCCATATCCGGCTGGAGAAGGTACTACCCATGGGCGGTGGCATCGGGGGCGGCTCGTCGGACGCGGCCACCACCCTCGTGGCCCTGAACCACCTCTGGCAAGCAGGCTTGAGTGAAGACGAGCTGGCCGAGCTCGGAGTGCAGTTGGGCGCCGACGTGCCGGTGTTCGTGCGGGGCAAGGCCGCCTTCGCCGAGGGCGTGGGGGAGCGGTTGCAACCGGTCGAGGTGCCGGATGCCTGGTACCTGGTACTCAAGCCGGATTGCCATGTGGCCACCGCCGCCGTGTTCCAGGATCCCGACCTGCCCCGCAACACCCCCAAGATGACCCTGGACAATCTGCTGGCAGGAGAGTGGAAAAACGATTGCGAGCTACTGGTGAAAAAGCGCCACCCCGAGGTTGCCAATGCGCTCGGCTGGTTGCTAGAATACGCGCCGTCAAGAATGACGGGCACTGGCGCCTGCGTCTTTGCTCGATTTGAAGACGAAATGGCTGCTCGGAAGGTGTTGGCAAGAGTGCCGGAAGGCTGGGATGGGTTTGTCGCCAAGGGCGAGAACATATCACCACTCTTCGTCACTTTGCAACAAGTGAGTGATTGGGGTATCGCCAAGCGGTAAGGCAGCGGGTTTTGATCTCGCCATTCCTAGGTTCGAATCCTAGTACCCCAGCCAACTCTCTCCTTGTTGAGGCCGCATCGGGAGGTGTTGACCTCGTCGATGTGTCTTGGGCCAATCTGACGCGATGGCGCTCAAGGTGGATTCCCGTCCACCCACCCTGCGGGTGATGAGACGCCATCCTCGACATCGCCCAGAGACCTTGTCCGTCATCTTGCTAAATCGTTTGCCCCCAAACGATACGGGTCTAAAATCAGACTCCCCACATACTGGATGCAACCCCGAGGTTTCAAACCGTGCCTGACATGAAGCTGTTTGCTGGTAACGCAACGCCGGAACTAGCCCAGAAGATCGCAGATCGCCTGTTTATCAAACTCGGCAATGCTGCCGTAGGTCGCTTTAGCGACGGCGAGATCAGCGTACAGATCAACGAGAATGTACGCGGTGGCGATATCTTCATCATTCAATCCACCTGTGCCCCGACCAACGACAATTTGATGGAATTGATCGTCATGGTGGATGCACTGCGTCGTGCTTCAGCTGGCCGTATCACTGCCGTTATCCCCTACTTTGGTTATGCCCGTCAGGACCGCCGCGTCCGCTCCGCCCGTGTGCCCATCACCGCCAAGGTCGTCGCCGACTTCCTCTCCAGCGTGGGTGTGGACCGTGTGCTGACCGTTGACCTGCATGCCGAGCAGATCCAGGGCTTCTTCGACGTCCCCGTCGACAACGTGTTCGGCAGCCCGGTGCTGCTGGAAGACATGAAGGCCAAGAACCTCGAATCCCCCGTGGTCGTGTCACCGGACATCGGTGGCGTGGTCCGTGCCCGTGCCATCGCCAAGCTGCTGGACGACACCGACATCGCCATCATCGACAAGCGTCGTCCCCGTCCGAACGTCTCCCAGGTCATGCACCTGATCGGCGACGTGGCCGGTCGTGACTGCGTCATCGTCGACGACATGATCGACACCGGCGGCACCCTGTGCAAGGCGGCCGAAGCGCTGAAAGAGCGTGGTGCCAAGCGCGTGTTCGCCTATGCGACCCACCCTGTCTTCTCCGGCACCGCCGTTGAAAACATCAAGAATTCGGTCATCGACGAGCTGATCATCACCGACTCCATCCCGCTCACCCCGGAGATGAAGGCAGTCGGCAAGGTCAAGCAGCTGACCCTCTCGTCCGTGCTGGCCGAAGCGATTCGCCGCATCAGCAACGAAGAGTCCATCTCTGCCATGTTCGAGCATTGATAGACCCTGTCGTGACAAAAACCGCCGAATGGCGGTTTTTGTTTTTTTGGGTGCCTGGCGCCAACCACCAGCCTTCACTCGGCAAGAGACGAAAACCTCGGACGAGCCACCCCACCCGAGCCCTTCTGTCCGGCTTTTCCCCGACCTTGCCGCACTTTGGTTGAGTGATCGCCACTCGGCGGCTAGAATATTGCGTCCCATTGCCCCGGGTCATCCGCCCATGGCAAGTAGCGAGTGAAGACATCAAGCGTGACAAGTCAAATCAAACTGATTGTCGGGCTGGGCAATCCCGGCCCCGAATATGCCAAGACCCGCCACAATGCGGGCGCCTGGTATGTGGAGCAACTGGCACGCTGGCACAATGTCAGCCTGCGCGAAGAGCCCAAGTTCTTCGGCCACACCGCCCGCTTCCTGGTGGACGGGCAGGATGTGCGGCTGCTCATCCCGAACACCTACATGAATCTCTCCGGCAAGGCCGTGGCGGCGCTCGCGCGCTTCTACCAGATCGCCCCGGAAGAGATCCTGGTGGCCCACGACGAGCTGGACCTGCCTCCCGGCATCGCCAAGTTCAAGCAAGGGGGCGGTCACGGCGGCCATAACGGCCTCAAGGACATCATCGCCAGGATGGGCAACAACAATAACTTCTTCCGGCTGCGCCTTGGCATCGGCCATCCGGGCGCCAAGGAGCTGGTCGCCGGCTTCGTGCTGACCAAGGCGCCCAGCAGTGAGCAGAGTCTGATCGAGGCCGCGCTGGACGAGTCCCTGCGTGCCACCGACATCCTGTTCAAGCAGGACATGACCAAGGCCATGAATCGCCTGCACAGTTTCAAGGCCGAGAAAGTCTAGGCCTTCAGCCTGCATGACCAGGCTGTTCAAGATGACCGGCCCCTGGCGAGATCCCTCGCCTCGGGGTCAAGCAACACGACACGGGCCGCCCGCGCGGCCCCTTGAAGCATCCATCAACAAGGTAACAATCCATGGGTTTTAAATGCGGTATCGTGGGCCTGCCCAATGTAGGCAAATCCACCCTGTTCAATGCGCTGACCAAGGCCGGCATCGAAGCCGCCAACTTCCCGTTCTGCACCATTGAGCCGAACACGGGTGTGGTCCCCATGCCGGATCCCCGCCTCGACCAGCTGGCGGCCATCATCAATCCGCAGCGTGTCGTGCCGACCACCATGGAGTTCGTGGACATCGCCGGCCTGGTGGCCGGTGCCTCCAAGGGCGAAGGCCTTGGCAACCAGTTCCTCGCCAACATCCGTGAAACCGAAGCCATCGGTCACGTGGTGCGCTGCTTCGAGGACGAGAACATCGTCCACGTGGCGGGCAAGGTCTCCCCGGCCGACGACATCGAGGTGATCAACACCGAGCTGGCCCTCTCCGACCTGGATGCCTGCGAGCGCGCCATCAATCGCCAGTCCAAGCGTGCCAAGGGCGGCGACAAGGATGCCAAGCTGGAAGTGGAAGTGCTGGAGAAGATCAAGGTTGCCCTGGAAAACGGCCAGATGATCCGCGGCATGAAGCTGGACAAGGATGAGCTGGACGCCGTCAGCCACCTCAACTTCCTGACCCTCAAACCCACCATGTACATTGCCAACGTGGCGGAAGATGGCTTCGAGAACAACCCCTACCTGGATCAGGTCCGTGAGATAGCCGCCGCCGAAAACGCCGTTGTCGTGGTCGTCTGCTGCGCCATCGAGGCGGACATCGCCGAGCTGGACGACGAAGACCGTGCCGAGTTCATGGCGGATCTCGGCATCGAGGAGCCGGGCCTGAACAGGGTGATCCGTTCCGGATACGAGCTGCTCAAGTTACAGACCTACTTCACCGCCGGTGTGAAAGAAGTGCGCGCCTGGACCATTCCGGTAGGCGCCACCGCCCCGCAGGCCGCAGGCAAGATCCACACCGACTTCGAAAAAGGCTTTATTCGCGCCCAGACCATCGCCTTCGACGACTTTATCACCTACAAGGGTGAGCAAGGCGCCAAGGAAGCAGGCAAGATGCGCGCGGAAGGGAAAGACTACATCGTCAAGGATGGCGATATCATGAACTTCCTGTTCAACGTCTAACCCCATGAGAGGCCAGCATTTGCTGGCCTCTTTTTTATCTGGCCAGAGGCGCGATCTGGGTGCGAATGTCGTAAAAAAAACCAGATTGTTGGGCTTTTGCACGATAGCGGCCAATAACTCGCCAAACGCACCCAAATTCGTTTTTTCAAACAAAAAAAGGGTTGACGCCCCAGAGCCAGATACGCATAATTCCGGCCGCACAGTGACGAGGCAACGACTCACTGGAAGCAAGGTTGGCTATGTAGCTCAGTTGGTTAGAGCATCGCACTCATAATGCGGGGGTCACAGGTTCGAATCCCGTCATAGCCACCATCTCTAGTTGGGGTATCGCCAAGCGGTAAGGCAGCGGGTTTTGATCTCGCCATCCCTAGGTTCGAATCCTAGTACCCCAGCCATTTTTTGAATGATGTTTGATGGTCTCTGTCAGGCATCGTCGTTGGGGTATCGCCAAGCGGTAAGGCAGCGGGTTTTGATCTCGCCATCCCTAGGTTCGAATCCTAGTACCCCAGCCATTTTTGAATGATGTTTGATAGTCTCTGTCAGGCATCGCTGTTGGGGTATCGCCAAGCGGTAAGGCAGCGGGTTTTGATCTCGCCATCCCTAGGTTCGAATCCTAGTACCCCAGCCATTTTTCTGTTCTCTTCCACGTTTGTGGTTGACAACAAACGGCTATGTAGCTCAGTTGGTTAGAGCATCGCACTCATAATGCGGGGGTCACAGGTTCGAATCCCGTCATAGCCACCATGTTTGAGAAACGTTCCTTCAATCATCCGATTGCAAAGAACACTGTTGGGGCATCGCCAAGCGGTAAGGCAGCGGGTTTTGATCTCGCCATACCTAGGTTCGAATCCTAGTGCCCCAGCCATTTTTGCTTGTATTCGACGCAAGTCGTGCACAAGACGGCTATGTAGCTCAGTTGGTTAGAGCATCGCACTCATAATGCGGGGGTCACAGGTTCGAATCCCGTCATAGCCACCATTATTCTTGCGGAAGTGGCGAAATTGGTAGACGCACCAGATTTAGGTTCTGGCGCCCTAGGCGTGAGAGTTCGAGTCTCTCCTTCCGCACCATCGAAAGCAGTACCAAACAGACCAGCTCAGGCTGGTTTTTTTGTATCCGGCGTTTGCCGCTCTTCTTCCCCTCTCCACGCCATCGCGCGCCTGCAACGCCACCACATGTATCAACGGCTGTGCCTTGTGTTCTCCTCTGCGATGGCGCAATGCCCTGCTCCCGCGTGATGCCGCCCTTTTCATCTCGCAGAGCGCTGCGGGCAATAAAAAGGCGGCCCGCAGGCCGCCATATCATTTACTGTCGTCAGAACGGGAAGAACCAGGGGATGGCGATGACGCTCACCACCATCACCAGCAGGGTGAAGGGCACGCCAATGCGCACGAAGTCCATGAACTTGTAGTTGCCCGGGCCCAGCACCAGGGTGTTGACCGGCGACGAGACCGGCGTCATGAAGGCTGCCGAGGCGGCGATGGCGATGGTCATGGCAAAGGGATAAGGCGATACCCCCATCTGATGGGCCGTCCCCAGCGCGATGGGCGCCATCAGCACCGCCGTCGCCGTGTTGGAGATGAAGAGCCCGATAACGGCACAGAGCGCGAAGAGGCTGGCCAGCATCACCCTGGGGCCCATCTCCCCCACCGCCGAGATGAGCGCGCCGACGATGAGATCCACCCCGCCGGTCTGCTGCAATGCAAGGGCAAAGGGCAGCATGCCCACGATGAGGATCAGGGTCGGCCAGTGGATGGACTTGTAGGCGCTCTCCAGATCGATGCAGCGGAACTTGCCCATCAGCAGGCAGGCGATGAGCGCCGCGATCACGTTGGGCACGGGATCCGTCACCATCAGCACTATCATGACCCCGAGGGCAATCAGGGCGTGAATGGCCTGGCTGCGGGCCGGCGCCATCTCGTCCACTTCCGCAGGCAGGCCCAGCAGCAGAAAATCGCGATGATGGGTCTGCAACTGACGAATGAGGCTCCAGTTCCCCACCACCAGCAGGGTATCCCCCATCTGCAGCGCCTCGTCCACCAGCTTGCCGGTCAGCGCCTCTCCATCCCGGCGGATCCCCACCACGCTCAGACCGTAACGGGAACGGAAGGTCACCTCGCGGATGCTCTTGCCGAGCAGCCGGGAGCCGGGGATGAGGGAGACCTCCGCCATGCCCACCTCCCGCGCCTGATCGGAGAAGTATTCGCCGCGCAATATCATGGGCTCGAGCCGCGCCTCGCTGCAAAACTCCCGCACATCCACCTCGGGATCCGACATGTCGATGAGCAGCACGTCCTTGGCCTGGAACTCGGTCACCCCGGTGACACTGACCATCACCCGCCTGAACTTGCGCCAGCGCTCCATCCCGATGACGTTGGCCCCGAAGCGGGCACGCAATTGCAGCTCGTCGAGGGTCTGGCCGATCAGGGGGGAGTCGGGCCGGATCGCCAGTCGGCGTGCTCGCCCCGCCAGCCGGTAGTCACGGATGAGATCCCGCATGGTGCTGCGTCCCATCTGCTTGCCCTTGCCCTCCTCTCCTTCACGCACCAGGGAGGTGCGCATCAGCAGCATGTAGAGGATCCCCATCCCCAGAATCATGACTCCCATGGGGGTAAAGCCGAAGAAGCCGAACCCCTGGATGTCGTGGCGCATCAGTTCACTGTTCACCACCATGTTGGGCGGCGTTGCCACCAGCGTCATCATGCCGCTGATAAGGCCGGCAAAGCCGAGCGGCATCATCAGTCTGCCCGCCGGGATCCCCATCCGGTTCGCCACGCTCAGCACCACGGGGATGAAGATGGCCACCACCCCGGTCGAACTCATCACGGCCCCCAGGGTCGCCACCGCCACCATCAGCAGCACCAGCATGCGGGTTTCGCTGCTGCCGGCCACCTTCACCAGGGCATCTCCCACCTGATAGGCGATGCCGGTACGCACCAGCCCCTCCCCCACCACGAACAGGGCGGCAATCAGAATGACGTTGGGATCACTGAATCCTGCCAGCGCCTGCGGCAGGGTCAGGGTGCCGCTCAACACGAACAGGATGATGATCAACAAGGCGACCACGTCCATGCGTACCTTGTTGGTAATAAACAGGAGAATGGCACCCACCAGCATGCTGAGCACCCAGATCAACTCGGAATTCACACTTGCTCCTTTTGTTCAACGTCAACCACGGCCGGCCCCGGACGCCATCAGACCACAGAGCCCGTCCCCCTGATTTGTTACATATCAAGAAAGAGGAGACCGCATCATCTCACATTCAGGTTCAGTTGCGGCCATTTTACCGGTCCGTGAACGCAGTCGGTCGCCCTTCACATGTCGGGGTAAAAAGTGCTGCACGCTCCCCCCGCCCCTCCTAAAATGGGCCCGCCGCGGCCTGAGCCGCCCTCTCACTCCTTGCCCTTCGGAGACGACATGACCCAGCACACCCCGGCCTACCCGGCATTCACCTTCTTCAGCCGCTTTGTCGCCGACATCAAGGCTGGCCGAAAGACCATCACCATCCGCGACGAGAGCGAGGCAAACTGGCAGCCCGGCCAGCGCCTGGCCCTGTTCACCAACCCGGAACACCAGCCTTTTGGCACCATTGAGGTCATCTCGGTCAAGGCGGTCGCCTTCGAGGCGCTGAGCGACGAGCACGCCCGTCAGGAGAACATGACCCTCCCCGAGCTTAAAGATGTGATCCGCGATATCTACCCCGCACTGCCGCCCCTCTATGTGATTGAATTCGTGCTGATTGAAGCCTGATTTTGTGAGCTGCCTCAGCTAACGCCGGTTGCGCTCACGGGCCAAAAGCGCACAATGACTGTTTTTATATACAGTCATTGGTGTCTTATGGAAAAACAACTCGAACCGGCCATCGCAGCCATGGTGGCAGACTTCATCGCCGCAGGTCGTCCCAAGGCGAGCCAGCTGAGCTGGCAGGCGCGCCGTGACGGCTACCTAGCCTCTGCCCTGTTGGGCGGTGAGCGGGAAGAGGTGGGCGCCATCGAAGAGTGGCAGGCCGATCACCACGCCATCCGCTGCTATCGGCCCGCAGACAAACCGGACCCCGCGTATCCGGTGCTGATCTATTTTCACGGCGGCTGTTTTGTCAGCGGGGATTTCGAGACCCACGATCGCCAGATGCGGATGCTGTGCAACCGGGCCAGAGCCCTGATCTTCGCCGTACACACCCGCCTCGCCCCGGAACACACCTATCCTGCGGCTCACGACGATGCGCTGGCCGCCACACGGGCCATCATGGCCGAGGTGGAGAAATGGCATGGGGATCCGGCACGTCTCGCCATTGCTGGCGACAGCGCAGGGGGTCATCTCGCCCTGATCACCACCTTGCGGCTCAAGGCTGCCAACGCCCCCTTGCCCAAGGCCCTGCTGCTTCTCTATCCCATGCTGGATGCCCTCTGCGAGAGCCAAAGCTACCGCGATCTCGGTGACGACTACCTCATCACCCGGGACATGCTCGCAAGCGGTTTTCACGCCTACCTGGGCAGCCTGCCCCCCAGCCATCCCGAAGCCAGCCCGCTCCACCATCCCGCCCTGTCAGGATTACCGCCGACCCATATCGTCACGGCGGAATATGATCCGCTACGCGACGAAGGGGAAGCCCTGTATGGCAAGCTGGTGCAGGCTGGCGTCGATGCCACTTGCCAGCGGCAGCATGGCGTCATCCACGGCTACTTCCAACTGGCGGCCATCAGCCCTGCCGCTCGTCAGCTCATCGACCAGATAGCCATGATGCTCAGAAGACTCTGAGTTGGAACCGGCCCCCAAGCCGTGTTAAAAGTGTCTCTTTTGAATCAGGGAGGTAACCCGAGTGTTCGAGATAGCGAGCCTGAAAGAGGGCATGATGCACGGGGTGGAGCTGTTCCAGCTGCTGCTGGAGATCATCTCCATCGCCTGCGTGGTCATCGGCCTTGGCAAGACCCTCTGGCTGGCGGCCAGAGTGCGGGATCACGAGCCCGGCTTTCCCCGTATCCGCCTCTGCTTCGGCAGCTGGCTCATCCTGGCGCTGGAGTTCCAGCTCGCCGCCGACATCCTGGCCACCACAGTGGCACCGAGCAAGGAGGAGCTGGTGCGCCTCGCCATCATCGCGGTCATCCGCACCTTCCTGAACTACTTCCTCGGCAAGGAGCTCGATGCCCAGGCCGAGCGCCAGCAACCCGAGCCTGTCAGGTCACCTTCCCGCCCCGACGCCCGATGAGCGGGCTGAGTGGCACAAGGCCCCGACACGGAAGGAAAGGCACCAGCCTGATCCCATGAAGAGGGCTCCCCGCGGGGAGCCCTCTTTGTATCCGATAGCAACCATCAGGCGTGCTTGCTGGCCAGCTCGTGGCGCTTCAATGCCAGCAAGGTGACCAGCAGGGCGGCGGTGGCGATCAGCGCCATGCCGATATAGGTGGCGCTGAAACCGGGTGCCAGTTCGGCCGGGCTCAGGCTGGCCAGATTGGGGCTGCTGCCTGCTGGCAGGGCGGCATGGAACAACACAGCGCAGATGGCGACACCGACCGCCCCGCCCAGCTCCCGGCCGAAGTTGAACAGGGACATGCCGATGCCGCGATCTTCTCGCGGCAGGGCATTTTGCACCACCACCGACAGCGCCGGCAGCACCAGACCAAGGCCGATACCGGCAAACCCCAGTCCCAGTCTGGCCCAGACGTCGAAGTGGATCTGCCACAGGGCCAGCGCTGCCAGGGCAAAACCTGCCACCACGAAACGCTTGTAGTGACCGGTGCGACCGATGAGCTTGCCGCCGACGAAGGCCCCCGCCGTGATGCAGACCATGAAGATCACCATGATCCCGCCACTGTCACTGGCACTCATCCCCTTTTGCCACTGCATCTGCAACGGCAGGTAGACCAGCACGGCAAACATCAGCAACTGCGAGGCCAGCGCCAGCAGCACGCTCACCAGATAACCCGGCAGGCGCACCAGGTGGGCTGGCAGTATGGGGTCGTGCGCCCGCCGCTCAGCCAGGACAAGCAGCAACAGGGCAACCCCCAGCGCAGCCGCGAGCCAGACGGCGGGCAAGGCCGCTTCCGGCGAGAGCAGCAACAGGGTGAGGGTGGTGACCGTAATGAGCAGTGCCGCTCCCTTCCAGTCGAAGCGGCTGTGGCGACGCACATTGAGGTGACCCAGATTGCGGTTCACCAGCCAGAGGGCGATGGCACCGAGAGGCAGATTGATCCAGAAGATCCAGCGCCAGCTGAGCTGCTCGGTAAAATAGCCACCGAGCAGCGGGCCTGCGATGCTGGAGACCGCATAGACCGCCGAGATATACCCCTGATACTTGCCCACCTCCCGTGGCGGAATACAGTCGGCGATGACGGTGAAGGCGAGCGCGATCAGCCCCCCGCCCCCCAACCCTTGCAGCACGCGGGCGGCCAGCAGGGTTGGCAGATCCTGGGCCAGGGCGCAGGCCACGGATCCCGCCAGAAACAGGCCGATACCGATGTTGAGCATGCGTACCCGGCCGAACATGTCGCTCAACTTGCCATAGATGGGCAGGGCCGCAGTGGCCGCCAGTAGATAGGCGGTCACGACCCAGGTGAGGGCGGCACCGGCGTTCAGCTCAACCCCTATGATGGGCAAGGGCGTGGTGACGATGCTCTTTTCCAGTGAGCCCAGGGCGATCACCAGGGCCACGCTCGAGAAGACGGTTTTGGGGGACATAGGCAGGCTCGCTCATGTGAGATATCGGCACAGGGGGTGCAAGGCACATTATTGTCTCATAAATCATTAGCCGATGGTCAAAACCACTGCCAACCATGATGAAGGTCGCGACATCTGCGAGCCGGATCTGCTAGGGTGAGTCTTTGCCGAAGAGGACGCCCCCCATGCCCCAGTCATCCCCCTGCGATCATCACCAGAGTGAACAGCCCCGATTCGACGAGTACGACGCCCTGATCTTCGACATGGATGGCACCCTGGTGGACTCCATGCCTCTGCACCTGGATGCCTGGGAAATCACCAGTGCCGAGTTCGGCCTGCCGTTTGATCGGGCACAGCTCAACGAGTACGGCGGCATCCCCACCCGCAAGATAGTGACCATGCTGGCAGAGCAGCATGGGATGACCATCGACGTGGAAGCCTTTGCCCGGCGCAAGGTGGCCCTCTACCTGACACGGATCGACGACGTCCGGGTGTTTCCCGCCATGTGGGAGCTGGTCAGGCAGTACCACGGCAAGGTCCCCATGGGCATAGGCACCGGCTCAACCCGGGAACATGCGGCGCACATCCTGCGTCAGACCGGGCTCGATGCCTTCATCTCCGTGCTGGTGAGTGCCGATGATGTGGTCAATCACAAGCCCCACCCGGACACCTTCCTGAAAGTGGCCGAGCAGCTCGGCGCCAACCCGGCCAACTGCCTGGTGTTTGAAGACACCCGGATAGGCATTCAGGCGGGCAAGGCCGCCGGCATGACCACCTTGCTGGTCACCGAAGGGGCACTGCAACGGGTGTGAGCGGTGCGGGCCCATCCTAACCGACTGGCCCGCACCAGTTTACTCGGCCTCATTCTCCCCCTGCTTCCCACCTGCCGGTGCCGGGCCGTCCGGCCGCTCAAATCCCAGATCTGACATGCAGTTGTCAAATTCCGACTCCCCCGGTTTGCCATGCTCCTTGCAGCTCTCAAACGCCGCTTTCATCTCGGCCGACAGCTCGCGCGGAGGCTTGGGCGGGGTACGGCTGCCCTGATCGCCCGCTGCGGCGGTCAGAGTAGTGAGGGAAAACAGCAAAGGCAGAACAATCTTCATGGCATGACTCCAAAACGGGTGGCATACACCGGCATGGTGCGGCGATGGCCCACGGCAACGGGCGGCATCATGCTAGCGAATCGCCGCGAACTGATGGGTCAAGGGGAGGTAAAGAGGGTGTCAGGTCGGCGTAAATCCATAAAAAAACGCCCCAGGCGGGGCGTTGTTTTCATGGCGGCCATTACATGGCGTTGGTGGATTCGAAGATCTTGTCGGCCGACGCTTCGACGAAGCCAGGGTAGAGCACGCCGTCGGCCTGCGGGTAGCGCAGGGCAAACTCGTAGAAGCAGCTCGGGATGGTGCGCACGCCGTCGCTGAAGGGCACCTCGGCCTTGTCTGCCATGGTGGAGGATTGCTCCAGCATCACCTCGGGATCGCCCTTCACCTCGCCGCCAACGGTGTTGAGCACGAAGCCTGCCGCCTTGAGCGCCGCATTCACCTGCTGGATGGTGTCGAAGTCCTTCAGGCGGTTGATGTTGACGGTGAAGTGGTTGGCACGATAACCCCAGGCGGCCATCCAGGCGGCATACTCGCTCTCTGCCAGCAGGGTCTGGTAGTCGGTGTGGGAGACCTGCCAGGGCGCGCCGGCGTAGAGGAAGGCCGGGGTGTCGGTGAGGTGATCGGGTACCTGATCCACCAGCTTGTGGATGATGGCCTGGGCACCTTCGGAGAGCTCTTCCACCTTCAGCTCGCTGATGAACACCTTGGGCGCATCAGGATCTTTATGCTCGAAGTGTTTGGCATAGAGCTTCTTGGCCTTGAATACATACTCGCCCTTCTCTTCATACCCCAGGGCGCGGAAGTGGGCCGCCAGTTTCTCGAGACCGAGCTTGGGCAGGTTGTAGGTCCGAAACGCCACGTGATCGTTGATGATGGGGGCACCGCCGCCCAGCAGTTGATGAACCTTGTGAGCACTGGGGGTGACCTGAATGTAGTTGTCCCACAGATGGCCAAACAGGGTGTCGATATCCTTTTGCATCTCTCTTTCCTTTGATTGCGGGTACAGACAGGGGCACCTGTTCAGTGCCCCTCTTTTATTTTCTTGTTATCAGAAGGTCAGACCGGGAGACAGCTGATCCGGCATAGCAGCCTTGCTGTCTTCGACGGAGGCGACCGGGTAAGCACAGTAGTCGGCGGCATAGTAGGCGCTCGCTCTGTGGTTGCCGGAGGCACCGATGCCGCCGAAGGGGGCGGCACTGGAGGCGCCGGTGATGGGCTTGTTCCAGTTGACGATACCGGCACGGATGCGCTTGAAGAAGTGGTTCCAGTCCGCTTCGTTGTCACCGAGCAGGCCGGCCGAGAGACCGAAACTGGTGGCGTTCGCCTTCTCGATGGCCGCATCGAAGTCGTCGTAGCGAATGAGCTGCAGCAGCGGGCCGAAGTACTCTTCATCCGGCAACGCGCTGACCGCGGTCACGTCGATGATGCCCGGGGAGACAAAGCCGGTGCCCGCTTCCAGGTGCTTGAGGGCAAGCAGGCTTTCGCCACCGAGGCGCTGCAGGTTGGCTTGCGCCTCGACCATGCCGAGTGCGGCCTTCTCGCTGATCATGGCGCCCATGAACGGCTGCTCGGCGGCGTCATAGAAGCCGACCTTGATCTGGCCGACCACCTCCACCAGGCGCTTGACCAGGGCATCGCCCCGCTCGCCGCGCTCGACAAACAGACGGCGCGAGCAGGTGCAACGCTGGCCGGAGGTAATGAAGGCGGACTGCACGATGGCATGGACGGCGCCGTCGACGTCGCTCACATCTTTCACGATCAGCGGGTTGTTGCCCCCCATCTCCAGTGCCAGGATCTTGCCCGGCTGGCCGGCAAACTGCTGATGCAGGAAGTGGCCGGTACGGGAGGAACCGGTGAAGAAGAGGCCGTCGATGTCCGGGTTGCCGGCCAGCGCCTTGCCGGTGTCGACCTCCCCCTGCACCAAGTTGAGCACCCCCTTGGGCAGCCCCGCCTCCTGCCACACCTTGACCATGGCTTCAGCCACCATGGGGGTCAGCTCGGAAGGCTTGAACACGACCGCATTGCCGGCGATGAGCGCCGGCACAATGTGGCCGTTGGGCAGGTGGCCCGGGAAGTTGTAGGGGCCGAACACGGCCACGACGCCATGGGGCTTGTGGCGCACGAACGCCTTGGCGCCCGGCATGGGGTTTTCCACCGTGCCGGTGCGCTCGTCATGGGCACGGATGGAGATGGCAATCTTGCCCTGCATGGCCGCCACTTCGGTGCGGGTCTCCCACAGGGGCTTGCCGGTTTCACGGGCGATGGTCAGGGCCAGCGCCTCCTTGTGCTCGCCGAGCAGGTCGGCATAGCGGTGCACGATGGCAAGGCGCTCTTCAAGGGCCAGATCGGACCAATGGTAGAAGGCCGTGCGGGCCGCCTTGACGGCCGCATCCACCTGGGACTGGCTTGCCGCCTCACCACGCCAGATCAGCTCGTTTTTGGCCGGGTCGATGGATTCGAACGGCTTGCCTTCACCGGCCAGCCACTGGCCATCGATAAACTGGACTAAAGACATCATCAATTCACTCCCTGTGGGTACGCAGGCCGCCTCGGCAGCCTGTCTCAATGCTGTGCTGCGGGGCGGGTCAATCCAGATCGACGACGCGCACCATGTCGCCATTTTCCACCTTGAGGGCGGCCGCCATCTTGGGCGGAATGATGGCTTCGTGCTTGTCCAGATCGACCCGGATGTTGCCGTAGCAGGCGCGGTATTGCTCGAACCTGGTGTTGCAGATGAGGTAGGTATGGCCACCGATGGGCTCACCCACCAGCACCGCCAGCTTCTGGCTGCGGCGCACGCTGCGAATGTTCTTCACCTCGCATTCGACGGTGGGGCCGGCGTCGAAGATGTCGACATAACCGCGATTCACGAACCCCTCATCCTGCAGCATCTTGAGGGCAGGCCGGGTCTTTTCGTGGGTCTTGCCGATGACGGCGCGCGCCTCGTTGCTCAGCAGATTGACGTAGATGGGGTACTTGGGCATCAGCTCGGCGATGAAGCGCTTCTTGCCGATGCCGGTCAGATAGTCGACGGTGGGAAAATCCATCGAGAAGAAATGTTTTTGCAGCCACTCGTAGAAGGGGCTGTGGCCGTTGCCATCGGAGACACCACGCATCTCGGCAAAGACGGTACTGTCAAACAGCTCGGGGTGTTCGGCCATGAACAGGAAACGGTGCTTGGAGAGCAGACGGCCGTTGAGCCCCTCGCGGGCGCATTCACGCAGAAACAGGGTGCAGAGCTCGGAATTGCCGGTGTAGTCGTTGGAGAGGGTGAGGGTTTCCACGACATTGTAGATGCCGAGCTTGGGGGAGGAGTGCACCACCTTGCCGATGTGATAGTTGTAGAACGCCTGGGACAGGCCGACCGCCGCGTCGATGGCGCAGGTACCGACCATCTCCCCGGTCTCCAGATCCTCGGCCACGAAGAAATAGAGGCACTCGCCCTTGCCGGCGGGCTTGTCCAGGAAGGTCTGGGTCGAGGCATCGATCTTGCGTTGCAGCAGCTCGTCGTTGACCGGCAAGGATGTCATGCCGGTGCCGGATTCGATGGCACAGGTCTTGAGGCCGGCGAAGTCGCGCTGCTCGATAGGACGGATAACCAACATAAATGACAACTCCCTTTCATTGACGACAGGTGGGGTCCCGGCTCCTGCCGGGAGGGCTCCCCACCTCAATTTGGATCAGGCGTTGACCACCTGAGCGACCGCTTTCTCGAACCGTGCCAGCCCTTCCTTGATGTCCGCTTCCGGGATCACCAGGGAGGGGGCAAAACGCACCACGTTGGTACCGGCAACCAGCGCCATCAGGCCCTGATCGATGGAGGCGAGCAGGAAGTCGCGGGAGCGGCCCTTGAAGTCATCGTTGAGCACGGCGCCCAGCAGCAGGCCCTTGCCGCGCACTTCGCTGAAGCAGTGGTACTTGGCGTTGATGGCTTCCAGCCCTTCGCGGAACAGCTGCTCGCGCTGCTTGATGCCGCTCAGCACTGCCGGGGTGTTGACCACGTCGATCACCGCCTCGGCCACGGCACACGCCAGCGGGTTGCCGCCGTAGGTGGAGCCGTGAGTGCCCACTTTCAGGTGGGAGGCGATCTCGGTGGTGGTCAGCATGGCCCCGATGGGGAAGCCGCCGCCCAGCGCCTTGGCGCTGGTGAGGATGTCCGGGGTGATGCCCAGACCCATATAGGCAAACAGCTCGCCGGTACGACCGACACCGGATTGCACTTCGTCATAGATCAGCAGGGCATTGTGCTTGTCGCACAACTCGCGCACCCCCTTGGCAAACTCGTCGGTGGGGCTGATGATGCCACCCTCGCCCTGCAGCGGCTCCATCACCACGGCGCAGGTGTTGTCGGAGATGACGGCAGCCAGCTCCTCCAGGTTGTTGTAGGCGACGTGGGTGATGTCGGCAGGCTTGGGACCGAAGCCATCGGAGTAGGCAGCCTGGCCGCCGACGCTGACGGTAAAGAAGGTACGGCCGTGGAAGCCCTGGTGGAAGGCGATGATCTGGGTCTTGTGGGCCCCGAACTTCTCGATGGCGTAGCGGCGGGCCAGCTTGAGGGCCGCTTCGTTCGCTTCGGCGCCGGAGTTGCAGAAATAGACCTTCTCGGCGAAGGTGGCGGCGACCAGTTTCTTGGCCAGGCGCAGGGCCGGCTCGTTGGTCATCACGTTGGAGAGGTGCCACAGCTTCTCACCCTGGGATTTCAGGGCCTCGACCAGTTTGGGATGGCAATGGCCCAGGCCATTGACCGCGATCCCGCCCGCGAAATCCACATACTCGCGGCCTTCCTGATCCCAGACACGTGACCCCTCGCCGCGCACCGGGATGATTTTGGCCGGCGCATAGTTGGGAACCATCACTTCATCAAACACTTCACGTGTCACTGCCAACAACTCTGACATATTGCTCTCCTGCTATCTCGCGGCAGAATAATCCACCGCCCAAAAGTTAAATCCGTGTAAACGTGGCGGAATTATCACAGAAAAAAAGTAAAAAGTCTGTAACTTAACCGCCTATAAGGAACAATGTTCGATTGCCTTTGAGATTTTAGGCAACCGCATTGCATAACGGCTCAGGGGGTGTTGGCAAGAGATAATTTGGACAGGGAGGAGGGTGAATAAAGTCTCAGGGAAATTTTTTTTTGCCTCATGACGGTTTTGAGACAGACATCGCAATTTTTTCAGGAAACGGCCAAAAAGTTGGCCAGCAACTGGTGCCCCTGTTCGCTCAAGATGCTTTCCGGATGGAACTGCACTCCCTCCAGCGCCAGTGTTTTATGCCGCAGCCCCATGATCTCGTCCTGGCTGCCGTCGGCATGTTCGCTCCAGGCGGTGACCTCAAAACAGTCGGGCAGCGACGCCGCCTCCACCACCAGAGAATGATAGCGGGTCACCCGCAGCGGGTTGTTGAGCCCCTTGAACACCCCCTCCCCTTTGTGACGGATGAGAGAAGTCTTGCCGTGCATCACCTGACGGGCACGCACCACCCGGGCACCAAAGGCCTGTGCCAGCGACTGATGGCCGAGACAGACGCCGAGGATGGGGATCTCGCCGGCAAAACGGGAGATGGCGGCCAAAGAGATGCCCGCCTCGTTTGGCGTGCAGGGGCCGGGAGAGATCACCAGATGGCGGGGTGCAAGCCGGGCTATCTCCTCCAGGCTCAGCTCATCGTTGCGCCTGACCACCACCTCTTGCCCCAGAGCGCCGAAGTATTGCACCAGGTTCCAGGTAAAGGAGTCGTAGTTGTCGATGAGTAGCAGCATGCAAACACCCTGAGAATAAGACAGAGACGGTGATCGGACAACCCGTTGCGAGCGCGGGCAGACAAACGCCGCGCATTCTGGCATGTCTCTTTGCGTTAATAAACCGGCGATCACCTCACCTGCTGTGCAGTCTGTCCGCTCTTCAATGGCGATCCAGGCCTGTCGACCCCACCCGGCGGTGGGCCTGTCCCCGACCGGGCAGCATCAACCACTCCATGTCAGGATGGCAAGGTAAAAGAGACGGGAGGCGACCGGGAAAAGGGCACAGGACGTGACAGGCAGATGGGAAGGAGTCACCTTGGCAAGGGCTGGCAACGGACCTCAGCGGTCCAGATAACGGCCCTGTTCCAGTTCCCGTTCCCGCTGGCACTCGGCCAGATAGATGGCAGCCGCGATGGCCGGGGTCTTGTGGTGCTTGTCGATGGCGTTGGAGACCATCAACTGCAAGGTATTGAGGCTCTTGGCCTTGCGAAACTTGCGCAGCCAGTGACCCTTGTCACCCAACTCTTCACTCAGGGTTTGTGATTCGACAGACATGCTTTCTCTTGGGGCAAAGCCCGTGTTTGACATTGGGGGAGGTTGCGACAAACCGGAAGGTGTAAAACAAAGAAAGCCAGGCATCCACCCAGCTCTCTTCTACTACACCTTCCCAGTATGTCAGGCTCGAGGAACGAAGCCGACGACATCATATACGCTGATCAGGGTTTTTTCAGCCCTTTCACGCGCCTTTTGTGCGCCAGCCGCCAAAATGGCCTGCAGATGGGCCTCATCCTGACGCAGCTCGCGGAAGCGCGCCTGGATGGGTTCCAGCAAGGCGACCACGGCATCGGCCGTTTCACTCTTGAGGTGGCCGTACATCTTGCCTTCGAAGTGTTGCTCCAGCTCCGGGATGGAGCGGCCGGTCACACCGGACATCAGGGTCAGCAGATTGGAGACCCCCGGCTTGTTTTCGGGATCGAAACGCACCACGGCCGGCTCGTCGGAGTCGGTCATCGCCCGCTTGATCTTCTTGACGATCTGCTTGGGATCTTCCAGCAAGCCGATGAAGTTGGCCTCGTTGTCGTCGGACTTGGACATCTTCTTGGTCGGGTCCTGCAGGCTCATCACCCGGGCCCCTTCGGTCGGAATGAAGGGTTCCGGCAGGGTGAAGACTTCGCCATAGAGGTTGTTGAAGCGGGTGCAGATGTCGCGGGTCAGCTCCAGATGCTGCTTCTGGTCATTGCCAACCGGCACCTGATTGGCCTGATAAAGCAGAATGTCGGCCGCCATCAGCACCGGATAACCGAACAGGCCGACGTTGACGTTGTTCTCGAAACGAGCGGACTTGTCCTTGAACTGGGTCATGCGCGACAGCTCGCCCATCTGGGTGTAGCAGTTCAGGATCCAGCCGAGCTCGGCGTGCTGGGGCACGTGGGACTGGATGAAGACGGTGCTCTTGGCCGGGTCGATGCCCACCGCCAGATAGAGGGCGGCTGCGTCGAGGCACGCCTTGCGCAAGGCGGCCGGATCCTGGCGAGTGGTGATGGCGTGCAGATCGACGATGCAATAGAGGCAGTCGAAATCATCCTGCATGCTGACCCACTGACGCAGGGCCCCCATGTAGTTGCCGATGGTCAGCTGGCCCGAGGGTTGGGCACCGCTCAATACGATTGGTTTAGTCATCAGAGTAGTAATCCTTGTTATCCGCCAGCCCGGTCTGGATCAGACCAGCAGGGCGTCGAGTTCGGCAAACTGCTCGCAAACCCAGTCGGGGCGCGAGTCTGCGATAGGGCGGCCATAGTTGTAGCCATAGGTGAGCCCCACCACCTTCATGCCGGCGGCCTGGGCGGCCAGTACGTCATTTTCGGAATCCCCCACCATCAGGGTGCGGGACGGGCTGACACCCAGCTCGTGGCAGGCGTGCAACAGCGGCTCCGGGCTTGGCTTCTTGACGGGTACGCAGTTGCCCCCGAGCCAGAGTGCGAAACAGTCGCTGATGCCGAGGGCCTCCAGAATGGGCTGCACGAAGTGACTCGGTTTGTTGGTCACCACGGCCTGCTGGTAACCCAGCCCCTGCAGACGGCGCAGGCTCCGGGCCACTCCGTCATACATGGCCAGGCCTTCCAGCAGACAGGCCTGATAGTGACGGTCGAACAGGGGGCGGGCCTTGGCAAACTGCTCCGGGGCGTCGCGGTAATCGAGAGCCCGCTGGATCAGCTTGTCGGCGCCGTTGCCGACCCAGGTACGCACCACGGACTCGTCGGCCTCGGCCAACCCCAGCTCCGCCAGGGTACGGTTGACCGCCAGCGCCAGTTGCGGGGCGCTGTCAATCAGGGTGCCATCCAGATCGAACAGCACCAGGTCAAAGGGGCGATCAGCGACGGACATGGGCAAGCTCCGCGCGCATCTGGTCGATCACCGCCTTGTAATCCGGCTTGCCGAAGATGGCAGAGCCCGCCACGAACATGTCGGCACCCGCCTCGGCAATCTCGCGAATGTTGTCGACCTTGACGCCGCCATCGATTTCCAGGCGAATGTCGCGGCCGCTCTCGTCGATCAGGCGGCGCACCTGGCGCAGCTTGTCGAGGGTGCCGGGGATGAAGCTCTGACCGCCAAAGCCCGGGTTGACCGACATCAGCAGGATCACGTCCAGCTTGTCCATCACGTACTCCAGGCAGCTGAGCGGGGTCGCGGGGTTCAGCACCAGACCGGCCTGGCAACCCTGCTCCTTGATGAGGCCCAGGGTGCGATCCACGTGATCGGAGGCTTCCGGGTGGAAGGTGATCAGGCTGGCACCGGCCTTGGCAAAATCAGGCACGATGCGATCCACCGGCTTGACCATCAGGTGCACGTCGATGAGCGCTTCGATGCCGTAATCGCGCAGCGCCTGACAGACCATGGGGCCTATGGTCAGGTTGGGGACATAATGGTTGTCCATTACATCGAAATGGACCACGTCGGCCCCGGCGGCCAGCACCTTGGCCACATCCTCACCCAGACGGGCAAAGTCGGCGGAGAGGATAGAGGGGGCAATCAGAAAGTCTTTCATCAGCGTCATCCATTGGCAGCGTGGCAGAAAAAACGGCGCAATTTTATCGCAAAAGGGCGATGAAAACGACCCGCATCTACAGAACACGCCGCTCCGGCACCATGGCTGGCACACGATGCCAGGCGCGGCTCACGGAATGCCAGCGGCAGCATCAGAAATGACAACGGCCCCCTCAGGGACCGTTGTTCACTCAGCCGACGGCAACCAGCTCCGCCTCACCAGGATAATAGCCCTGTTCGGGCTCGATGCCGGGCGGATAGAGTGCCAGCAGCTCGGCCACCTTGTTGCGACCACCGCCGTTGCGGCTGATGGTGCGCTTGACCAGGATCTCGTCGAGCCGGGCGCCACGATAAAGCTCGCGGGTCAACTCGATGTCATGGTTGCTGATGAGCACGGGCACCCCTTTATGGGCGGCGGTGTGGCGAGCAAGCCTGGCCAGCAGAGCCTGATCGTCCAGGGTGAAACCGCCTGCCGAATAGGTGGTGAAACTCGCCGTGGTGGAGAGGGGGGCATAGGGCGGATCGCAGTAGATCACCCAGTCTTCCTCTGCACGGGCCATGGCGTCGGCATAGCTTTCACAGATGAACGTCGCCTTCTGCGCCTTCTCGGCAAAGGCCCACAGCTCTTTCTCCGGGAAGTAGGGTTTCTTGTAGGAACCGAAGGGAACGTTGAACCCCCCCTTCTTGTTGTAACGGCACAAGCCGTTGAAACCATGGCGATTCAAAAACAGGAACAACTGAGCCCGTTCAAACCCGGCCGCGGTCTGGTTGAACTGGGTACGGAGCCGATAATAGGCGGTCTTGTGGTTGTGCTCGGCCACGAACAGCTTGCGGGCCTCGCTGATGAAGCTGTCCGGCTGCTGCTTGAGGTGGTTGTAGAGGCCAATGAGATCCGGATTGATGTCGTTGAGCACATAGGCGTCGTAATCCGTGTTGAGAAACACGGATCCCGCCCCGACGAAGGGCTCCAGCAACACACGCCCGGCCGGCAAACGCTCGGCGATCTCTTCGACCAGGGAGTATTTTCCCCCGGCCCATTTTAAAAACGCGCGTGTTTTTTTCATGGAAGTCCGGTGTTGACAAGGCTATGCCCAAAAAAGGGGGGTGATTCTACCCCCTTCTTCGGGTGGCTGGCTATTGCTTCAATTCTTTTTGTATCTGGGCGAATGACTTGGGCCAGGGTTGTCCCTTGAGCAAGGCAGGCGACAGCTTGCGAATGGCCGCCTTGGCCTGGGCACTGCTGGCGTAGTCTCCCTGCACCACCACATACCAGGGACTGCCACGGAAGCGGGTCTTGTAGACCCACACCTTGCCCGCCAAGCCATGCTCGGCCACAAAGCTGTCTACCGCCTTGGTGTTGCTCGCCCCCATCAACTGGATGCTGTAGTGATTCTTCGGCTTCTTGTTGAGAATCGCCACCGGCGTCAACGCCACCTTGGCCGCTGGGGCTGCGACCGGCGCTGTCTGCGCGCCACTGGCCGGTTGAGCCTCTGTCCGAGCCGGGACACTGCTCGGGGCCGGATTCTTGACCTGGGCCGTCGTTCCGGTCGGGACCGCACGGGAACCGCTCCCCACCAGCTCATCCACCACGGCCGTGGGCAAGGCGCCGCTGACGTTCGGCTGGTTCATCAATTTCTCGACCACTTCGTCGGAGATGACGACCCGGCGCCCCTCATAGTTGGTTGACTCCGTGGTGACCGTCTCGCTTTCGACCTTCTTGGGCAAGGGCTTGGCATCGGACTGCCAATCGCGGGCAACCTGATTCCCTGACGGGATGGCAGCGGCGCCACTGTTCGCCTGAGTACCCAAAGCCCCGCTCGCCGCACCGACGTTCACAGGATCGCTTGAGACGGGATCGGGCAACGCCGTCCCCTGGGACGGTGCCTGGGCGGGGTCCTGGCCTGCACTGTCGAACAGGGGCAGATAGCTCAGGGCCAGCAACCCGCCCGCCAACAGGGCAAGCACGATCGCTATCTTCTTGACGGGCAACTCGGCCTGACGTTTCTTGGGCCTTCTGTCGGTCATGGTATCCTCCAGTAACTGCATGATGGCTGACGGATGTCCGCCCGCCCCATTCAGGATCTCTTCCACTTTCGGCTTGGGCAAGAGGGCTGTCGGGATCTTGAGCTCTTTGGCCTTCTCATACAAGAAGATACGTTGCTCAGGAGCGCTCAGTGGCGCGACTTCCAGCTCGAGGGCTGGCATGGCCCGTCCCTTGAGGAGCGCCTTCTGGTTGCGACACCAGGCGTCATCACCCGAGAGCAGGATGGCCAGTTTATGAGGAGATGCCAGGGTATCGTTGTGACGACAGAGCGCCCACAACTCCCCCACCAGCTCGGCAGGCAAGGTATCGGCACGTTCGATGATGAGCAGCAGTCTGGCAGGCTTGTCACCCACCATGCGAAAGAAGCTGTCCGCCAGGGCATCCTGCGCGTTGAACAGGGGACGTGCCACCACCTGCTGCAACAGCAACTGGCGCACATCCGCCATCTTCATGGACGGGCTGCCGATGAGGCTGGCCACCCGCACCGCATCGGGCAGTTGGGCAAGCAGCGACTCGCACAGTGTGCCACGGCCACTGCCTGGCTTGCCGGAGAGAAAAACAAAGGGGTGGTTGAACTCGATCAGGTGCAGCAGCCGGTCAACCAACTGCCGCTGAGAAGGCAGTTTGAGCAATTTATTAGTGGTCACGACCAGACTCGATCACCGCCATCAATTGCTCGTCTGTCACATCGGCCACGACCTGGGCCTGTCCGATCCCGATCGGCAGCACCAGCCTCAGTTTGCCTTCCAGCACCTTCTTGTCACGGCGCATATGGCGAATGAAGGCGGCAAAATCCATATCGGACGGTGCCTTGACCGGCAAATCGGCGGCCAACAGCAGATCGCGGACTCGTGCCACCTCTTGCGCCGTCATGTCGCCACGGGCCAGGGCCGTCTCGGCCGCCAGCATGGTTCCCGCCGCCACGGCTTCACCGTGCAGCCAGTTGCCATAACCCTTCTCCGCCTCGATGGCATGGCCGAAGGTATGTCCCAAGTTCAGCAAGGCGCGCACGCCGTGCTCGGTCTCGTCCTGACCGACCACATCGGCCTTGATCTCGCAGCAGCGGCGAATGGCATAGGAGAGTGCATCACCGTCGAGGCGCTGCAGGCGGGTCATGTTGGTTTCAAGCCAGGAGAAGAAGGCGGCATCCCAGATGATGCCGTATTTGATCACCTCGGCCATGCCGGCGGCAAATTCCCGGGCAGGCAGGGTCTTGAGGCAGTCGGTATCGATGATCACATGCTTGGGCTGATAGAAGGCACCCACCATGTTCTTGCCGAGGGGATGGTTGACGGCGGTTTTGCCGCCGACGGAAGAATCAACCTGGGAGAGCAGCGTGGTAGGCACCTGAATAAACGGAATGCCTCGTTGGTAGCTTGCCGCAGCAAAGCCGACAACATCACCTATCACACCGCCCCCCAGAGCGATCAGAGTGGTATCACGGCCATGGCTGGTTTCCAGCAGAGCAGACATGATCCGCTCGAAGGTCGCCAGGGTTTTGTAGGCCTCGCCATCGGGCAGGATCAGGTGTTCCACCTGAAAACCGGACAGCAACTGAATGATCTGTTCAAGATACAGGGGCGCGACCACGGTATTGGTCACTATCATGACCCGCTTGCCCTTGATCGTCTGCGCCAGTACCTCGGGGCGTTGCAGCAGACCGGCAGCTATCTCTATCGGGTAGCTGCGTTCACCCAGTTCGACCTTCAACCTTTCCATGGACGTCCTCTAATGAATTACATACCAATCAACTTGACGATTTGATTAGCGACAACTTTGGCACTCTGGTCATCCGTCTGGATGACAAAATCGGCAACCTCTTCGTACAGGGCGTTGCGCTCTTGCGCAAGACGCTCAAGCACTTCACGGGGCGGCTCTTCGGTTTGCAGCAAGGGACGACGCTTGTCTCTCTGGGTTCGCGCCAATTGCTTTTCAATGGTGGTTTCGAGGTAGACCACGATGCCGCGTGCGGAGAGTTTGTTGCGGGTTTCACGGCTCTTGATGGCACCGCCACCCGTTGCCAGCACGATACCCTGCTGTTCGGCGAGCTCACCGATCACCTTCTCTTCGCGGATCCGGAAGCCTTCTTCGCCTTCAACATCGAACACCCAGCCGATATCGGCACCACTGCGGCGCTCAATCTCATGATCTGAGTCGAAAAACTCCATGTGCAGTTGTTCTGCCAGATGTCTACCTATGGTGCTCTTGCCCGCACCCATGGGACCTATCAGGAAAATATTGCGTTTCTCAGCCATGTCTTTTCGTTAGTAATTACAAACTGTATGGCCCCGGTAAACACTCGACCGGGGTACCTATGAACCTTATCTTGCGTTGGATCAGGAGGGGGATTATCTCAGTAGAAACCAGGACTGGCAACCGCAGCCCTTACGCCCCAGCCTCATCGGGGCGTAAGGTTATATGTGTTTTACTCTCACAAGTAAAGTTTTCAGAGGGCGTCGGTCACTATCCTCGGGGTCACGAAGATCAGCAGTTCACGCTTCTTGTTTTCACTGGTGGTTTTCTTGAACAGATAGCCCAACCCGGGGATATCCCCCAGCAGCGGCACCTTGCTGACATCGCTCTTGATGGTCTGTTGATAGATGCCGCCAAGCACCAGAGTTTCACCGTTGTTGACCAACACCTGGGTGGTGATGGACTGGGCGTTGATGGACACCGCATCCCCGGTCCCGGTCGGCACGGTTTCCCCCTTGGTATCCTGAGTCACGGTCAAGTCCAGGATCACCCTGTTGTCCGGGGTGATCTGCGGCGTGACCTTGAGGCTCAGTACCGCCTTCTTAAAGGTGACCGAGGTCGCCCCGCTCGAAGAGGACTCCACATAGGGGATCTCGGTCCCCTGCTCGATCAGGGCCGGCTTCTGGTTGGCCGTGGTGACTCGCGGACTGGCGATGATCTCGGCCTTGCTCTCTTTTTCCAGAGCCGAGAGCTCAAGATCCAAAAGGGTGCCATTGGCAAGACGGGCAACCTGGAACGCCAGCGTGCCGGCCGCGTTGGTCACCGGCAGGTTGACGTTGAGTCTGTCTTCTACGTTGGGGCGAGTGATGGTGGAACTGCCATCATTGTTTCCGGCGCCATCATTACCCTCTATGGTGCCCGAGGTGCCGTTGCCATGACCGTCTGTCTTGGTCACCCCCCAGCGCACCCCCAGTGCCTCATCGAAACCATCATCAATGGTCACCATGCGCGCCTCGATCACCACCTGCTTGACCGGGATATCGAGGATATCCAGCATCCGCTTGACGTTGCTGATGACATCCGCCGTGTCCTTGACCACCAGCACGTTGGTACGTTCATCCACGCTGACCGCCCCTCTGGGGGAGAGCAGCTTGGTACTCTCGGAGGAGAGCAGGGCCGCCACTTCCGATGCCTTGGCATAGTTGATCTGCAGATACTCGGTGTAGAGGGGAGCGAGATCCGCCACCTGGTTACGACTCTCCATCTGCTGTTTCTCGCGAGCGGCAATCTCGTCCGCCGGCGCCACCAGCAGGATGTTGTTGTCCAGCCGTTTGTCCAGCCCTCTGACCTTGAGGATGATGTCCAGCGCCTGCTCCCAGGGCACGCCATCGAGGCGCAGCGTGATGTTGCCGGAGACCGAGTCCGTGGTCACCAGGTTCAGATTGTTGAAATCGGCGATGATCTGCAACACGGTACGAACAGGAATATCCTGGAAGTTCAATGAGATGGGCTTGCCTTGGTACTGCTTCGCCGCCGTGGTGGCCACCCGTTTTTTCACCTCGATGATGAACATCTTGTCGGCCTGATCATAACGGTAGTCAAACTGGCCGTTCACCGAGAGCTCGAACAGGGTGTCATTGCCCTGGCGGAACACCTCCACCTGGGAGACCGGGGTAGCAAAGTCCTGCACATTGATGAGGTTGAGCTGATCATCAGGCACCCGGGTACCGTGGAACTTGGCCAGCACTTTCTGACCACGGCTGCTGACATCCACCGCCGCCGAACTGTTGTCCAGCGTCACGAGGAATTCCCCCTGCCCCTCCTTGCCACGGCGAAAATCCACGCCCTTGACCGAGTTGAAGTAGGCGCCACCCATGTTTGCCTGAGACACGGACAACACCGGCTTGCCGGGGGCAACGGGCGAAGGAGCCACGGTAGATGTGGAAGCCATGGCCGGCTGAGCCTGATACTGGGACTGGTTCTGGGCAACTCGCTGGGTGTCAATCAGCGCAGATTCGGTCACCGGCTGGCTTCTGACGAGCGCAGACTGGCTGGCTGCAACAGGCGCCGCCGAGGAGGCAACCGGCTGCCCGGCCTTGTCTCCCAGCGCCACCAGCAATTTATTGCCCTGCTGATGGACCTGATAGGGGGTGAGCTGATCGAGGGCGATCTTGATGTCGAGCCCCTGCCCCTTCCCCTCCACCAGGAGATTGTTCACCCCTTGCTGCTTGATGGGCAGGGGATTGACCGTCAGGGCACCGATGGCCCCGGGTACGTGCAGCAGAAGCTGATTGGGTTCATAGGTCAACCTGTCCGTAAAACCGCTGACCGGTTCGCTGAAGCTGAGCTCCAGCAGGAGTTGATCGGCCAGCAGGGGATTCACCTTGACCTCCTGCAACGCGGGTACTGCCCACACCTGAGTGCATCCGCCCAGCCACAGCAGCGCCACACCGGTCATCCTTCTTATTGTTGTTCTCATCTCTGCTCATCCCTGATCATAGTTTTGCGTCGAGATTGGCCATGGCCAGCTGGGTTTCTCGGGTGACCCAGCATCCTTTGCCATCCGGTACCGTCTCCATCAAGTCAACATGCGTGTTCGTTATCTTGATGACCCTGCCCTGATCCAGCCCCATGTGCTGGTTGAGCCCGACGCGCACGGCTTGCCCGTCCGGGGTTTTGATCAATGCCCACAACTGCCCCTGCTTGCCGATGGAGCCTTTCATGCTCAGGCTGGCAAGCGAGTAGCGTTCCAGCACCTCCTTTTCCCGATTGGCCACTATCTGGGCACAGTCCGGCTTGGCCTTGGCATCCAGCCTGGAACTGGTTTCCGGCTGGGGTGCAATGAACGGACTGCGCTGATCGCTGCGTTGATAGACCATGGGCGAGAAGGGCTTTATCTCCGGCAAAGATTCGATCGGTACCGGCTTTCTGGCCTTGGTCTGTTTGACATACTCATCCATGTCCTCCTGTCCCCCACAGGCCGTCAACAGCAGCGCCGACAAGAGAAGTACGCCCGCTCTCATGCTCATGGCTTTTTCTCCACGGTTTTGCCGTTGTACTTGTAGGTCTTGGCCTGCATGGACATACCGATCAGCTCACCCCCCTTCCCCTGGCTGAGCTGGAAAGAATCCAGGATCACGATGCGCGGCAAAGCAGCCATGTCCGCCGTGAACTTGCCAAGTTCGTGATAGGTGCCCACGACCTCGATGCGCATGGGCAGCTCGGTGGAGAACTCGTGTTTCACCTCTGGCTCCCAGTTGATCCTGTTCAATGTCAAACCGTTATCGGTGGCAATGAAGCTGATGTCATCCAGCAAACCGGCGACTTCGTGGGTGTTGGGCAGCTGCTTGAGCTGGGTGTCGACCAGATGTTCCAGCTGGACCATCTGCTTTCTGTATGCTTCCAGGTTCGCGGCCAGCATGGCCTTGCTCTCGAATTGTCCCTTGAGCTCGGTCTCTTTTGCGGCTTCACGACCCAGGGCCGCCAGGGAATTGGCAATCACGTAGTAATAGAGTGCCCCGCCAAGCAGAGCACAGCAGAAGAAGACAAAGATGCCCTTGGCGATCGGCGGCCAGCGGGCAATGTCATTGAGATCCAGGTCGTTGAGTTGTTGCAGGTTCATTTTTGCCCCTTAGCCACGTTGGGTAGCGCCGTGGCAATCTGGAACATCATGGAGAACTGGCTCAGGGCGATGGGGGCCACCTCGGCCGTGAAAATGGTGCTGAGCTGGGATTGTGTCAGCCAGCCGGAACCGTCGATTCGGCGCATCATGCTGGCAACCCTGCCATAGGCTTCGGTCTTTCCCTTCACGTCTATCTTGTTGTTTTGCAAGGCAAGGCTATCAAGATACACCCCATTGGGGACCAGCACCGGCAGCTGATTGAACAGACGCACAGGGATGTTGCGGCGCATCTGCAACTGCTCGATGAGTTGCATGCGGTCAATCAACTCCTTGCGCCGTTCCTTCAGGAGCCTGATCTCCCCAAGCTGGGTGTCCAGGGTTGCCATCTCCTGCTGCAACCGCTGATTGCGCTGCTGCTGGTAACCGATCTGCTGCTGAACCAGCCAGTCTGCGGCAAAGGCGATGGCTGCCGTCCCCGCCAGGAACAGACCGAACAGGATGCCGAATTGTTTCTTCTGACGCTGCGCCCGAGCCTGCCGCCAGGGCAGAAGGTTTATATTTGACATGGTGTGAAGCTCCTCAGTGCCAGCCCGAGCGCCGTCATGTACTTGGCCCCATGAGCCAGCCCTCCCTCTCCCTGCGGCTTGCCAAAGAGTGCAAAGGGATCGGGATGCAGCACCTCGCAGTTGAGCTCGCTGCCGATTTGTCCGGCCAGCCCCGGCAGCAGGCTCCCTCCTCCGGTCAGCACCAGCCTGGAGAGCTCCTTGTTCCCCGAAGAGCTGCAAAACAGCTGCACGTTGCGCCGTATCTGCAACACCAGGGTGCTGAGGTGAGGCAACAGGACATCCACCTCATGATCCGCAGGCAGGGAGCCCTGGAGCTTGGCCAGTTCCGCCTCTTCCATACTCATGCTGTAAAAAGAGGCCAATGCCTGGCTGTATTGATCACCACCAAAATTCTGCAACCGGGAATAGATGACCTGGCCCCGTAGCAGGGCGGCGAAAGTCAGGGCGCTGGCACCGATGTCGACGATGCCAACCGGTTTCTCCGAGGTTTGCAGGTCGGGCAGGCAGGCCAGCACGGCGCGTCCGAGCGCATGGGCCCCCACATCCACCACCATGGTCGTCATGCCTGCCTCCGTCAGGGCACTGACCCGACCACTGACGCTCTCGGTCCGTGCGGCACTGAGCAGGACCTCCTGACGCCCGTTGTCGCCCGCCATGCCGAGGATTTCAAAATCCAGGCTCACTTCATCGAGGGGAAAGGGGATGAGCTGCTCAGCCTCCAGGTGAACCTGGTTCTCCAGCTCGCTCTCGTTGATGTTGGTATCGACCTGAATGATCTTGGTGATGACATTGGAACCGGTCACGGCCGTGGCCACGTTCTGGCAATCCCCCTGCACGAGCCGCTTGAGCGACTTGAGGGACTGACTGACCCGTTCAATGTCCTGAAGTTGATAGTCGACCAGCGTTCCTCTTGGCATGGGGATCTCGGCAACCGAACCGAGGTGCACCTTGCCGGGACGTCCGCTGATGGTGACGGCCTTGATGGTTTGACTGCCAAAATCAATGCCCGCCATGGAGACGAGGGATCCCTTACTTAATAGCCCAAACATATACACATCCATGCGTTATTGGGTTTTCGGACTTATTGTAGGACAGCGCGTCATGATGTGACGGCTTAACTCAATATAATGCTCTATCTATCAATGTCATAAAGTTTGTGTCAAAAGTTGACGCCCCTCTCCTTTCGGCCTTGATTGCGGCCCCCTTGGTAATTGTGCCCTGGAGTGCTACCCTCCCGCCTCTTCTCGGGGTCGCCTGTTTGCGGACAGGAAAACCTCGAATCCGCGAGGGTAAAAAGGCTATACTCTGCGCCCGTTGGCTAATTTTAAGACGATTGGTAGTTCTTCCATGCTGAAATGGCTCGTTCGCCTGTTTATTGTCATGATGCTGGGTGCTGTGCTGGGCGTTGCCAGCCTCATCGGCATCTACTTCTACATCAAGCCCCAGTTGCCGGACGTCAGCGCCCTGCGCGATGTCAAACTGGCTACCCCCATGAAGGTCTACAGCCGGGACGGGGAATTGATCTCCCAGTTTGGCGAAATTCGTCGCATCCCCCTGCGGCTGGACGAAATTCCCCAGTCCATGATCGATGCCGTACTCGCCACCGAAGATGCCCGCTTCTATGAGCACCCGGGCATAGACCCCATCGGCATCATCCGTGCCGCCACCGTCTGGGCCGTCTCCGGCCAGGCGCGTCAGGGCGCCAGTACCATTACCCAGCAGGTGGCCCGCAACTTCTTCCTGAGCAACGAGAAGACTCTTGTACGCAAGATCAAGGAAGTGTTCCTCGCCTGGCGTATCGAGCAGAACCTCTCCAAGGACGAGATCCTCACCCTCTATCTCAACAAGATCCCCCTCGGCTACCGGGCATTCGGGGTCGGCGCGGCCGCCCAGGTCTACTTCGGCAAGGAGGTCAAGGATCTGACCCTGGACGAGATCGCCATCATCGCGGGTCTCCCCAAGGCCCCCTCCATGCTGAACCCGATCCGCTCCCCGGAGCGCGCCTTCGCTCGCCGCAACGTGGTACTGGGTCGCATGCTGGAAACCGGTAAGATCACCCAGGCCCAGTATGACGAAGCCTCCAAGATGCCGGTCAAGGCCCGTTTTCACGGTGCCGAAACTACGCTGAACGCCCCCTATCTGAGCGAGATGGTACGCCAGAAGATGGTGGAGCAGTTTGGTGAAGATGCCTACACCATGGGACTGCACGTCTACACCACCGTCACCGCCAAGCGTCAGCGCGCCGCCCATCAGGCGCTGCTGGATGGTGTCTTCGACTACGACACCCGCCACGGCTACCGTGGCCCGACCGCCTTGCTGTGGAAAGCCGGTGAAACGGCCTGGGACTACGAGCAGATCATGGCCCATCTGGCCAAGCAGCCGACCTATCAGCCCCTGATGGCCGCCGTGGTCACCCAGCTCGGCGACAAGAGCGCCACCCTGGTGCTCAAGAATGGCAAACAGGCCGAACTGGGCTGGAATGGTATCAAGTGGGCACGCGCCTTCATCACCGACGATCGCCAGGGTTTTGCCCCGAAATCGGCGCGGGATGTACTCAAAGTCGGCGCCCAGATCTGGGTCAGGGAGAAAGGGGAAGAGTTGCTGCTCTCCCAGATCCCCGACGTCAACGCTGCCCTGGTGGCCATGAACCCGCAAGACGGCGCCATCGAGGCCCTGGTCGGCGGCTTCAGCTTCGAGCTCTCCAAGTTCAACCGGGTCGATCAGGCCCGTCGTCAGGTCGGCTCCAACATCAAGCCTTTCCTCTATGCCACCGCGCTGGAGCAGGGCTATACCCTGGCGTCCCTCATCAACGATGCACCGATCAACCAGTGGGATCCTGCCAAGGGCCCCATGTGGCAGCCCAAGAACTCGCCCGCCATCTATGAAGGGCCGACCACCTTGCGCCTCGGTCTTGCCAAGTCCAAGAACGTGATGTCGGTCCGGCTGATGCGCGCCATCGGGCTGGATACCTATATCGACGGCCTGACCCGCTTCGGCTTCGCCCGTGATCACATTTCCGCCAACGAATCCCTGGCGCTGGGTGCGGCGGAGTTTACCCCGCTGGAAGTGGTGCGCGGCTACTCGGTGCTGGCCAATGGCGGCTTCCAGGTCACCCCCTACTTCATCACCGAGGTGACCGACAGCTTCGGCACCCCCCTGTTCGAGGCCAACCCGGCCGCCGCCTGCCGCGACTGCGGCGTGCTGGCCGCCGCCGGTCTCGACAGCGCGGATGCCTATGCCAATACCACGGCAGACTGGAAGGCCCAGTGCCCCATCGATCCTGTCGTGCCCAACAACATGGCACCGCAGACCATCAGTGCCCAGAGCGCCTTCCTCATCACCGACACCCTGACCACCGCCATCTGGGGTGGCAATGGCTGGCGTGGTACCGGCTGGCGGGCAGCCCGTGACCTCAAGCGTCACGACATCTCGGGCAAGACGGGGACCACCAACGAATCCCGGGATGCCTGGTTCTCCGGTTATACCCCGAATCTGGTGGCCACCTCCTGGATCGGTTTTGACAACCACCAGCGCGGTCTGGGCCGGGCCGAGTTTGGCGGCGGTGCCGCCCAGCCCATCTGGATTGACTTCATGAAGACGGCTCTGCACCAGGTGCCCGAACGCAAGATGCCGGTCCCCGAAGGGATCATGCAGGTCCGCATCGATCGTGAAACCGGTCTGCTGACCAATCGCGCCGATGGCAGTACCACGGAGGAGTTCTTCAAAGAGGGCACAGAGCCCACCCGCTACGCGAGCCAGATCTCCGATGGCAACCAGGTGTATGGCGGTGACGATGCGACCACAGACGGTCCCGTCTCCACCGACGACATCTTCTAGGTCCCCCTGGAAACAACAAAACCGGCGCACAGGCGCCGGTTTTTGTTTCGGGATGACGAGCGGGCTGCGTCAGCCCAGCAGGGCTTTCATCAGACTCGAGATGCGGGCCGCCAGCTCATTGAAGCAGGGGCGGCGCACCGAGTAGTGACGATAGAGCAGGGAGATGGTGCGCCCCGGCACGGGGTTGATCACCGGGCGATAGCTGACGCCCCCCTCCTCCGGGTTGGCGGGCACGGCGAGCCTGGGCACCAGCGTCATGCCGCTGCCAGCAGCGACCATGTTGCGCAAGGTCTCCAGACTGGTGCCCTTGAAGCGCTGATCCTCACCGATGCCCGCGGCAAAACAGAAACCCATCGCCTGATCCCGCAGGCAGTGACCGTCGGCCAGCATCAGCAATTTCTTGCCCTTAAGATTGTGCAGGGGCACCGCCTTGGCGCTCGCCTCCGGGTGATGCTGGGGCACGGCCAGCCACATGGGCTCCTGATAGAGGGGGATGGCGCCAAACCCCTCCATCCCTTCCAGCTCCGCCAGCACGAGGCAATCCAGCTCCCCCTCCTCCAGTCGCTTGAGCAGCACCTGGGTCTGATCTTCGTAGAGGTAGAACTCCAGCTTGGGGAAGTGTTCACGCAGATCCTGGATGATGTGGGGCAGCAGGTAGGGGCCCACGGTGGGAATGAAACCGATGTGGATCTCGCCGGACATGGGCTCGGCGAAGTGCTGGCCTATGCTCTTGAGCTCTCGCGCCTCTTTGAGCACCTTGCGCGCCTGACGGGCCATGGCATCGCCGGCCGGGGTAAACAACACCTTGCGGGAGGTGCGCTCGATGAGGATCACCCCCAGTTCATCTTCCAGCTTGCGCAGCTGGCCACTCAGGGTCGGCTGGCTGACAAAGCAGCGCTCCGCGGCCTTGCGAAAGTGTTTCTCCTCTTCCAGCGCTACCAGATATTCGAGATCGCGAAGGTTCATAGGTACTGCATCCTGCCGTTCAATGAGGCCGATAGCATGCACAAGAACGGTGCGGGGGACAAGGGAGGCGCGCAGACGGGTCTGCCCTCTCCCTCTCCTTTGACAAGCCACAGGCGATGGGCGAGAAACTCACCCCATCAGGGAGGCAATGTGATCCGCGAACGCCGATGGCTCTCCCAGATAGGAGGAGACAGGCAGCGCAACGACGCGCTCCCCTTGCATCAATCCCAGGGTCGGGAACCCCTGCCCGCCGAGCCGGCGCAGCCACGCCTGGCTTGTGGCCAGATGGCCCACAAGATCGACCCGACCAAAGGCCAGGGCGAATGCCTCCGGTGTCAGCCCCTGCTCCCGCGCGAGCGTTGCCAGCCGTGTCGGGGAACCGACCCATTCCCCATCCCGGTAGTGGGTCTCCTGGATGCGGTGCAACAAGGCAAGGCCGTCGCCGCCAAGCTCGCTCACCGCCAGCACTGCGCGAATGGGCGGCTCGGAGTCGAGGAGCAGTGACTCGTTGAGCAGGAGCTCGTTGAAGTAGCGCTCACCAAAGCGCTGTCCGGTGAGGGCATGGATGCGCTCGTCATGGGGGCGCACATAGTCCCGCAGGGGCTGTCCCATGGCCTGGCGCCTGGCGCCCATCCAGAGGCCCCCCCCATGCAGTTCGATGCGAAGGCCCGGGATCTCGGCAGCGGCTTTCAGCAGGGGGGCGGCGCCATAGCACCAACCACAGAGGGGGTCATAGACATAATGGAGGGTTGTTTGCGCTTCGTTCATCATCATTCTCGCTTCAATGCTGGATAAAAAACCGGGCCCTCGGGCCCGGAAAAAAACACAGGGATGTAGGCGTCAGGGAGTTACCACTTCATCTCGCCGGTATTGACCTTGGCACCGATGGCCAGGCCATCATCGACCGGCAGGGAGGGGTAAGCCTTCTTCAGCGCTTCAATCAGCTGGCCGGAGTGCTTGGTCTTGGCCAGCTCCTGCTCAAAGCGCTGCACGTAGTCACGGGTGAAGGCCACGGCTTCGGTACCCTTGGGCGCAGTCCCCAGGAAGTGACCCGGCACCACACGCTCGGGTTTCAGCGCCAGCAGATTGTTCAGCGCCTTGACCCAGTTGCTGCGAGCGGCCTTGGACTGGCTGTCCGCCATCCAGACATGCACGCCGCTGTAGACCGGCACACCGCCAAAGGCCGTCTTGATGGAAGGGGCCCAGAGGTAGGCATTCGGGGTGTTCATCTCTTTGATTTCAATCTTCTCGCCATCCAGCGTCAGGTGGCTGGCCGTCATCACTTGCGGCACGCTCAGGCTCTTGGGTGCATCCTTGCCCAGGATCGGGCCCCAGTAGCTCAGCTTGGCATCCTTGGTCTGCTTGATATGGTCGACCACATGCTGGTCGGCCAGCACTTTGACATCCGGGAACGCCGCCATGACGGGTTCCAGACCGAAGTAGAAGTCGGGGTCACCGGCACTGATATAGACAGTGGTCAGCTTCTTGCCGCTCTTCTTGATCATGTCCACCAGCGCCTGACCATGTTGCACATCGAACTGGGCATCGATCAGGATGGCCTCTTTGTCACCGGTTACCAGTGAGGAGGAGACGGGGAAGATGGCCTTCTCGCCGGGGTTGTAGACGGTCACGGTCAGGGGGGCCGCCAGGGCGGAACCCGTCATCAGGAGGCTGGTCAGGGTCAGGGTACGCAGTGTGTTGTTCATCAGATAACGCTCATCGGTGTGGATTAATGGAATGAGCGCAGTTTATTGCATCACCATCGATACAAATACCGCATAATGGGCGCATCACTGTTGCACAAATCGAGCATATAGGGGCACAAGATGGATAGGCTGACCGCATTGCGGGTCTTCGTCTGCGTGGTGGAACAGGGCAGCCTGAGCGGCGCCGGGGAGAAACTGGAGATGTCCCGCGCCATGGTGTCGCGCTACCTGGCCGAGCTGGAACGCTGGATGGGGGCCAGATTGCTGCACCGCACCACCCGCCGGCTGAGCCTGACCGGGCCGGGAGAAGAGGCGCTGAACCGGGCCAGAGCCATGCTGGCCCTGGGGGAAGAGATGGAACACCTGGCCATCCGCCATGACGAGGCCCCCAAGGGGCAACTGCGCATCACCTGCAGCTACTCTCTCTCCGAAGCCCTGCTGGTCGGGGCGGCGAACGACTACCTGGCCCGTTACCCCGGCACGGCGATCGACATCCTGCTGCTGGACCGGACAGTCAATCTGGTGGAGGAGCGAATCGATCTCGCCCTGCGCATCACCAACGACCTCGATCCCAACCTGGTGGCCCGCAGGCTCGGCACCTGCCACTCGGTGGTGTGCGCCAGCCCCGCCTACCTGGCCCGCCATGCTCCGCCGCAGCAGGTGCAGGATCTGGCACTGCACAACTGCCTCACCTACACCTATTTCGGCAAGAGCCTGTGGGAGTTTCTGGGGCCCGATGGCCCCGAATCCGTCCCGGTGAGCGGCAACCTCAGCGCCAACATCTCCAACCTGCTGCTGGCCGCCACCCTGGACGGGGCGGGGATCAGCCTGCAACCCGCCTACTCGGTTCACCCCCATCTGGCAAGCGGCGCCCTGGTCCCCCTGCTCACCCCGTGGCAGCCCAAGCGCCTCGGCGTCTATGCCGTTTATGGCACCCGCAAACAGATGTCCCCCCTGCTACGCAGCTTCCTCGACTTTCTCGTGGAGCGGATGGCGGACGATCCCCTGTGGCAGGAAGCCCCTCCCTCACTCTGATCCCTGCGAGCCGCACAAAAAAGGGGCCTCGCGGCCCCTCTTTGCTCCATCCTGTGCCCGGTCAGGCTTCGAAACCGAATGCCTTGACCGGGGTCTCTCCCTCCTCGGCCTCCTGATCCTCCAGATAGATGTCGTGATAGGCGGCATAGATTGAGTAGTTGATGGCAGGCAGCACCACCAGCAGGCCCACCAGCATCAGGAGTGCGCCAAAGAAGATCAGCACGGCCCCGAGCAGCCCCCACCAGAGGAAGGGCCACATGTTGCGCAGACATCCCTTGAAGCTGAGCCGGGCTGCCTGCCAGACCCCGACCTGATGGAAGAGGATAAGGGCGGGGGCGAAGGTGATGGCCATCAGCACGGGAACGAACAGTGCCAATCCCACCAGGGCACAGACGAGGAAGCCCTGTGCCTGCTCCGGGGTCAGCGCCAGGGAGCCCGGATCCGCGGACAACAGGCCGGTGAGTCCCCACTGGTGCAGCAGGAATACGCAGATCATCAGGATCCCCATGATGAGGCCGAGCACCATCAGGCCCCCCAGCATCAAGGGGGTCAACCGATGGCGGAAACCGGCAAAGAAGTCGCCAAATTGCAGCGCCTCGCCATGGTGACCCCGCCGCGCCACCGCCACCCAGCCAGCCCCCCACACCATGTAGAGCAACTGGGAGATCAAGCCCCCCGCCGGCAGCTGATCCAGCACGATGCCCACCACAAACCAGAGCACTATCATGGCCACGCTGGCACCCATCCCCTTGTTGAAGATGTCGAATCCGGTGCGGATCCAGATCCAGCCCTGTCCTATGCCATGGCGTTTGGGTTCGTGGCGCAGGGCCCTGTCACTGTTCATCATTGACCTCGTCGAAAAATAGGGGCGAAGCGGCGTCTCCTCAGGGCACGCTCACCGTGACCATGATGGTGCCGGTGTAGGGGCCGGTGCGTACTACCTGGCCCGGCAGCCGGGTCGGGGAGAGCCTCATCTTGCAGTCGGTGACCTGGGTCGCCGCCGAGTAGGGTACCGCGATGGCGGTATCGAATGGAATAGGGGTCAGGGCCCCTGTCCGGCCATGCCCACCCCGACCCCGACCAGGCTGGTGGTGATGAAACGGTTGTCGCTCGCGAGCGCCCCCAAGATGCGGTAGCGCAGCGGCCCCCTGCTCAGGCTGGCAAGGTCGAAGGGAAAGCGGATCCCCGCAACCAGAGCATTCACCTCGCTGCAATGGCGTGTCCGTTGCGTCCTTCTGGGCCGCAGCCGATGAGTTTATCGGCCACGGTTGACGGACAGCACCGCCAGAATGTGGCATCATCTCCCCCCTCTTGCTTTCCCCCTGATCCGATGGAGCCATCATGCGCCGCCTCTTCTTTCTTCTCCTGCTGCTCGGCAGCCCTGCGCTTCACGCCGAACCGGGGTTTATCAGCCGCCTGCTCAACCACCCGGTGCCGGGGGGCGTGGCCGTGGTACCACTGGGAAGCGGGGCCAAGGCGCCCGCAGTGCGCTATCAGGACAAGCCTGTGCTGGTGGTACAGGAAGACGGGAAGACGTGGATTGCCATCGTCGGCATCCCGCTCAAGAGCGCGCCCGGCCCCCATCAGGTAACCACCAGCGATGGCCGCACCTTGAGTTTCACAGTCGGCACCAAGCACTACCGTGAGCAGCACATCAAGCTCAAGAACAGCCGCCAGGTCAATCCGCTGGCCGAAGACATGACCCGCATCAACCGGGAGCTTGCCGAACAGACCCGCGCCTACCAGACCTTCAGCCCGGCTCAGCCGAGCAACCTGCTGTTTGACAAGCCGGTCCAGGGCCCGCTCTCCAGTCCCTTCGGGCTGCGCCGCTTCTTCAACGGCGAGGAGCGCAACCCCCACTCCGGCCTCGACTTCGCGGTCGGAGCCGGCACTCCCATCAAGGCACCAGCCGCTGGCAAGGTCATCCTCATCGGCAACTACTTCTTCAACGGCAATACGGTGTTCGTCGACCACGGCCAGGGCCTCATCAGCATGTTCTGTCACATGTCGAAGGTGGACGTGAAACTGGGCCAGAGCCTGCCCCGCAGCGGCATCGTCGGCCGGGTCGGCGCCACCGGCCGCGCCACCGGTCCCCACATGCACTGGAACGTCAGCCTCAACGACGCCCGCGTCGACCCCGCCATCTTTATCGGCGCCTTCAAGCCCTGAGGCCGGCGACCTGCCGCCCACAGGCAGGGGCACTCAAAATGAAAAAGGCAGCCGAGGCTGCCTTTTTCATGGACGCATGACCACATCTCAGGCAGCGCTGTGCTGGCGCCCCTCCCTGTTCATCGCCCGCCACATCACCAGGACCAGCAGAGTGCTGCAAGTGGGCAGCGCCAGCCAGACACCGGCCACTCCCCACAGGGAGGAGAAGCCCCACAGGAAACCGCCGATCAGCACCAGCTTGCCGCCGGTGAGCAGGGAAGCGATGCGGGCCCGGTTGATGGCCTGGAAATAGGTGGCCCCCACCAGCAGCAAGCCTTCCATCGGCAGCCCCCAGAAGTAGAGCCAGATCCCGAGGGTCGCCACCGGCAACAGGGCCGCGTTGTCCCCCGCAAACAGATAGACCACCCCCTCGGGCCAGACATAGAGCGGTATCATGCCGCACAGCGCCACCCCCAGGGTCACCCCCAGCGCCAGGTTGCGCACCCGCAGCACCCGTGCCCAGTTGCCCGCCCCGGCATTGAAGCTGGCGATGGGCTGGATGCCCATGGCGATCCCCTCGAAGATGAGATAGAAGAAGGCCTCGCTGTAGCTGATGACGCCGTAGGCGGCCACGTGCAGGGAGCTGCCAACCGACAACAGCGCCTTGTTGTGCAGCGCCAGCACCACCGAGAGGTAGAGGTACATCAGAAAACTCGACACCCCGAGTCGCAGCGTCTCCCCCATCAGCCGCCAGTCGGGCACCAGGGTATCCCAGCGAATGCGCAACTGGCTGCGGGGGGTGAAGAAGTGCCACAGGCACAGGCCCCCGGTGACCGCCTGGGAGAGCATGGTCGCGATGGCGGCCCCCGCCAGCCCCCAGGGGATCACCGCCATCAGCAGGTAGTCGAGCAGCACGTTGAGCACGCCGCCCCCCACCAGGATCCAGGTGGTGAGGCCGGGTCGCCCGTCGTTGCGCAGCAGGGCGGTAAAGGCCATGGAGAGCACCGCGAACACCCCGAGCCAGGCGTACCACTTCAGATAGGCAAAGCCTGCGTCGAAGATGACCCCCTGCGCCCCCATCCAGACAAGCATGGCCTTGCCGTAACGAATGCCAATGAAGGCGAGCAGCGCGGAGGCGATGAGCACCATCACCAGGGCATTGCCGACGATGTGGCGCGCCCTGGCCTGCTCCCCCTTGCCCAGATAGAAGGAGGCCAGCGACGAGGATCCCATGCCGATCAGGGCACCCACCGCGTAGAGCACGGCGCAGATGGGGTACGCCAGCATCATGCCGGCCAGCCCGTCCTGGCCCAGGATATGGCCGACGAAGATGCCGTCTATGGTGACATAGATGCCGGTGACCAGCATGGCGGCCACCGTGGGGGTGACGTAACGCAAGAAGAGGCGGGAAAGGGGGGCCGTGCCCAGATCGACGGAGGACATAAATTGCTCAATGAAGGGGAACGGCCAGAATAATAGCCAAACAAGACCCGGATCACCCGTTATTTGTGCCGTGGATCATTCATCTTGAGGGCTTTACCCGCCCCGGCCCCTGCTTTAGGCTAGGGCGACTTCTCCTGAACGGAAACGTGCGCCATGTTGCAACGCCTGCTCTGTCTGATGCTCTGTCTCAGCCTGTTCCCCTTCTCCGCTGTCCAGGCTGATGATGCCATCACTCAGGTAGAGGAGCTGCTGCAAAGCATCCCCAAGACGGATACCCCGGAAAACCAGCAACTGCGGGAGAGCTACCAGCAGGCGCTGCAATATGCCCGGGATGCCCAGCGCTACCGGGAACAGGGCAAGGCCTACCAGCAGATCCTCATCGACTACCCCAAGGAGTCCGCCCGTCTCAAGGAGGGGCTGCACAACTATCAGCCCCAGTCTCGCCCGTCCCTCTCCTCCCTCAAGGAGGATGCCCTGCGCCAGGCCATCAGCCTGAGCAGCAACCGCCAGCTCAACCTGCGCAAGGAGCGTCAGGCGGTGACCGACAGCCTCAACCAGCTTGAGAGCACGGGCCAGGAGTATCACCTGCGGGTCGACGAGTTGCGCAAGCAGTTGCTCCAGACCCGCTCCCTGCTCGATCGCCTGAGCTTCAGCAACGAGTCGGACAGGTTGCAGGAGGCCCAGCAACTGGCCACCCGACTCAAAGAGCAGAGCCTCTCCGACCGGATCCAGATGCTGGAGCTGGAGCAGCTCTCCGCCCAGCAGCGCAACGATCTGGGCAAGCTCAAGCTGCAGGAGCTCAACCTCGCCATCACCGACGAGGATGAGTGGCAGACCAGTCTGCTTGCCCAGCAGAACCAGCTGCGCCGGGACAAGACCGAGCAGGCCCTGGCCGAGAGCGAACGCCTGCGCCGCCAGCTCACCTCTGACCTCCCCCTCTTGCAGGAGCAACAGCAGCAAAACCAGGCCCTCTCCCTGCAACTGGGGGCCCTCGAGGACCAGATTGAACGGGTGCAGGACGAGCAACGGGGGGTGGACACCTCCCTCTCCGGGCTCAACGAGCTGGTCAATTCGGTGCGCGAACAGCTGGAGTGGTTGCAGATAAGCAACGCCTACGGCGAGAACCTGCGCAGCAAGCTGGCCGATCTGCCCGCCTACTTCCCGCTGGAGCGGCTGGAGTCCGCCATCGTCAAGGCGCGCATGGCCAAATACCAGTACGAGACCGAGCAGGATGCCCTGAAGGATCCGGTACAACTGCGCAACAGCCTGCTCAGTGGAGACGGCATCACCCTGGACAGGGCCCAGCGCGCCGTGCTGGACAACCTGCTCAAGGCGAGACGGCAACTGCTGACCCGGCTCAACGATGCCTCCGACACCCTCATTCAGGAGCAGACCCGCCTCAAGCTGCTCTACAGCCGCCAGAACAGCAAGATCGACGAGATCCGCGAACTCAGTGCCAGCCATCTGTTCTGGATGCCGGACGTGCGCCCCCTGAGCCCGGCGGTGCTGCTCGGCGTCCCGGCCGCCCTCGGCCTTGCCTTCAACCCGGCCAACTGGCTGCAACTGCCCAGGGCCATCGCCGAGAACAACCCCCTGAGCCTGACCCTGGCTGGCCTCGGGCTGCTGGGGCTGGCCTGGTGCTGGCTGAAACTGGCCCGCCACCTCATTCAATACAGCCAGTACATTGCCCCGCGCATCGGCAAGGTAACCCAGGACAAGTTCAGCCTCACCAGCCGGTTGCTGGTGCGCTCCGTGCTCGCCGCCCTGCCGCTACCCGCCATGGTGCTCATGGTGCATGGCCTGCTGGACGGCGCCTGGCAATATCCCTTCGCGGTGGCGGTGGCCCGGGGCCTGGGTGAAATCTGGTTCCTGCTGCTGGCCCTGCTGGTGGCGCGCCACCTCACCCTGGAGAAGGGGATCCTCATCCTCCACTTCCGCTGGCAAAAGGAGCGGGTGCAGCGAGTATGGGGACAATTTCGTACCCTGCTGCTGGTGCTGATCCCGAGCTTCTTCGTACAGGGCATGGCGAGCAGCTATCAGGAGCACGCCTTCTACGACTCCCTGGGGCGCCTCGCCTTCATCATCGGGGCCCTCTGGCTGCTGCTCTTCTTTGCCCGCCTCAACCGGGAAAAACTGCCCCTCACCTGGGGTCAGGCAGACATGACCAAGCCCCATCTGCTGCACCACTTCATCTGGAACAGCCTGATGCTGGCCCCGCTGCTGGCGGTGCTGGGCGCCCTGTTCGGCTACTTCTATACCTCCCGCACCCTGCTGCGCCAGCTGGAGCTGAGCCTGCTGGCGGGGCTCGGCTGCCTGCTCGTCTACTATCTGGCTCACCGCTGGATGCTGATCCAGCGCCGCCGACTCGCCTTCGATCGCGCCAAGCAGAAGCGGGCCGAGATCCTGGCGCAGCGGGAGCGGGAAGAGGACGATCTCAGCTCCGAGATCCCCGATGTGGTGGAGGAGCCCGAACTGGATCTGGATACCATCAGCGCCCAGTCCCTCGGCCTGGTGCGCACCCTGCTGATGCTGGGCTTCACCATGCTGGTGGTGGTGCAATGGTCGGATCTCAACTCGGCATTCAGCTTCCTCAGCAGCATCGAGGTGTGGCAGGTAAGCAGCAAGGTGGCCGGCATCGAGCAGCTCTCCGCCATCACCCTGCAGGATCTGATGCTGACTGTCTTCGCCTTCATCCTGACGGTGGTCACCGCCCGCAACCTGCCCGGGTTGATGGAGCTCACCCTGCTCCAGCACCTGAGCCTCTCCCCCGGCACCGGCTTCGCCCTCACCACGGTGAGCAAGTACCTGGTGCTGCTGATTGGCGCCCTCACCGGCTTCTCCATGCTCGGCATCGACTGGTCCAAGACCCAGTGGCTGGTGGCGGCACTCTCCGTGGGGCTGGGCTTCGGCTTGCAGGAGATCTTCGCCAACTTCGTCTCCGGCCTCATCATCCTGTTCGAAAAACCGATCCGCCTGGGTGACACCGTCACCATCCGGGATCTCACCGGCACCGTCACCAAGATCAAGACGCGCGCCACCACCATAGTGGACTGGGACAGGAAGGAGATCATCGTCCCCAACAAGGCCTTCATCACCGAGCAGTTCATCAACTGGTCCCTGTCCGATGCCATCACCCGGGTCCGCTTGCGCATTCGCATCGGCCTGACCCAGAATCCCAAGCAGGTACAGCAACTGCTGGAGCAGAGCGTGCGCGAATCCACCCTGGTGCTGGATACGCCCGCCCCGGAGGTGTTCCTCATCGAGTTCACCGACTCGGCCCTCATCTACGAGATCCGGCTCTACGTCAACAACATGGATCACCGGATGCCCATTACACACGAGGTGCATTCCCTGATCCTGGAGAAACTCGGCCAGGTCGGCATGCATCTGCCACATCAGCAGATCGACATCCGGATGAGCCGGGGATGAAGCCCCCAAAGACGACAACAGGAGCCATCATGCAGATCATTGCCCATCGCGGTGCCAGCGGCCTGGCCCCGGAGAATACCCTCAAGGCGATGAGCCTGGCGCTGGATCTGGGTGCCAAAGCCATCGAACTGGACGTGCAGTGGGCCGACGGAGAGCTCTGGGTCTTCCACGACCGGCGGCTGGAGCGCTGCACCAACGGCCAGGGTGTGCTGACCGGGCAATCCCGGGAGTACCTGGCGAGCCTGGATGCGGGGGACGGGGAGCGGATCCCGACCCTGTGGCAGGTGATGGCACTGGTGGCGGGGCGCTGCGAACTGCACATCGAGCTAAAGGGCGCCCACACCGCCGAGCCGGTGGCCGCCCTGACCAGGCGGGCCGAGGCCGAGCTTGGCTTTACCCAGGCGCACTGGATCGTTTCCTCCTTTCATCATCCCGAGCTGTTACGCTTCAAGGGACTGCGACCGGAAATCAGGATCGGCGCCCTGACCGCCAGCCTGCCCCTCGACGGCGCCGCCTTCGCCGAGACGCTGGGGGCCTGGTCACTGAACTGCGACGTGGATTTCGTCGACGAGACCCTGGTGGCGGATGCCCATCGCCGGGGGCTCAAGATCCTGGTCTATACAGTCGACGAAGTGAGTGATGGGAGCGCCCTCGCCAGCATGGGTGTCGATGGCATCTTCACCAACCGGCCAGATCGATTCAGCTGAGTATCGGCGCGGCCTGGCAGGCCACAAGGAGGTGAAAAGAATTGAAAAAATGCGGTGCACCGGGATACATAAAGTCCATAGCCAGCCGATACAGAGTTGGCTCATAACAATAACAAACACCATGGATCTCTGACTGACGCTCACAAGGATGTAAACATGAACCTATCCATCAAGAACAAGCTGGTCCTCTCCATCGGGGCCATCATTCTGGTCATCACCGGCCTGCAGGTCTGGTACAACACCTCCCAGTTGCGCAGTGAAACACAGCGGCTGATCTGGAGCTTCATCGACGACAGCTCGGTCGCCAACGTCAAGGGGATCTCCCGCTGGCTCGACGCCCGCATCAATCTCGTCACCGCCACCAAGGAAGCCTTCGCCAAGGAAGACGAGCCCCTCAGCCACCTGGCCCAGTCCATGAATGCGGGCAACTTCGATCTCGTCTACGTGGGCACCAAGGATGGCCGGATGATCCAGAGCAAGCCGACCGATCTGCCGGCTGGCTATGATCCGCGCCAGCGCCCCTGGTACAAGGACGCCATGGCCGCCGGCAAGCTCGCCATCACGGCCCCCTATGCCGACATCACCACCGGCCAGCTCATCATCACCATCGCCGAGCCCTTCAGTCGCGGCAACACCGACGGCGTCATCGCCGGTGACGTCTCCATCGACGGCCTGGTGAAAGACGTGCTCGCCATGAACTCGGAAGGCACCTATGCCATTCTGGTGGACAGCAACGGCACCATCATCGCCCACCCGGACAAGGATCTGACCCTCAAACCCACCACCGCCATCTCCCCGGAACTGACGGCAGCCAAGGTCAACGAGCTGGCCCATGACAACACCATCTCCGAGATGGATATCAGCGGCAAGGCGAGCGTATTCGACCTCACCGAGATCCCCAACACCAACTGGTATTTCGGCATCGTGGTGGACGAAGCGGTCGCCTACCAGTCCGTCTCCCGCATGGTCACCTCCGCCCTCATTCAGGGATTGCTGACCATCCTCATCGTGGCGGGCTTCTCCTATGTCGCCATCAACGGCTCCCTGGCGCCGCTGAAAACCCTGGGCGAGGCAATTGCCGATCTCTCCCGCGGCAACGGCGATCTCACCCGTCGCATCAAGATCGAGCGTGAAGATGAGGTCGGTACCGTCGCCAAGCACGTCAACACCTTCATCGAGCGCATCCACGTCATGGTGCAGGACATCTCCAACTCCTCCACCCAGCTCAACCAGCAGGCCAGGTCTTCCCACGACATGGCGGAGAAATCCAACCAGGGGCTGGCCCGCCAGCAAAACGAGATCTCCCAGATTGCGACCGCAGTGCACGAGATGTCCGCCACCGCCGTCGAAGTAGCCAGCAACGCCGAGCAGACCGCGGAAGCGGCCCGCAGCTCCTCCAGCAGTTGCGAGCACGGCAAGCAGGTGATTGCCCGCAACCAGCGCTCCATCACGGATCTCGCCACCCAGGTCAAGCAGGCCTCCGGCATCATTCAGGAACTGGAGAAGAACGCCCAGGAGATCAACACCATCCTCTCCACCATCCAGGGCATCGCCGAGCAGACCAACCTGTTGGCGCTCAACGCCGCCATCGAGGCCGCCCGGGCTGGCGAGCAGGGACGCGGCTTTGCCGTGGTGGCCGACGAGGTGCGGGTGCTTTCCCAGCGCACCCATAGCTCCACCGTCGAGATCCGCAGCATGATCGAGACCCTGCAGCGCAACACCCAGGGCGCCGTCAGTACCATGCACGAGGGTCAGCTGCTGGCCCAGAACAGCGTGGAAGATGCCAACGATGCGACCCAGGCCCTGGAGCAGATCACCACCTCCATCAACCAGATCTCCGACATGGCGACCCAGATCTCCAGCGCCGCCGAGGAACAGCGTGCCGTCACCGACGAGGTGAGCCGCAACATCCAGGCGGTCAAGGATGTCTCGGACGAGCTGGCAGTGGATGCGGACAGCTCCCGCAATCTGTCGGCCCAGCTTAAAAATATTTCAGGTGAATTGAATAATCAGGTCGGCATGTTCCGTATCTGATCGACCATGGGAAGAAAGGGGCCGTTCAGGCCCCTTTTTTTATAAACCCTTTTTGTTTCAACGGTTATAATCCCCTTTCGAGACCCTCAACCCTGTGATCGACATCTCCTTTTGCCCATGTGTGGGAGACGGGCCCAGTCTGTCATGGCTATATTCGCATTACTTTTTTGATGCCTAACCTCGATATGTCATCGTGATAATAGTTATCATTAAACTGTTTTGATAAAAAACTTAAAAACTTTATGGGTAATACCCAAAAAGAGAGGCATTTCTCATTTTTTTGAAAGAAAACTACGTATAATCTTGGAGTTAAAATCACCAGAGTAGCGAGTACGGCTGATCCAGATCACTGATGGATGGCGATAATGACGGCATTTTCATCCAAGGAATGGGGTGGTTGTAATAAAAATCACCGTTGCCAAGCACTAAAACAAAGCAGTTTGACTTGCATCAAGCCTGAATTTTTTTCATAGAGCAAAATCGTGCCCAGCAAATCTATCCCTAAGGAGGCAGATGTGGATATTATCAAGACCGATGTTGCCATCATCGGTGCCGGTGGCGGTGGCCTGCGTGCCGCAATCGCCATTGCAGAAGCCCACCCGGAGCTGGAAATCGCCCTGATTTCCAAGGTCTATCCGATGCGCAGCCACACAGTGGCCGCCGAAGGTGGCGCCGCAGGCGTCGTCCGTGATGACGACTCCCTGGAAAACCACTTCAACGACACCGTCTCCGGTGGTGACTGGTTGTGTGAGCAGGACGTAGTCGAGTACTTCGTCAACAACGCCACCAACGAGATGATCCAGCTGGAGCACTGGGGTTGCCCCTGGAGCCGCAAACCGGACGGCAAGGCCAACGTGCGCCGTTTCGGCGGGATGAAGATCCCCCGCACCTGGTTCGCCGCCGACAAGTCCGGCTTCCACATCCTGCACACCCTGTTCCAGACCTCCATCAAGTACCCGACCATCAAGCGCTTCGACGAGCACTTCTGTCTGGATCTCATCGTGGAAGATGGCCGTGTCCAGGGTGTCGTCACCTTTGACATCCAGAACGGCATCACCCGCTTCATCCAGGCCAAGTCCGTGGTGCTGGCCACCGGCGGCGCAGGTCGTGTCTATCGCTACAACACCAACGGTGGCATCGTCACCGGGGACGGCATGGCCCTGGCCTACCGCCACGGCGTACCGCTGCGGGACATGGAGTTCGTCCAGTATCACCCGACCGGTCTGCCGGGCACCGGCATCCTGATGACCGAAGGTTGTCGTGGTGAGGGTGGCATCCTGCTCAACAAGGATGGCTATCGCTACCTGCAAGATTACGGTCTGGGCCCGGAAACCCCGGTCGGCCAGCCAAAGAACAAGCACATGGAGCTGGGTCCGCGCGACCGTCTCTCCCAGGCCTTCTGGCAGGAGCAGCAAAAAGGCCGCGTGATCCAGGGCCCCATGGGCGACGTGGTTCACCTCGACCTGCGCCACCTTGGCGAGAAGTACCTGAAAGAGCGTCTGCCCTTCATCTGCGAACTGGCCAAGGCCTATGTGGGTGTGGATCCGGTGAAAGAGCCGATTCCAGTACGTCCGACCGCCCACTACACCATGGGTGGCATCGAAACCGACGGCAAGTGCGCCACTCGTCTGGCCGGTCTCTATGCCGCTGGCGAATGTGCCTCCGTCGGTCTGCACGGCGCCAACCGTCTGGGTTCCAACTCCCTGTCCGAGATCGTGGTCTTCGGCAAGGTGGCCGGTGAGCAGGCAGCCGAGTTTGCCGCCACCCAGCAACACGGCAACACCCAGGCGCTGGTCGCCAAGGCCGAGGCGCTCATCAAGCAGCACCTCTCCCTGCTCGACATTGACGGCACCGAAAACCCGGCGGATATCCGCAACGAACTGGGCATGTCCATGGAAGCCGGTGTCGGTATCTACCGTACCGAAGAGCTGATGCAGGGCACCATCGACAAGATCAACGAGCTGAAAGCCCGTTACAAGAAGATCAAGATCAACGACAAGTCCTCGGTCTTCAACACCGACCTGCTGTACGCCATCGAGCTGGGCTACATGCTGGACGTGGCGGAAGCCATGGCGCACTCCGCCATCAACCGCAAAGAGTCCCGCGGTTCCCACCAGCGTCTGGACGGTTACGAGGAGCGCGATGACGTCAACTTCCTCAAGCACACTCTCTCCTTCTACAACGGCGAAGGGGCCCCGACCATCGACTATTCCGATGTGAAGATCACTAAATCCCAACCGGCCAAGCGCGTGTACGGTTCCGAGGGTGAGAAACAAGACGAGGCTAAGAAGAATGGCTGAGATGATCGAAATTGAAATCCTGCGCTACCGTCCCGAGCAGGATAACGAGCCCTGGATGCAGACCTTCCAGGTGCCCTACCTCAAAGAGATGTCCCTGCTGGATGCGCTGCAATACATCAAGGATCATCTGGACTCCACCTTGAGCTTCCGCTGGTCCTGCCGGATGGCGATCTGCGGCTCCTGCGGCATGATGGTCAACGGCATTCCGAAACTCGGTTGCAAGACCTTCCTGCGGGATTACCTGCCGGGCAAGATGACTATCGAACCGCTCAACAACTTCCCCATCGAGCGCGATCTGGTGGTCGACATGTCCGACTTCATCGAGAAGCTGGAGAGCATCAAGCCCTACATCATCCCGTCCGAGCCGCGCAGCCTGTGCGATGGCGAGTACACCCAGACCCCGGCTGACATGGCGAAGTATCACCAGTTCTCCATGTGCATCAACTGCGGTCTGTGCTACGCGGCCTGCCCGCAATATGGCATCAACAAGAAGTTCACCGGTCCGGCAGCACTGGCGCTGGCCTATCGCTACAACGCCGACAACCGCGATAGCGCATCCAGGGAGCGGATGAAGATCATCAGCCAGGACGAGGGCGTCTGGGGCTGTACCTTCGTGGGCTACTGCTCCGAAGTGTGCCCGAAGGGCGTGGATCCGGCCGCCGCCATCCAGCTTGGCAAGGTCGAGAGCGCCAAGGACTACATGATCGCCATGTTCAAGCCGGATTGAGACCAGGAGTGAGACCATGAACAACACTGAGAGCAAACGTAAGCCTTACGTGCGCGAGATGAAAAAAGACTGGTGGCTGAAGAATGCCTTCTACACCGGTTACATGATCCGCGAAGGCACCAGCATCTTCGTCTCCATCTACGCCGTCGTGCTGATGTGGGGTCTGCTGCGCCTGGTACAGGGTCAGGAGGCATTCAACGGCTGGCTGGAATCCCTGCAAAGCCCCATTGCCATCCTGTTCCACGTCATCGCCCTGGCAGCCTGCCTGTTCCACGCCAAGACCTGGTTCGCACTGGCACCGAAAGCCATGCGCATCTTCCGTGGCGAAGACCTGGTGCCGGAGAAGCCGATCGTCATCGCCCAGTATGTGGCGCTGGCGGCGGTATCCCTGCTTGTCCTGATCATCGTGGCCTGAGGAGAAAACCATAAGACGTTCTGACGAACCCGGTTATTGGTGTCTGTTTGGTACCGGGCTCTCACTCAGAAACGTTGGCCACGATCACTCAATCATGATTTGAGGAAAAAATATGAGACGTTCTGACGAGCCAATTTACTGGGGTCTGTTTGGTGCGGGTGGCATGGTGGTTGCCATGCTGCTGCCGGTCATTGTCCTCATCACAGGTCTGCTGGTGCCCATGGGCATCATGGACGTGGAGACCATGAGCTACGAGCGCGTGCTGGCATTCGCCAGCTCCTGGTGGGGTGCCTGCATCCTGCTGGTGATCATCGCCCTGCCCGTCTGGCACGGCATGCACCGCATTTACCACGGCCTGCATGATCTGGGGATCCACACCACCAAGCTGCACCACTATGTGTTCTATGGCTTCGCCTTCCTGGTGTCCGCCATCACCGTCGGTCTGCTGATGGTACTGGTGCTCCAGTAAGCACATCCTGACTGCATGACAAACCGGGCCCAGTGCCCGGTTTTTTTATGACCATCTTCCGCGGCTCATCTCCATCCGGCAGCGGGCCTGCGCACTCGTTCGGCATCCGTCACCAGAGCCTCGGTGCCGGCTCACGACCGTTTTCCGCGTAGTAGAGCGACGGCAGAAACTGCGCCAGATAGCTGAATTCGCTGTAGCAGTGGCGCATCAGGTTGAAGCCTATCTCGTCCGGCACCTCGTCAAACGGGTTGGCGCAGGCCTTGCCCAGCAGGAAGCGGCTGCGCAGCACACAGCCGTATGGGGTATCGCGCGCCAGGTGCAACATCTCGCCATCCAGCGGCGCCCCGTTGTCATCCAGAGCTACCTCGTCGCCAAAGCCGATACGGGCGCAGATGGCGGCAGAGAGAGCTTGCGTCTCCCGCGCCTCGTGTAGCGATTGCGGGGCGAACACCTCTTCGGCACCGTGGAACTTGAGGCGAGCTGCCACCGGCGGCAGCTCGGCAAGCCACTCCACCGCCTCTATGCTGGCTCCCACGAAGCGCTCCCCTTTTTTCCAGTGATGATCCCAGCCCCGGTGCTCGACGTGGTCGTGGGGGTGCCACCACCTGATGTGCTGGGTCGTCTCGAAGAAGGTGAACCACCAATCCAGCATGCGCCCCTTGCAGCCGTGCAGATCGGTGCGGATGGCGACCGTCAGCAGGCCGTCGATGCTGCGGGTCAGACCCATTTCCAGGCGAAGGGGTTGCGGGCTGAGCAACTCGTTGATGTCATTGACGCCCCAAGGGGCAAACAGGGCAGAAGGATGCATGATATGACTCCCATAAATTTAGGAAACTAAGTTCGTTTCTTAAATTACGCTATGCCTGTATGCTGGGTCTGTCAATGCTTTCCAGGAGCCCATATGTCGCACCAGAACGATGAAGAAACACGCTCACGAGGCCGTCCGGTCACCCCTGAAGCCGACCTTCGCGCCGCCCTCGCCGAGGCGACGCTGACCTTGTTGCTCAAGGGGGGCTACGGCGCTGCGACCGTGGATGCGGTGGCCAAAGAGGCGGGGGTTGCCAAGAAGACCCTCTACCGCTTCGCCGCCAATCGCGACGAGCTGGTGGCGCAGGCGGTGCGCAGCTGGACCGATGCCTTCCAGCCGGCCTTCGAGCAGGATGCCGCTCATCCAGGCGCGCTGGGGGAGATGCTGGAGCTGGGCTTGCAGGCCATAGCGGGACAGGTGCTGAGCGCACCGGCGGTGGGCATGTTCCGGCTGCTGCAGCATGAGTTCGCGGGGCGCGATGCCCTGCTGGCGGCCTATCAGGAGAACGGCATTGCCCGCGGCAGAGCGACGCTGGCGGCGTGGCTACAGCGCCAGCAGCAACTGGGCTGGCTGCGCGAGCTGGACACCGCCCAGACCAGCGACCTGCTGCTGGCGATGACCATGGCGGAGCCGCTGCGCCAGATGGCGCTCGGCTTGCTGGCGCCGGGCAGCGACATCCGCGCGCGCATCGCCGCGGCCGTTGCGCTGGTGCTGCCCGGCTTGATGCGAGGGTAGGCGTCCTTCCTCAGCGTGCCACCTCCTGCCATTGAGCCAACAAGGGAGCAGGAACGTTGCCATAACGCAGCAACGGGGTCTGGTGCCACTCCGCCAGCTTCTGGATGGCCTTGCCCAGATCCTGGGCCAGGGTCCGGGTCACCCTGACCCCGTCTTCCAGATAGAGGCTCTTGACCTCAAACACCCCCTCCTTGCGATGGGCCTTGGCGTCCATCCTGCCCACCAGCTTGCCGCGATGCAGCAACGGCAGCACGAAATAACCGTACTGGCGCTTGGGGGCCGGGGTATAGCACTCGATGCGATAGTCAAAGCCAAACAACTCGCTGGCCCGCTTGCGATCCCACACCAGCGGGTCAAAGGGCGAGAGCACGGCAGTGTGGCTCGCCTTGAGGGTGCCCGCCTGGGCCCAGACCAGCTCATCGGCCAGGGAGGCGTGAACGAAGGCTCCGTGCTGCCACCCCTCCACTCGTACCGGCAACAGCTCCCCCTCGTCCGCCAGCTGGTGGAGCAGGGCGTCGTATTTCCCCCGTTTAAGGCGATAGTAATCCGCCACCCAACCGGTCTTGACCAGCCCCAGCGCCCGGCAACTGGCTCGCACCATGTCCCGCCGGGCGAGATCAGGACTCGGCAGATCCCGCTCGTCATTCCACTCCGGCATGACCCGCTCGGCGAGATCGTAGACCCGCTGGAAATTGCGCCGTTCGCGCACCATCAGCTGGCCTGCGGTAAACAGCACCTCCAGGTGGCGCTTTTCGGGCTTCCAGTCCCACCAGCCGTTGCCCTTGTCCCCCTTGCGCTCGAAGTCTGCCGCCCGCACCGGGCCATCCTGGCGTATGCGCTCGACTATCTGCGCTATCTCGCCGCCGTGGGTCTTGAGCCACTGGGCGGAGAACTTCCAGCCCATGGCGGCGGGATCCAGCATGCGATGGCGCAGCAGCCGGTAATCTTCCCGGGGGACGAAACAGGCCTCATGAGCCCAGTATTCGAAGAGGTCACCATCGGCCAGCAGTTGTTCCAGCCAGCGCGGATCGTAGTGGCCGAGACGGCTGAACAGCACCAGATAGGGGCTGCGGGCCACCACGGAGATGGTGTCTATCTGCAGCAACGCCATGCGGCGAATGCAGGCGAGCAGGTCGGCGGGGGTTGCTCTGGCGCGGCGCGGGGTCAGCAGCCCCTGGGCCGCCAGTTGCAGGTGGCGGGCGTCTTGCAATGAGAGGTGGGGGATCGACATGGAGATAGGGGCATCCGTTCCTGGGTATCAGGCCACCAGCATGCCCAACTCATGGCCAAATGAAAACGCCCGGCTCAGGGTTTGGTGAACAGCGCCACATCCGCATAAGGAAACTCGACCTCAGCCTGCCAGCGGACCGCCAGGGCACGGAACGAGGCCTCTGCGAAGAAGACGATGTGAGTGGGATCGTGGCGATAGCGCCAGGTCTTGAAGCGCTCGTCCCCCAGCACCCGCTGGGTCTGCAACACCAGCACCCCGCCGGGCTTGAGACAGCCCCAGAGCGTGTCCAGCACGGCACGGGGGGTGGCGATGTGCTCTATCACCTCGGTGCTGGTGATGAAGTCGTATTGCCTTGTCAGGCACTCTGGGTCGTCGGCATAGAACTTGTCGTAGCCCGCCATCTCGAAGCCCGCCTCCCGCCCCATGGCGATGAGGGCGGGCCCGGGGCCGCAGCCAAAATCGAGACCGCTGGCAGGAAGCGACACCCGGGCCAGCACCTCGCCAAAGGCACGCATCAGAAAGGCCCGGTAGCGGGGATCGTCCACCCGGTTGTCGTGCCCGTCATAGACCGCCTTCTCGGCCCCCTCGTCCAGGTGATCCGCCTCGTCCATCCAGACCAGCTCGCACGCCAGGCAGCGGTAATAGCCCTTGCCCGCCACCGGCAGAGCATGGTGCCGAGGGGAGAGACACAGGGGACAGTGAACAGGGGATGACATGGCAGCTCCTCGGGTGGCGACAGCGGGGCAGATTGCCTGCCACGCCCGCTGCTGGCAACTGTTTTGTCTGGTGCCCCCATCGCCCCCCGTTCACCCCCCGTCAGTTTTTTTCGTCTTTTTTTGCGCCTTAAGGGTTTCTTAAGTTTGCCCTTTTACTCTCATCCCATCGCAAGAGAAGGAGCCAACCATGACCATCGAGATCCAAGCCCCCTACCGGTTGATCCTGGCCGAATCCCCGCAGCAGGTCATGGCGCTGCAAACCTATATCCAGGCCGCCTACACCCTCGAGTTCAACGCCCGCATTCCCCATTTCCTGCCCTGCCTGCTCGGGCTCTACCGGGCAGATGGCGTGCTGGTCGGTGCCTGCGGCCTTAACCAGGCCTGCCATGGCGAGCACGAGCAACCGCTCTATCTGGAGCAATATCTGGAGCAGCCTGTCGAGGCCGCCATCGAGACTCGTCTTGGGGTCCGTCCGGCCCGCCACCGCATCATCGAAGTGGGCAATCTTGCTTGCAGCGAACCGGGTCACGCCCGCCTGATGTTTGCCGCGCTGTGTCGTCTGCTGTGTGACAACGCCCTGGACTACGTGGTGTTCACCGGCACCGCCAAGCTGCGCAACAGCTTTACCCGCCTGCGTCTCAACCCGGTGGAGCTGGCACTCGCAGAGGCCCATCAGGTGGGAGAGGATGCCAGCGCCTGGGGCGAATACTACCGCTGCCAGCCCAAGGTGATGGCAGGCGACATCAACCAGGGGCGCGAGGTGCTCGCACAGAGCAGCCTGCTGCTCAACCTGCTGGGGCCCATGCCCCGCCTTTTTAACCATGCCGACATCGACAGGAGGTGCGCGCAATGACGCTGTTCGACACCATCGCCCACCATGCCAGCCAGACCCCGCACCAGCCTGCGCTGCTAGGCAGCCAGGGTGAGCTGGATTACCAGAGCCTGTGGCAGCAGATCCAGCAACTGGCAGGAGTGCTGCAAGGGGCCGGCATCCGCCGCCTGGCCCTGCAACTCGACAACGGCCTGCCCTGGGCACTGATCGATCTCGCCTGCACCTGGGCCGGCATCGTGGTCATCCCGGTTCCCCACTTCTTCAGTCCGGCGCAGCAGACGTGGCTGCTGGAAAGCAGCGGAGCAGACGCCCTGGTCGGCCCGGAGCACCAGGGGTGGCAAGCCGCCTCACCCCTCGTGCTCATGGCAGGCAGGCCCAATGAGCACGCCGTGCCCCTGTGGCGCCGCATCCCGGCCCGCCTCCCCGAGCTGCCTGCGAGCACCGCCAAGATCACCTATACCTCGGGCACCACGGGGCAACCCAAGGGCGTCTGCCTGTCGCTGGAACAGATGACGGCGGTCTGCGGATCCCTTGCCCTGCGGGTGGCCCCTGCCCGGGTTGAGAAACACCTGACCCTGCTGCCCCTCACCACCTTGCTGGAGAACCTGACCGGCTTGTATGTACCGCTGCTGACCGGCGCCTGCAGCCGCATCCCTTCCCTGGGGGAACTCGGCTTCTCGGGCTCCAGCAAGCTGGATCCTGCGGCCCTGGCCCAGGCACTGCTGCGCTGGCCCAGCCACAGCCTGGTGCTGGTACCCGAGTTGCTGCGCCTGCTGCTGGCCCTGTGCCTCAATACCCCTGCCCTGGCGACACAGCTCGGCACTCTGCGCTTCGTCGCCGTGGGCGGCGGCAAGGTCGCCCCCGAACTCATCGCTCACGCCCGTGCGGCGGGGCTGCCGGTCTACGAGGGATACGGTCTCTCCGAATGCGGCTCCGTGGTCGCCCTGAACGGCCCCCACGGGGATCGTCCCGGCAGCGTCGGCCTGCCCCTGCCCCACTGCCAGGTGACGATCGCCGCAGACGGCGAAGTCATGGTCAGCGGCAGCGCCATGCTGGGCTACCTGGGGGAAGAGGGCGAGACGGGCAGTCAGATCGCCACAGGCACCTCTTCCTTAACACAGATCGCCACAGGGGATCTGGGTCGGCTCGACGAGGAGGGCTATCTCCATATCACGGGGCGCAAGAAGAACGTGCAGATCACCGCCTTTGGTCGCAACTTCTCCCCGGAGTGGGTGGAAGCCCAGGCCCAGCTCTGCCCGGCCATCGCCCGCATCGTCATCTTCGGTGACGGTCAGCCCGCCAATGTGGCCCTTATCCAGCCGCTGCCGGGCAGCCAGTCCCAATTGCCAGAGCAGATTGCCCGGCTCAACCAGCAGTTGCCCGATTACGCCCGCATCCATCACTGGTTGCCGGTCGCCCTGGATCAGCTCCCTGGCCTCCTGACGGCCAACGGGCGCCCCCGTCGCAACGAGATTTATCACCATTTTTCCCGGCAGATCAGCCAATGCCTCACAGGAGAGACCTCATGAGCTTCTACCAGACCCTGCAACAAGCCACCGCCTGCGAGCGCGAACGCCTGTTCAACGCCCCCATCATCGAGGCCTGCCGCCGCGGCGACATCAGCCGTGACACCTACCTCGCCTTCCTGGCACAGGCCTACTACCACGTGCGCCACACGGTGCCGCTCCTGATGGCCACCGGCGGCAAGCTGGGGCAGGAGTACGAATGGGTGCGTGGCGCCATCAGGGAGTACATCGACGAGGAGTACGGCCATCAGGAGTGGATCCTGAACGACATCCGTGCCTGCGGCGGTGATGCCGAGGCGGTGCGCCACGGCCAGCCGGGCCTGCCCATCGAGTTGATGGTGGCCTTCCTCTACGACCAGATCCAGCGCGGCAACCCCATGGGGTTCTTCGGCATGGTGCAGGTGCTGGAAGGCACCAGCGTCGCCATCGCCCTGACCGTCGCCGACCAGCTCAAGAGCGGTCTGGGTCTGCCGCCCCAGGCCATGAGCTACCTGAGCTCCCACGGGGCCCTGGACCAGGAGCACCTCAAGTTCTTCGAATCCCTGATGAACCGGGTGGAAGATGCTGCCGATCAGGCCGCCATCATTCACGCCGCCAAGGTGGTCTACCGCCTCTATGGCGACATGCTCTATCAGCTCACGGGATCATGCCAATGAAGCTTGAAGGCAAACGCATACTGCTGACTGGCGCCAGTGGCGGCATTGGTGAAGCCCTGGCCCATGAACTGGCGGCCCAGGGTGCCCATCTGCTGCTGCACGGTCGTCGGGCCAGCGCCCTGGAGCGCCTGCGCCGGGAGCTGCCTCATCCGGATCGCCACCAGACGGTGACGGCCGATCTTGGCTCTCCCCATGAGCGGGCGCAGCTGCTGCAACATCCGGCCCTGGACGAGGGGCTGGACGTGCTCATCAACAGTGCGGGCTGCAACCAGTTCGCCTGGCTGGAAGATCAGAGCAGCGAGCAGGTGACACGCCAGTTGCTGCTCAACGTCGAGGCGCCCATCCAGCTCACCCGGGCCCTGCTGCCTCGGCTGCGCAAGCCCGCCATCATCATGAACATCGGCTCCAGCCTCGGGGCCATCGGTTTTGCCGGCTACAGCGTCTATTGCGCCAGCAAGTTCGCCATGCGCGGCTTCAGCGAGTCCCTGGGGCGGGAGCTGGAGGGAACCGGCATCAAGGTGCTGCACTTTGCCCCTCGCGCCACCCGCACCCACCTCAATTCCGAGGCGGCCTATGCCATGAATGCCGAGCTCGGCACCCGGACCGACAGCCCACAGGACGTGGCCGAGGAGGCCGTCATCGCCCTGTGCAACGAAACGCGCCGCCGCTGGCTTGGCTGGCCGGAAAAGCTCTTTGTGCGGCTCAACGGCCTGCTGCCCGCCTTGGTGGACATGGCCCTGGCCAAGCAGCGCCCGATCATCGAGCGCCACGCCCGCCGCACCGCCTCCCCTGCCCCCGATCACAGGAGCGATCCCGCCTGTGCGACAAACGAGAAGGAACATTGAGATGAAGCACACCACTTTCCGTCCCCGATTTGGTCACGGCCCCCTGTTGCTCGTCCTGGGAGGCCTGCTGGCAAGCGGTCTGGCACAGGCCGCCGATGCCCTGCCCACCATTCAGCAGGAGTGGGCCCACTGCCAGTACCAGCAGACCGGCAACGCCAAGGAGAGCTGCCTGGAGAGCCTGAGTGCCAAGGCCGATGAGGCGAGTGCCAAGGAGGCATTTCGCACCGATCTGCTGATCTGGTCCGCCATCGTCAAGAGCACCTGGGCGGGGGCCAAGGGCGGCCTCGGCGCCCTTGGTCTGGTGAAGGAGGCCAAGGCCAAGCTCGAGATCGCCATCAAGCAGGATCCCAAGGCGCTGGAAGGCTCGGCCTACACCAGCCTGGGCTCCCTCTACTACCAGGTACCGGGCTGGCCGGTGGGCTTTGGTGACGACGAGAAGGCGGAGAAGCTGCTCAAGCAGGCGCTGGCCATCAATCCCACCGGCATCGACCCCAACTTCTTCTACGGCGACTTCCTGCTGGATCAGGGTGACAAGGCACAGGCGAAGGTCTATCTGGACAAGGCCCTGGCCGCCCCGGCGCGCCCTGGCCGCGAGGTGGCGGACGAGGGCCGCAGAATGGAAATTCGCGAGCGTCTCGCCAAGCTGTAAACACAAGCAGCACAGTGTGCTATTTCAACTCTGCCCACCAGCTTGCATACTGGTGGGCAGTGTCGTTTGAGGGAGAGAACAATGCGGATCCTGTTGGTGGAAGATGATGTGATGCTGGGAGACGGCATGGTGGATGCCCTGCGCAGCAGCGGCTACACGGTGGACTGGCTCCAGCAGGGGATGCCGGCCCTCTCGGCGCTCAAGAGCGAGGAGTTTGCCGCCCTTGTCCTGGATCTCAACCTGCCGGACATCGACGGCATCAGCCTGCTGCGCAAGTTGCGCCGGGAGGGGCAGACCCTGCCCGTGCTCATCCTGACCGCCCGTGATGCCCTGGACGACCGGGTGCTGGGGCTGGATGCAGGCTCCGACGACTACATGGTCAAACCCTTCGCCCTGCAGGAGCTCAACGCCCGGCTGCGCGCCCTGGTGCGGCGCAGCAAGGGGCAGGCCCAGGCGGTGCTGGAGTACGGGGAGCTGCAGCTCTTCCCCGCGTCACAACAGGTCACCTATCGGGGCGAGCCGGTCAAGCTCACCCCCCACGAGTACAAGCTGTTGCAGGAGCTCATCACCCAGAGCGGCCGGGTATTGAGCCGGGATCAACTGCAACAGAGCCTCTACGGCTGGGACGAGGGGGCAGAGAGCAACGCGGTGGAGGTGCACATTCACCACCTGCGCAAGAAATTCTTCCCCGAGCTCATCCGCAACATTCGCGGCGTCGGTTACATCGTGCCCCAGCTCGACGTCCAGGGCGCAAGAGGAGCCTCCGCCCCATGAGCCGTGTCCGTTCCATCCGCCGTTTCCTGCTCTCCGGCATCCTGGCCCTGGTCAGCCTCAGCCTCGCCATCAGCGGCCTTATCGGCTACCTGCAGGCCAACCACGAAATGGAAGAGCTGTTTGATGCCCGTCTCGCCCAGTCCGCCCGCATCACCAACCAGTTGCTCAGCCGCTATCTCAAGCAGAGCGGCGAGCTGCCGCGCAACGGCACCGTGTACCAGGAGTGGGTGCAGGCCGTCCCCGAGACGCCCCACATCGAGAAGGGCGGCTTCTTCCAGTTCGGCCAGGACAACGAGTTCACCCCCTATGGCCATGAATTCGAACACAACCTCTACTTCCAGTTGCTGAGCGAGCAGGGCGCCGTGCTGCTGCGCTCGCCCAATGCCCCGGCCCAACCGTTGACCACCCTGGAGCGGGGCTTCAACAGCGAGACCAAGGATCACCACGAGTGGCGCACCTTTACCCTCTACAACGAAGGTGAACAGACCTGGCTCATCGTGGCGGAGCGGGATGACGAACGCAGCGAACTGGCCAGCAAGATGGCCACCCTCACCATGCTGCCCCTCTTCATCACCCTGCCCTTCCTGCTCGGTCTGCTGTGGTGGCTGATCACCCGGGGGCTGTCACCGCTGCACCAGCTGGCGCAAGCCATCGGCGAGCGTCATCCCGCCAACCTGAGCCCCCTCAATCTCGCCATCAAGGCCGAGGAACTGACGCCGCTGGTGGGGGAGATCAACCGGCTGATGCACGCCCTCGCTGACACCCTGGATCGGGAGAAACAGTTCACCAACGAGGCCGCCCACGAGCTGCGCACGCCCCTCGCGGTGCTGCGCATCCACAGCGAGAACGCCATGACGGCCGAGGATGATCAGAGCCGGGAGCAGGCCCTGCGCAAGATGCTCTTGGCCCTCGATCGCAGCGACCGGCTGATCCGCCAGTTGCTGACCCAGGCCCGCATCGACAACCAGCAGAGCCCGGCCCTCACCGCCCTTCCCTTGTTCCCCCTGTTGCAGGGCACCCTGGCGACCCTGGCCCCCATCGCCCTGAAAAAGGATCAACAGCTGTCCCTGGAGGGCGCCGAACAGGTGCAGGTAATGGGACAGGCGATGTTGCTGGAGCTGATGTTCGGCAACCTCATCGACAATGCGCTGCGCTACACCCAGGTGGGCGGCGAGGTCGCCGTGGTGGTGAGCCAGGTGGGCAACCGGATCCGGGTGGATGTGCGGGACAACGGCCCCGGCATCCCCACCGCCGCCCTCTCCCGGTTGTGCGAACGCTTCTTCCGGGTCAATCCCCAGCAGGGGGATGGCGTGGGCCTTGGCATGGCCATCGTCTCGCGCATCGCCCAGCTTCACGGAGCGGATCTCGACATCCACAATCGGCCTGAAGGGGGGCTCGAAGTGAGCGTGCTGCTGCCCGTCTCGCGCCAGGCATGACGGGTCAGCCTTTGCGCACGCCATGAAAAACGGGGGCCAGGCCCCCGTTTTTCATGGCAGCCCCACCCTAGTCGCAGGTGGGCTGTACCGTGAAGGTCCGGCTCGAATCCACCGGTCCCAGCTCCGCCAGCAGACGGCGCCCCAGCAGCACCGGGTAGATCATCTTGCTGCGATCCCGCAGGGTGAACCACTCCTTGTAGACCTGGTCCCCGACGCAGACGGACATAGTCACCGTCGGGCGCTGCTCCATGCCGCCCGCCCCGCGCACCGTCACGCTGCGCTCCACCGGTCGCTCCACGCTCCGGCGCACCACCTTGTCGGTATTGGCATCGGTCAGCACCAGGTTGAAGCGCACCCAGGGCTTGCCATCCTTCTTGAAATGCTTCAGGTCGCGGGCATCCAGCGACGAAGTGAGAGCACCGGTATCGAGCTTCATCTTGACCGCCACTCCGTAGGGCATCAGCACCCCCTTCTCGATCCAGCCATAGCTGGTCTGGGCCGCCATCGCGCTGCCGCACAGCACCCACATCATGGCCGCCGCCACCATTCTCTTGCCCATCATGCTCTCTCGCCTTGTCAGTCTTGCGCCCAGATGTATCACAGCCAACTGCCGGGTCAACCGGATTCTGGCGCGCAGGGGAGCGGGCTCTGGACGCGGTGCCAACAGGCGACAATCCATGCCGGGCACGGCGCGTGAGTGGGGAATGCAGCAGGAAAACGAGGGGAGAACAGGGTGCTGGATGACGCTGGCGGCCATCCTCAGGTTGTGACGCCAAAGGCTACCACAGCGGTGCGTGAATTATCAGTCTTGTTCTGACGGGATTTTTGCCTACACTGCTGTAAACCGGAGGGCCTGAAAACCACCGGTTTTTTTGCGCCTGCCGAAAAGTTGCCACTGCAAAGTGACCTCTCACACAAGGCTCAATAAGGAATTCGCAATGCGTATCGAAGAAGACTTGAAGCTCGGTTTCAAGGATGTCCTGTTTCGCCCCAAGCGCTCTACTCTAAAGAGCCGTTCCCAAGTCAGCCTGACCCGCCAGTTCACCTTCAAGCACACCCAGACCCAATGGCAGGGCGTGCCCGTCATCGCCGCCAACATGGATACCGTCGGCAGCTTCGCCATGGCGCGTACCCTAGCCAGCTTCGAGATGATGACGGCTGTGCACAAGCACTACAGCCTTGCGCAGTGGCAAACCTTCGTCAATGAGACCGACCCGGCCCTGCTGGGCCATGTGATGGTCTCTACCGGCACCTCGGAGGAGGACTTCACCAAGACACGCCAGATCCTCGCGATGTCCAGCGCCCTGCGCTTCATCTGCGTGGACGTGGCCAACGGCTACTCCCAGCACTTCGTCGAGTTTTTGCGCAAGATCCGCGAGGCCTGCCCGAACCACGTCATCCTGGCGGGCAACGTGGTGACCGGCGAGATTGTGGAGGAGCTGATCCTCTCCGGCGCCGACATCGTCAAGGTGGGCATAGGCCCGGGCTCGGTCTGCACCACCCGGGTCAAGACCGGGGTCGGCTACCCGCAGCTCTCCGCCATCATCGAGTGTGCCGATGCGGCACACGGCCTGGGTGGCCAGATCGTCGGTGACGGCGGCTGCACCTGCCCGGGGGATGTGGCCAAGGCATTTGGCGGTGGCGCCGACTTCGTGATGCTGGGGGGCATGCTGGCCGCTCACGAAGAGTGCGGCGGTGAAATCGTCGAGGTCGATGGCGAGCCCTTCATGAAGTTCTACGGCATGAGCTCGGCCAGCGCCATGGACAAGCACGCTGGCGGCGTCGCCGAGTATCGCGCCTCCGAAGGCAAAACCGTGCTGCTGCCCTACCGCGGCCCGGTGGAGAACACGGTGCGCGACATCCTGGGCGGGGTGCGATCCACCTGCACCTATGTGGGGGCCAGCCAGTTGAAAGAGCTCACCAAACGCACCACCTTCATCCGGGTGCGCGAGCAGGAGAACAACGTCTACGGCAAGGAGTAAGTTCCTCCTTCGGCCCCGAGCCGACCGTTAGAAGCCAGCCAACCGGTGTGCTACCCTGCGCACCGGTTTTTTTGCATCTGGGACCCTGCGCCATGACAAGCCCTCTTCCCCCCTTCGACTGGGACATCTTCTGCTGCGTCGTCGACAACTTCGGTGACATCGGCGTCACCTGGCGGCTCGCCCGCCAGCTCAAACAGGAAGGCGCGCTCCCGGCGCAGAAGAGTGAGGTGCAGGTGCGGCTCTGGGTGGACGATCTGGCTAGCTTCGCCCGCATCTGCCCGGCGCTCGACCCCGCACAGAACGGTCAGTGGATCGATGGCATCTATGTCCAGCACTGGCACGAGCGCCTCCCCGCCGACATGACCCCGGCCAGGGTGGTCATCGAGGCGTTTGCCTGCGAGCTGCCCGCCCCCTTTATCGAACGCATGGCCGAGCAGACCACGCCCCCCTGCTGGATCAACCTCGAATACCTCTCCGCCGAGAGCTGGGTCGAGGATTGCCATGGCCTCGCCTCGCCCCAGCAGGTCGGCAGCCAGCGCCTCGACAAGTACTTCTTCTTCCCGGGTTTCACGCAGAAAACGGGCGGCCTCTTGTGCGAGCGAGGCCTCATCGTCGAGCGCGAGCGCTGGCAACAGGATGTAGCGGGACTGGCCGCCTACTGGGCCAGCCTCGGCCTGCCACCCCAACGAGAAGACGAGCTGCGGGTCAGCCTCTTCACCTACGAGAGCGAGGCGCTCAGGAGCCTGGTCGAGGGCTGGCGCCAGAGCGTCACCCCCGTCACCCTGCTGCTGCCGCTGGGGCGCTCCCTCGACGACGTGCTCATCGGCGCAGGGCTGGCAGAGGCCATTCCCGGTGCCAGGGCCGGAGATCTGCTCCAGGCGGGCAACCTCACCATCAAGCTGCTGCCGATGACCGATCAGAGGGGCTACGATCGCCTGCTGTGGAGCTGCGATCTCAACCTGGTGCGCGGAGAGGACTCCTTCGTGCGGGCCCAGTGGGCGGGGCGCCCCTTCCTCTGGCACATCTACCAGCAGGAAGAGGATGCCCACATGGTCAAGCTGGACGGTTTTCTCGACCACTACCTCTCCCCCTTGCCAGCGTCGGCCGGTCAGTGGCTGCGCCGCTTCAACCATGCCCTCAACCGGGGGGAGCATACGGGTGAACTCTGGGCACAATGGCCGCAATACGCGGCCATATGGCAGCAACATGGGCGCACCTGGCCACAGAGGCTGCTGGCGGACGGGGATCTCGTCACGAGGTTGGTGAAATTTTTAGAAAGCCGTATATAATCTGGCAGTTTTTATCCGTCCGTTTCACGAACAGGAATTTTTTACATGAAAACCGCACAGGAAATCCGCGCTGGTAACGTAGTCATGATCGGCACCGAGCCGATGGTGGTCCAGAAGGCTGAATTCAACAAATCCGGCCGTAACTCCGCCGTGGTCAAGATGAAGCTGAAGGGTCTGCTGAACGGCAGCGCCACCGAGACCGTCTTCAAGGCCGACGACAAGCTGGAAGTCGTTCAGCTGGAGCGTAAAGAGTGCACCTACTCCTACTACTCCGACCCGCTGTATGTCTTCATGGACACCGAGTACAACCAGTACGACGTCGAGAAAGACAACCTGGGTGATGCCCTGAACTACCTGGTAGACGGCATGGAAGACCTCTGCGAAGTGACTTTCTACAACGAGAAAGCCATCTCCGTAGAACTGCCGACCACCATCGTGCGTGAAGTCGAGTACACCGAGCCGGCCGCCCGTGGCGACACCTCCGGTAAAGTGACCAAGCCTGCCCGCCTGAAGGGCACCTCCTACGAGCTGGCCGTTGCCGCCTTCGTGGAGATCGGTGACAAGATCGAAATCGACACCCGTACCGGTGAATTCAAGCGTCGCGTCAACTAAGTTGACCCCTTGATGTGATTGCAAAAAAAGCGAGCCAAGGCTCGCTTTTTTATTGGCTGGCACCTGACGGCCAGCCTGATGAGAAGCCGTGCCTCTAGCGGCGATGGGCCAGTGCCCGCACCAGCCTGTCCCCCACCCCCTGTACCAGTTGCACCAGCAGCAGCAACATGACCACTGTCCCTGCCATCACCTTGTCGTCAAAGCGCTGGTAGCCGTAGCGGATCGCCAGATCCCCGAGCCCGCCGCCACCGACTACCCCCGCCATGGAGGAGAAGCCAATGAGCATCACCACCGTCAGGGTGAGTCCGGCCAGCAGCGCCGGCAAGGCCTCGGGCAGCAGCGCCTTGACGACCACGTGCCAGCCGCTGCCCCCCATGGCGAGCACGGCTTCGACGCGCCCCTTGTCCACCTCATCGAGGGCGCTCTCCACCACCCGGGCAAAGAAGGGGAAGGCCCCCAGGGTAATGGGAACGATGGCGGCGGTGCTGCCCAGTGAGGTGCCGACCACCAGCCGGGTCAGGGGGATCAGGGCGATCAGGAGCACCACGAAGGGGAGCGACCGCCCGATGTTGATACCGATCCCCAGCACCATGTTGAGACGGGGCAAGGGCAGCACGCCCCCGGGACGGGTCACCACCAGCAGCACCCCGGTCGGCAGCCCCAGCAGCAGGGTGAACACGGCCGCCACTCCCACCATGTAGAGCGTTTCGAGCGACCCCTGATACATCAGTTCGAGCAAGGCATCGACACTCAGGCGACTCTGCATAAACGCACCTCCTCTGTGACTCCGTGACGCGCCATGAAACGCCGCAGGATCTCGGGATCCGGCAACAGGGCCTGCCGCACGCGGGAGTCGGGGTTGGCCAGCAGGGTGCCCAGAGCGCCGCTTTCCACCAGCTGACCCCGTTCAAGCAATGCCGCGTGATCGCAGATGGCCCTGACCACCTCCAGCTCGTGGGTGATGAGCACTATGGTGATCCCGAGGCGGCGGTTGATGTCGGCAAGCAGCGCCAGCACCGACTCCGTGGTCTCCGGATCCAGGGCACTGGTCGCCTCGTCACAGAGCAAGTGGCGCGGATTGGCGGCCAGGGCGCGGGCGATGCCCACTCGTTGCTTCTGTCCCCCCGACAACTGGGAGGGAAAGGCGCGACGGTGCTCGCCAAGCCCCACCAGTTCCAGCAGCTCGCTGACCCGGGCAGCCCGCTCCCGGCGCGCCACTCCGGCGATTTCCATCGGGACTGCCACGTTCTCCTCCACGCTGCGGGCGTGCAGCAGATTGAAGTGCTGGAAAATCATGCCGGTCCCCTGACGGTGGCGGCGCAAGGCCGCCCCCTCCAGGGCCGTGATGTCGCGGCCATCGAACAGGATGCGGCCCCGGCTTGGCCGCTCCAGCAGATTGAGGCAACGAATGAGCGTGCTCTTGCCCGCGCCGCTGCGCCCGAGAATGCCGTAGATGGCCCCATCCGGAATCTCGAGCGACACTCCCTCCAGAGCGGGTTGCCCGTGCCCCGGGTACTGCTTGCCGAGCCCCTCCAGCACTATCATGACTGCCGCCCGGCCATCGGGATCACCGACCCCTTGTAGCTCTTGCGAATGAAGTCGGCGATCGCCCTGGACTCCAGGTCCCGCGCCAACTGGCGGATCCGCGGATCATCCTTGAGCGCCGGGGTGGTCACCAGGATGTTGGCGTAGGGATTGTTCTGGGCGCTCTCCAGCCCCAGGGCATCGCGAGCAGGCTCCAGCCCCGCCTCCAGGGCATAGTTGCCATTGATCACCGCCAGATCCACGTCGTCGAGGGAGCGCGGCAGCTGCGGCGCCTCGATCTCCAGGATCTTGAGCGCCTTGGGGTTGGTGGCGATGTCGTGCACCGTCGCCAGATCCCGCGCCGGATCTTCATGGCCGGCCTTGAGGGTGATGAGCCCCTCGTGCTGCAACAGATAGAGGGCCCGGCTCAGGTTGGTGACATTGTTGGGCAGGGCGATCACCGCCTTTTCCGGTACCTCCCTCAGGTGCTTGAACTTCTTCGAATAGATGCCAAGAGGCTCCACGTGTACGGTCGCGGCCACCACCAGCTCGGTGCCGAGCGCCTTCTCCTGATCCCGCAGGTAAGGGACGTGCTGGAAGTAGTTGGCATCCACATCACCCGCCACCAACAGGGCATTGGCATTGATGCCGCCGCTGAGCTCGATCACCTGCAGATCCAGCGAAGGGTCCTGGCGTTTCACCTCGCCGAGGATATCCGCATGGGGCAGTGGATCCGCGGCAACCCGCAGCGCCTGGGCTGCCTGGGCGGAGAGAGAGAGTCCGAGGGCCAATACCAGGCCGCTCAGGGAAAACAGTCCGTGCTTGTTCATCTTGTGCTCCTTGCCATGCAATCAATGGGTGGTTTCGCCGACCGCCAGCGCCCGGGGCGCCGGCAACAGATCGGCATGGTGGCGCAATGCCACATCAGGGTGGGAACGCAGCCGCCCCTTGAGGTAGTTCCAGCCCACCTCCCGCAGCAGCGGATTGTGCGGGTCGGTGGCAGGCCCCCTGGCTTCACGGGCCAGAGCCTCGGGCAGCGGATAGACGGGCACCACGGCGTCGAGCTGGGCCCCCAGGAAGAAGGCGATGGAGAGACGCTCCTGCCCCGGCGCCGACGGCACCACCCGGTGCACGGTCGCCCGCAGGTAGCCGTTGCTGGCGAGCTCCAGCAGCTCACCGATGTTGACCACGAAGGTGCCGGGGAGCGGGAGCGCGTCGATCCAGTGATCCGGCGCCACCTCCACCTGCAGGCCGGGCTGGTCATCCTGCAGCAGGAAGCTCAGGAAGCCCGAATCCTTGTGGGGACCGACCCCCTGGGTGGCGCCCCGCTCACCGGGATAGCGGATCAGCTTGATATGTTCGTTGGGACGCTCTCCGTGCAGGGCATCGAAGGCATCTGGCGACAGTGCGAGCGCCTCGGCAAAAGCCCCGAGCAGGGTACGGGACATGCGGGTCATCTGCCCACGCCAGCGCGTCAGCACGGGTTGCAGTGTCGGCAGCGCCTCCGGCCACTGATTCGGCCCCTGCAACCGCCACCAGGGCGGGTCGCCCGCCGCGCGCGGCAAGGCAGGGCGATCGGCACCGATATCAAACTGCTCTCGCCAGTCGGGTTGACCCCGGGTCAGCTCCGCCCCCGGTCGGTTGTAGCCACGAAAATGGGGAGAGTGGATCATGGCGACCTGCTGCTTGGCCGCCAGAGGCAGCGCAAAGAAGGCCCGCGACAGCTGCTGTACCTCCTGTTGCAGCTCGGGATCGATGCCGTGGCCGGTCAGGTAGAAAAATCCCGTCTCTCTCGCGGCATCGCGCAACGATGCCAGAAAATCGGCCCGAGCGTCGGGCGAGGCATCCAGCTGCCTCAGGTCGAGGATGGGCAAGTGAACCAAGGTGCTCATGGCGATAACGCTCCCTGTCGATGGAAAGTGAGGGTGAATCTCTCGTTCTGACGAGACAGGGGGAAGAATTCTCCGCCTGCGGCCAGTGACGACATGCCCCGGCCCCCTGTCTGCCTGCCCTTACTGAACCATGTATGGGTCACAGGATGGAACAATCAAAACCGGGAATGCTTTGCCATTTGGAACAATCCTGGCCCCGTGTCCGGCCCGCCGGTCAGACCCTCTTCGCCACCGCCGATGCCGATGTGCCCCCTTGCCCTAAAGAAACCCCCGGCGAGGCCGCTATGAGGGAGTGCTGGAGGATCCCCCATGACATTTCGCCCCTATCTGCTGCTGACCCTGCTTGCTTTTGCCGCCCACGGCGCCGGGCAGGCACCGTCAGGCGCCGCCCCGGATCCAGCCCCCCTGGTTCCCCCCGACTACTGGCAGAGCAGCGACTGGCAGGGAATACCCGACAGCACCAGGGTGGACAAGCAACAGGTACTGTTTGCCAAGCACGACAGCGACAACTACGTGGGTCTGGTCATCCTGCTGCCCGACTGGCAGCGCAGCGGCCAGCTGTGGCAACTGACCCGGGAGCTGGGGCGCCTCGGTTTCGATACCCTGCTGCTGCTCCCCTCGCCGCAGCAGACCGAGCTCGACCCCGCCGCCGAGAAGAAACAGCAGGTCATCGACGATTTTCGCAAGCAGTTTGCCTCCCGCATCAGCAAGCTGGGGGATGCCAAGCTGCAGGAGGGGGGCTTCAAGCTGCTGCTGGCCCAGGGTACCAGCGCCGCCTGGGCCGCCAACCTCATCGCCAGCGAACAGTTGCCCGCCCCCGATGCCTTGGTGCTGCTCGACGGCTTTTTCCCCAACCAGCTGAGCAACCAGACCCTCGCCAAGCAGATAGCCCAGGGCAGCATCCCTACCCTGGATCTCTATCAGGAGGAGGGAGGACGCTGGCCCCTGCTGGCGGCCGAAGCCCGCAGAAGCGAGAGCCGCCGCAGCCACAAGCTCAACTACCGCCCCTATGCCCTGATGGATCTGGAGGAGACGCCGGGGCGCATCCAGGGCTGGCTGACGCACCTGGGCTGGATCTGAGTCCCTCCAAGGCACAGCCACCCGCCTTTTGCCTTCCCCATCGGACTTGGCCCGATGCCACCGCGCTGGTCAGCCGCCCTCCATGTTTGGCATCATGTCCGAACCAATGGCAGGAGGCTTCATGCAGCAAATCGTGTTTCTCGACAGCGACACCCTGGACACCGGCATCAATCTGCGCCGCCCCGATTTTCCCCATCACTGGCAAAGCTACCCGACCACGGCGCCGGATCAGGTGGTGGAGCGGCTCAAGTGCGCCAGCATCGCCATCATCAACAAGGTGCGCATCGGGGCCGATGAACTGGCCCAGCTTCCCGAACTGCGCCTGATCGCCCTGGCCGCCACCGGCAGCGACAACCTGGATCTGGAGGCGTGCCGCGCCGCCAATGTCGCCGTGTGCAATATCCGCAACTACTCGGGCCCTTCCGTCCCCGAGCACGCCATGGCCCTGATGCTCGCCCTGTCGCGCAACCTGTTCGCCTGGCGCCAGTCCCTGCTGGAGGGGCGCTGGCAACAAAGCGGCCAGTTCTGCTTCTTCGACCACCCCATCACGGATCTGCATGGCAAGCGCCTCGGGATCATCGGCAAGGGAACCCTGGGACAGGCACTGGGACAGCGGGCCAGCGCCATCGGGATGGAGGTTTACTATGCCCAGAGCCAGGTCGGCTCCCCGGGGGATGACGACAGGCTGCCCCTGGATGCCCTGCTGCAAAGTTCGGATGTGATCAGCCTGCACTGCCCGCTCACCCCCTACACCCGCCATCTCATCGGGGAGCGGGAGCTGGCCCTGATGAAACCGGGCGCCCTGCTCATCAACGTGGGCCGTGGCGGCCTGGTGGACGAGCAGGCGCTACTCGAAGCCCTCGGCAACGGCCGTCTGGGCGGCGCCGGTTTCGATGTGGCGAGTGTCGAGCCGCCGCCTCCGGATCACCCCCTGATGCAGGCTCTGCGTTACCCCAATTTCATCCTGACTCCCCACGTGGCCTGGGCCAGCGAAGAGTCGATGCAGCGCCTCGCGGATCAGCTCATCGACAACATCAACGCCTTCTCCCTTGGCAGGCGCCAGCACCGGCTGGTGTAAGAGGCCGCTCGCCGCCCCTTACGGGCCGGCAGCGGGATCAAAAAAAGGGGCCAAAGGCCCCTTTTTGTCGATCAGCTTGCCGCGGCATCAGTCGTCATGCCATCTGTGCTTGCGGTGCTTTTTGTGTTTCTTGTGGTGCTTGTGATAGCGCCTGTCATCGTAATAGCGATCGCCGCGGCTCTCGTGACCATCCCCGGTCCTGGCTCCGATGGCGGAGCCACCGGCACCACCGATACCGGCGCCGATCAGCTGGCCCGAACTGCCACCGACGCTCTTGCCGATGGCTGCCCCGCCCAGGGCACTGACGGCGCCGCCGAGCGCAGCTTCGTTCTTGTTGCCCCTATTGGCCGTGGCCGCACCACCGGCCGCGCCCCCCAGGGCAGCCCCCACCAGGGCGCCGGTGTCGCCACCCAGCTCCTTGCCGATCATGGTGCCCGCCACCCCGCCGGCTCCGCCGCCGAGAATGGTATTGAGGGTCTCGGATGCCTGCACCTGTCCTGTGCCCAACAGCAACGCCCCCAGCAGCGCCAGTGCGCTCATGCCAAACGGTTTCATTTTCATGGGGTACTCCTGTCAAACCTGATGATTGATTATTTTTCCCTGCACTATACAAAGCCCCCTGACCTGCGCCACTGCCGCAAGGGGCACCTCACGGCCAGCCCTCCCTGTCTCCGGTTCGCGACACGATACAAGAAAGCAGGCTAACCACCTGAAACCACATCAAAAAAAAAGGTCACACGAGAAATCATCCCCGTCATGACCCTTTTTTAGGCCCAAAGGCCCTTTTTTGCAGCAATCACTGTCAGACAGATACTGTCACAACCTCCCCGTCAACGGGCGACGACGCCGCCAGATGCCAGCAATCCCGCCCCTGGTGCTTGCTCTCGTACAGGCAGGCATCCGCCCGCTCGAGCAGCGTCAGGGCATCATCCGGATAGCGTGCTCCGCCGGCGCTCAGGGTGATGGCGTCGGCGAACTCCCGCCATTTCAGGGCTTTCACCCGACCGAGCAGGTGGGTCAGGCGGCATTCCACCTCCGCCTGCTCCCAGGGCAGCAAGGCCGCAAATTCATCGCCCCCGATGCGGTAGACCTGCTCATCCCCCAGGGTTCTCGCCATGATGGTGGCCACCCGAAACAGCACCGCATCCCCCACACCGTGTCCCCAGCTGTCGTTGACGCGCTTGAAGTTGTCCACATCGAACAGCACCAGCCAGTAGGGCCTCCCCGCCTGCTCCAGCCCGGCCCGCTGCTGATCGAAGGCTCGCCGGTTCAGGATGCCGGTGAGAGGGTCGTGGAGCAGGGCATCCTGCCCTTGCAGCAGGCTGTTTCGCACCTGTTCTATCTCCCCCAGGCTGCCGTGCACGAACCAGGTTCGCTGACGCCGCTGGATCTCCTTTCGCGCCTCATCCTGGATGAGGCCGCTGAGCGAGCCCTGCACCAGCACCTGCTCCTGACGAAAGATCCGCATCAGAAACCACAGGCTGCACAGCCAGATGCAGAGCAATGCCAGGGCGGGCAGCACCACCATCAGCAGGGTGTCTTGCAGGTTTTCATGAAAATGGGAGGGGGGGAGATAGACGTTGAGATCCCACTCCATCCCCTCCAGAGCGTGTTGCAGGTGGCGACCTGCCCAGAACCCGTCCAGGCCGACCGCCTGCGTCTCCCGCTCGAGACGGGGCGGCAACAGCGACAAATTGTGCCCCACCACCAGCTTGCCGCCCTTGCGCTCGGTGATGTAGAGGGCCACCGGATCCTCACCCACTGCCCGGTGCAACGCCCCCTGCAAGGCGCTGAACGACATGTCCACCATCAGCAGCCCAAGCAGTTGCCCCTCATCATCCTTGACCCGCTTGATGAGAGTCAGTACCTGCCGGGCCGAATCGAACTCCGGGTAGGGACCGAACCAGACGAGATCATCGCCCTCGCCGGACAGGGTCTGGTACCAGGGCCGCGCCTGTGCCCGGTAGCCCTCCGGTTGCTGCCAGTCGGGATAGCCGTCGAGCCGATGGGTGCGCGCGTTGTAGAAATAGAGGAAGTGGGCGTCGTACTTGAACTGATGGGCAATGGCCCAGATGGGATTGATGGCCGATGCCCCGGCAGCGATGGCCTGCTTGTCCAGGGACGCCTCCAGTACGCCAAGCTGGCGGCGGTTGTCCTGCGCCATGTCCTGGAGCAGGGTGGCGTCGAGGGCGGCCAGCATGTGACCGTAACCCGCCACCGTCTTGTCGATGCTGCTCAGGTAGCTGGCTGCCGCCAGCAACAGGGTGGCGATCAGCACCAGCCCTCCCAGGAGAAACGACAGCGGAGTCAGTATGTAATAGCGTTCCTTGATTAGCGCCGCCGTCATGTCACTCTCTATAAAATGTCATATTGGATGAATTTTATAGATTAAAAATCTGCAAAAGATATTGATTGAAGTCATTAACATCCACTGCTAATGACAAAAAAGATATCAAGGTGTCTCACGGCCATATTCACATCCGTCATGTGAATATCCATAAAAAGTAGAAACTGTCATTACTCGTCGTTGACGGTTTATTGCCCGCAAGGTGCTATAGTCGATGACTCGAGAAATCGGAGCCAGATGACCTTTGTCGGCAACGCTGGCGGTGATGATTCATCAACCAAGGAGATGTTATGAGCAGTCCGTTTATCGAACAGATCAAAGCACGTCGTACCATCTATGCCCTGGGCAACCGGGTGACCCACTCCGAGGCCCAGCTGACCGCCCTCATCAAGGATGCCGTCAAGCACAGCCCCTCTTCGTTCAACTCCCAGAGTTCCCGCGCCGTCATCCTGTTCGGCGAGCAGCACCACAAGCTGTGGGACATCGTCAAGGCGGAGCTCAAGAAGATAGTGCCGCCGGAGGCCTATCCCCAGAGTGAAGCCAAGATCAACGGCAGCTTCCGCGCCGGGGCTGGCACCGTGCTCTTCTTCGAAGACACCGCCGTCATCGAGGATCTTAAGCAGAAATTCGCTCTCTATGCCGACAACTTCCCCATCTGGTCCGAACATGCCACCGGGATCGCCCAGTTCGCGGTCTGGACCACCCTGGCCCAGGAGGGCATCGGTGCCTCCCTGCAACACTACAACCCGCTCATCGACGATGCGGTGCGCAAGGAGTGGGACCTGCCCGCCAGCTGGCTGCTTCGTGCCCAGATGCCTTTTGGCAGCATAGAGCAACCTGCCGGCGACAAGACCTTCATCGACGACGACGTGCGTTTCCGGGTCTTCAAGTAAGCCTTCACGCCCCCTCCACCAGGGGGCGTTTTCTTCTCTCCCCCTCGTTCACCCTTGTCACGTGCCAGCCATACTCTGAACAAACGCTCTCTTGTCAGGAGGTCCCCATGGGGGACATCGCACGCCAACGTACCTCATGCACATTGACGCCCTTGTCCGCTCTGTTGTGTGTCACCGCCCTGGTACTGCTGTTCTCGCTGATCGGCATCTTCACCCGCCCCCCCAACCTGCTGGCGGCCTTCTGGCCTGCCAATGCGGTCCTGCTCGGCTGCATGGTGCGCTATCCACGCCTGGCCACCCCGGCGGGCTGGGCCGGCGGCATACTGGGCTTTTTTCTCGCCGCCCTCTTCACCGGCGAGCCCCTGTTCAAAACCATCCTGCTGACCTGCGGCAACCTGGCCGGCATCGGCATCGGGTATCTGCTGATGCATCGGCTCGCGCCTGCCGACAAGCTCCTCAGGCGCCCCACCTCCCTCGTGCTCCTGCTGCGAAACACCCTGGCCGCCTCCCTCGCCGCCGGCGTGGTCGGCGCCATCATCAATCCCATCCTGTCTCTGGGCCCCCCGCTCTACGGGCTGGGCTTCTGGTTTGCCAGCGAGCTGGTGAACTACATGACCATACTGCCGGTGCTCCTGACACTGCCTCCCCATGACAGCGTGCCCCCCTGGCGCACCCTCCTTTACCGCACCGAGTTCTCCTGGGCCAGATTGATGCCGCTGCTGAGCCTGGTGGCCTCCCTGCTGCTCACCCTGCTCGTCGAGGGGCCGGGATCCATCGCCTTCCCGGTACCGGCGCTGCTCTGGTGCGCCGTCACCTACTCCGTCTTCGCCACCAGCCTGCTGACCCTGAGTTACAGCACCCTGATCCTGATCGCCCTCTCAAACGGCCACCTCGTCATCAATCACGATGTCCAGACCCAGTACTGGATGTTCTCCGTCCGGATAGGGGTCATGTTGATCGCTCTCACCCCCCTGACCGCCGCCAGCATCATGGCGGCCCGCAACAGCCTGCTGCGGGAGATGAAACACCTGGCCCACCACGATCACCTGACCGGTGCGCTGAACCGGGCCGGCTTCTGGTCGGCCGCCAATGAACTGCTCCAGCACCTCACGGTGCAGCGCTACCCTGTGGCGATCTGCATGCTGGACATCGATCATTTCAAACGCATCAATGATCGTCACGGCCACGAAGAGGGTGACAACCAGTTGAGCAGCTTCGCGGCCCGGGTGCGCGACCAGCTTCGACCGGGGGATCTCTTTTGTCGCCTGGGGGGAGAGGAGTTCGTGGCCATCTGGCCCGGCCTCAGCGAGGAGCAGGCCATGGCGGTAGCCGAGCGGCTGCGAAAAATCGTCGCGCAGCCAGGGGAAGAAAAGGGAGCCGAGCCCGCCGTCTGCATCACGGTCAGCATCGGTATCGCCTCCCAGAAAGAGGGCCCCTTCAATCTGGACGAGCTGCTCTCTCGCGCCGATCAGGCGCTCTATCTGGCCAAGCACAATGGCCGCAACCGGGTGGAACGCTATTCGGCCGAGCAGGCTTCCCCCAGCATCGGGCAATCTTGCGGCGCCTGAATGGCGTGCCCCTTGTCGTCATCATCCGGCCTCTGCCGGCTGCGGGGCGGGCAGATGAAGATGGAGCCCGTCCGATGCCACCTCGATCTCGATCCCGCGCCAGTCCCGCAGCCAGCCCTTGAGCCTGTCGTCATACCGCCTTGTTCCCCCCATCTGCACCACCTGGCAACCCGCCTGCAGGGCGCTGGCGATGCCCGCTGGCGCATCCTCGAACACCAGGCAATCGGCCGGAGCCAGTCCCAACCGGCTGGCAGCCAGCAAATAAGGCTCGGGATCCGGCTTGCCCCGTACCACATCCCCGGCGCACACCAGGAGACGGGGCAGCGGCAATCCGGCGTGCAGCAGCCGGTGCTCTGCCACCCTCCGGCTTGCGGAAGTCACCAGCGCCCAGCGCGTCGGCGGCAGCTGTTCGAGCAGTCGGCGGGCACCGTCCAGGGGCATCGGCGCCGCAGCGTATTCCATCTCCAGATCGTCGAGCAGGGCCACCTCCACCGCCATGTCCAACTGGGGAGCCAGGGCCCCTATCACCTCCCGTGAGCGCACGCCGTGGCACATGGCGAGCACGGGAGCGGGATCCAGCCCATGGTGCTGACACCAGCGCCGCCACACGACTTCCACGTCGCCGGTGGAGTGGACCAGGGTCCCGTCCATGTCCAGCAGCAGGGCCGCGGCCCTCACGCGCACCGCGCTCACAGGGCTCTCCCCGCCAGCGCATCGGCGAAGACCTGCCGCTGGGCAGCGGCCTCGTAACAGGCGAGCGCCTGCTCCGCATTGCTGGCCCACACCGGCAAGGGGGCGACGACGAACCCCTGCTGCAACAGACTGGTCAGCAGCTCCCCGGTCTCCGGTGCGGCCAGCGGCTGAGCCATAACCAGGCTCCCCTTGATCAAAAACAGATAGCGTTCGCTCGACATGACATGACTCCTTGTGGCTGAACAGCGGGCAAGCAGGCCCGTTTCGAGACCATTAGAACAAGGAGGTTAGATAATTTATAATCAATAAATCGCCACATTGGATAACCAAATGGAATGAGATTCGACCTGAGACAATTGCAGGCCTTCGTCATGCTGGCCGAGAGTGCCAACTACCGGGAAGCAGCCAGCCGGCTTTTTGTGACGCAACCGGCCCTGACCAAGCAGATCCAGGGGCTGGAGCAGGCCCTCGGCAGCACCCTGTTCAACCGGGGCCGCCACGGGGCCGAGCTGACCGCCATCGGCCTCCAGTTGCTGCCCCAGGCCAGGGCTCTGGTGGATCACGGCAAGGGATTCGAGCGGCATGCCCTGGCGCTGGCAAGCGGTGCCGCCGGACGCCTCAACATCGGGTTCGGGCTCTCCAGCTTCGCACTGGCCCCCTCCCTGGTGGCCCGTTTCAAACAGCAGGCCCCCGACGTGCTGGTCCACCTGCGGGACACCACCTCCGCCATCCAGCAGGAGCACTTGCTGGCGGGTCGGCTGCAACTGGGCTTCATGCGACGGCCTGATGCGCCGCAGCTGAGGGAACACAGGTTGCTGACGGACAGACTGGTGCTGGCCGTCCCCACCCAAGTGGCAGGGCCGGACTTCGACCTGGAGCGGGCGCTGATCCGCGATCCCTTGCTGCAGATGGTGGGCCATCGCTGCCCGGGCCTCAGCCAGCAGATCGCCCGCTTCCTCGGCGCCAACCGGCTGACCGGTCTCATCCAGGAGGCGGAAGACATCCAGACCCTGGTCGCCCTGGTGGCCGCCGGTATCGGCAACGCCATCCTGCCGCGCAGCGTAGGGTTCATCGCGGGCAAGGAGGTGACCCTCTACCCCCTCTCCGGCCCCTGGTCGGAATGGGAAATCAGCCTGGTGTGGAACCCGGAATTTGCCGATCCCATCCGGGATCGCTTTCTGGCCCTGGTCAGGGCGGCATATCCGCAGAGCCACGGCCTCTGAGAGGAGCGCAGCCCGAACCGGAATCCTGAAGTACATAACGGCTGGCTAATGGCCACACCACTGCCGCTCGCAGGGGATGCCGTCTCCTTCCCCATCCATCTTGGTATTGGGGCAATTTTGCAAAAACCAGGTCGCCTCCTCGCAGGAAGTCATCTGGGAGCAATGCTGACGGCCATCGCACTGACGAACAAAAGTCGGAACCTGAACCGTACTGTTCGAAATACTGTCCTCCTGGCTAAAAGAGGGAAAGGATGGAAGTGAGGCAAACTCGGCCGAGAAGCGGGAATAGAGGGAGAACAACCCCGCCAGCACCAATAGGGGGATTAACTTGCCACCCCAGCTCCCCTTGCGACGAGGAGCATGATACGCCCGGGTTCTATATGTGGTGGCGTGTGGTGCCCGAGGGCTCAAATCCTCCCTGCTCCCACGATCCGGCATGGATGGCATAGGTCCGCCAGCCAGCGAGAGCGGGCGGTCGGGAAAGAACACTTGTACGGCACAAGGCTTGCCATCCTTGCTGCTCCCGATCAGATAGGAAACCTTTTCCCCCACCTCCGGCGGCCTGCCATCGAATTGCAGGGTGGTGATGTGAACAAAAAGATCGGCACCGCCCTGCTCCTGCTTGATGAACCCGAAACCGCGTTGTGAATTCCAGCTCGCGATCCTGCCCTGATAACGCATGTCCTCATCCTTGTGGCCAGTACGGTTCCACTCATGTTGCCCGAAATTGGTTCGGTTTCAACAGAGCATTGGCATGAAAAATGAGTGGATTAGATACGAGTGGTCAGAGCAGCTCCGCGACCTTGATGATCTCGGCAATGCGACCGAGCATGCGCAGGGAAGCCTGGTGTTCTGCGGCATCCGCCGCCGCACAGGCATCCTCCAGGATGGTGATGGCGTAGTCCCGATCGTGACCATCTCGCACTGCCCCCTGAATGGCCCAGCTGGTACTCACGCCGCACACATAGAGATGCTCGATGCGATTGGCCCGTAGCGCAGGCTCCAGCGCCGTGCCGTAGAAGGGGCTGACTCTGGGTTTGGTCAGCACCAGATCCCCGGGTTGCACATCGAGCTCCGGGTGAAAGTCGGTGCCGCTGTCCGCCAGGGAGAGGGCCCCGAACTGCCGGGCACGGCCAAACATGGGGGAGCCCTTGGGTTGCAGCAGATAGCCCTCGTCAAACCCCACCTTGATGAGCACCACCAGCCAGCCGTGAGCGCGGGCATGAGCCAGCGCTTGGTTGGCGTGCGCAATGGCGCCCTGCTCGATCACCTGGGCCGCCGAGGCGGCGATGCGCCCGTCCGGGTGGGCGATGTCGTTGATGAAATCGATCACCAGCAATGCCTTGTTCATGGTGTACTCCCCCCTTGCCTGAGGCCGTTTTGCCCCTGCGCCGCCAGGATCACTCCTCGCGGCCATATAAAAAACCGGCTGGCACCATCACACGGATTGATATGCCACCCGATTGGCACCTGGCAGTGCCACGCACTGCCTCATACCAGCCCAAGCGCATAGCGTAGCGCCATCTCTTTGAGGGGGCCCGCCTTGTCCGCCAGATTCAGCGCCAGGTTGCGGGCAAGCCTGAGGGGGCCTATCTCGTTGCTGAAGACCCCGTAGAAGAGATCCATCCCCGACTGCATCAGCAGGTTGTCAGGGCGGCGTCGCCCCTCGTAACGCCTGGCCAGCGCCAGCTCATGCCACTGTGCCCCCGCCTTGCCGAGCAACCCGGCCCAGCAGGCCACGTCCTTGAAACCGAGGTTGACCCCCTGCCCCGCCAGCGGGTTGATGGTGTGGGCCGCATCCCCGAGCAGCACCACTCGCCCGGCGTGATAGTCGTTGGCGTGGCGGCGCACCAGGGGGAAGCTCCCCTTGGCCGTCACGGTGAAACCGCCAAGGCGGCTCGGGAAGTGGCGGCGCACCTCGACGGCCAGGGCCTCGTTGCTCATGGCGGCCAGCGCCCGGATGCGGGCCGGGCTGTCATACCAGACCAGGGAGCCATGGCGGCCCGGCAGCGGCAGGAAGGCGCGCGGGCCGCTCGGGGTGAACTGCTGCCAGGTGATGTCTTCCTGGGCAAAATCGGTGTCGATGTTGATCAGCATGCAGTGCTGGCGGTACTCGAAACGCGACACCCCGATGCCGGCCAGTCGCCGGGTGTGGGATTCGGCACCATCGCAGGCCAGCACCCAGCGCGCCTGCAGCTCGGTGCCGTCATCCAGGGTCAGCACGGCGTCATCCGCACTCTGGCGCAGACTCGTCACCGCCGCCGGGGTATGGGTCTGGATGGTCGGGAAATCCTCCATCCTTTTCAGCAGGGCGAGCTGGATCAGCCGGTTCTCGATGATGTAGCCGAGCTGGGGCAGCCCGAGATCCACCGCGTCGAAGCGGGTAGCGAAGCCGTCCAGCTCCCAGGTCTCCAGCCGGCGATAGGGGCACAGCCGCATCTGCTGCAGATATTGCCAGGCACCGGCCCGGGTCAGCAGCGCCACCGAGGCCTGACTGATGGCGGAAACCCGCAGATCCAGCGGCTGCTCGGGGGCATAGGGCTCGGGCAACCGGGTCTCGATGACCCGCACCGAGAGCCCCTCTGCCGCCAGCAGGCAGGCGGTGGCGGCACCCACCATGCCGGCGCCGACGATGGCAATATCACACTGTTCCATAACTTGATTCCTGCAAGGAGTCCCCGCGATAAGGGGCAAGGGCCGAACCGAATGGGGCATGATAACGCAAGGAGGCGGCAGAAACAGTGAGGGGGATGCGCAATTGCCGACGACAAGCCGGCCCTGATGGCGACGGGCGGCCCCAGACTGGTCAGCACCGGGATTGCGGAGTAAAATGGCCGGTCCTTTGACCCTGCCGATTTCAAAACCAGTCACGAGAAGCAATGAGCAAGAAACTTCATATCAAGACCTGGGGCTGCCAGATGAACGAGTACGACTCGTCCAAGATGGCGGACCTGCTGGATGCCAGCAATGGCTACACGCTTACCGAGGAGCCGGAAGAGGCAGATGTGCTGCTGCTCAACACCTGTTCCATCCGCGAGAAGGCCCAGGAGAAGGTGTTCCACCAGCTCGGTCGATGGAAGAAGCTCAAGGCGAAAAAACCGGGGCTGGTGATCGGGGTGGGCGGCTGCGTCGCCTCCCAGGAAGGGGAGAACCTGCGCAGCCGGGCGCCCTATGTGGACATCGTCTTCGGACCCCAGACCCTGCACCGCCTGCCGACCATGATCAAGCAGGTGCAGGAGGGGCGCGGTGCCCAGGTGGACATCGCCTTCCCCGAAATCGAGAAGTTCGACAACCTGCCCGAACCCCGTGCCGAGGGGGCGACCGCCTTCGTTTCCATCATGGAAGGCTGCTCCAAGTACTGCTCCTTCTGCGTGGTGCCCTACACCCGTGGCGAGGAGGTGAGCCGACCGCTGGATGACGTGCTCTATGAAATCGCCCAGCTCGCCCAGCAAGGGGTGCGCGAAGTGAACCTGCTCGGCCAGAACGTCAACGCCTACCGGGGGCCGACCTTCGACGGGGAGGTCTGCACCTTCGCCGAACTGCTGCGCCTGGTGGCTGCCATCGACGGCATCGACCGCATTCGCTACACCACCAGCCACCCGGTCGAGTTCACCGACGACATCATCGAGGTCTATCGTGATACCCCCGAGGTGGTCAGCTTCCTGCACTTGCCCATCCAGAGCGGCTCGGATCGCATCCTGACCATGATGAAGCGCCCGCACACCGTGCTGGAGTACAAGTCCAAGATCCGCCGCCTGCGCGCCGTGCGTCCCGACATCACCATGAGCTCCGACTTCATCGTCGGCTTCCCGAACGAGACGGACGAAGACTTCGAGGCCACCATGAAACTCATCGAGGAGATCAACTTCGACATGAGCTTCAGCTTCATCTACAGCCCGCGCCCCGGCACCCCGGCCGCAGACCTGCCCGATGACGTCGACATGGAAGTGAAGAAGGCCCGCCTGACTCGACTGCAAAACCGCATCAATCACCAGTCCATGCTCATCGGCCGCGCCATGCTGGGCTCGGTGCAGCGCATCCTGGTGGAGGGACCCTCCAAGATGGATCCCATGCAGCTCAGTGGCCGCACCGAGAACAACCGGGTGGTCAACTTCGAGGGGCCGCACCGCCTCATCGGCGGCTTCGCCGACGTGGAGATCACCGACGTACGCCCCTACTCCCTGCGCGGCCGCTTCATCCGCGGCGAGGACGAAATGAACCTGCGCATCGCCACGGCTCCGAGCGAGATCCTCGCCCGTCGTCCTGACAACGTGCCCGATGATCTGGGCGTTGCGGCCTTCAGACCCCATTGATGACTCTCTCCCCCGCCCCCTGGCGGGGGAACAACCGATAAGAGGACACCTTGAGCCGACACATCTCCACCCTGAATCTGCACCTTGAACCCGCCGACAACCAGCGCCTCGCCAGCCTGTGCGGACCCTTTGACGACAACCTCAAGCAGCTGGAGCGCCGTCTCGGCATCGAGATAAGCTACCGGGACAACCACTTCCAAGTGATCGGCAAGCAGGCCCAGGTGGAGGCGGCTGCCGTCATCCTCAAGCACCTCTATGTGGAAACCCAGCCCCTCAAGGGGAGCAAGGTGAGCGACATCACCCCCGAGATGGTGCACCTGGCGGTGCAGGAGTCCCGCGTGCTGGAGCAGGACGACGAACCCGCCCCTTCCCTGCCCTACGGCAAGGAGGTCACGGTCAAGACCAAGCGCGGTCTCATCAAGCCCCGCAGCCCGAACCAGGCCCAGTACATCGCCAATATCGTGCGCCACGACATCAGCTTCGGCATCGGCCCCGCCGGGACCGGCAAGACCTATCTCGCCGTGGCCGCCGCCGTGGATGCCCTGGAGCGCCAGGAGATCCGCCGCATCCTGCTGACCCGCCCGGCGGTGGAAGCCGGTGAGAAGCTCGGCTTCCTGCCCGGCGATCTTTCCCAGAAGGTGGACCCCTACCTGCGCCCCCTCTACGACGCCCTGTTCGAGATGCTGGGCTTCGAGCGGGTGGAGAAGCTGATGGAGCGCAACATCATCGAGGTGGCGCCGCTCGCCTACATGCGTGGCCGCACCCTGAACGACGCCTTCATCATCCTGGACGAGGCCCAGAACACCACCACGGAACAGATGAAGATGTTCCTGACCCGCATCGGCTTCAACTCCAAGGCGGTGGTGACCGGCGACATCACCCAGGTGGACTTGCCTCGCAGCACCAAATCCGGTCTGCGCCACGCCCTGGAGGTGTTGCAAGGGGTCGATGGCCTCTCCTTCAACTTCTTCGAGTCCAAGGACGTAGTGCGCCATCCCGTGGTGGCCCGCATCGTGCAGGCCTACGAGGCATTCGATGCCCAGCAGGCGGCCGAGAAGAGCGCATCCAATACCCGCAGCGAGAACACCAGCAAAGAGAGTGCCCAATGAGCGTGACCCTGGATCTGCAACTGGCCTGCGCCAGCCCCGACGGCCTGCCGACCGAGGCCCAGCTGCAAGGCTGGCTCGATGGCACCATCCTGGGGTTCCAGGAGGAGGCCGAGGTGACGGTGCGTCTGGTGGACGAGGCGGAGAGCCGCGAGCTCAACCACACCTATCGCGGCAAGGACAAGCCCACCAACGTGCTCTCCTTCCCCTTCGAGGCGCCACCGGGTCTCGAGCTGCCCCTGCTCGGGGATCTGGTGATCTGCCGCCAGGTGGTCGAGGCCGAAGCCGTCGAACAGGGCAAGCCCCTGATGGCCCACTGGGCTCACATGGTTGTGCATGGCAGTCTGCATCTGCTAGGTTATGACCATATCGAGGACGAGGAAGCCGAGGAGATGGAGCAGCTCGAGCGCGACATCATGCAGGAACTGGGCTTCGCCGATCCTTATCTGAACGACGAAGAGTAACGAACCGGATGGTCATCGTCTTGAAACAGCCGATGCCCATCCTCATATAGCCACAACGATTTCAAGTGTGTTCATACGAGTAACCAAGAGAGAAAATGACCGACGATCACCCTAGTACCGGCTCGCCGAAGAAAACCTGGCTCGACAAACTCAGCCAACTCTTCCAGGGCGAGCCAAAAGACCGCAACGATCTGGTAGAGGTCATCGCCGATGCCGAAGAGCGGGACCTCATCGATCAGGACACCAAGGACATGATCGAGGGCGTGCTCGAAATTGCCGAGCTGCGCGTGCGTGACATCATGATCCCCCGCTCCCAGATGGTGACCATCGAGAAGTCCCAGCCGGTGGACGAGTTCCTGCCGGTCATCATCGAATCCGGCCACTCCCGCTTCCCGGTGATCAACGAAGACAAGGATCACGTGGAGGGCATCTTGCTCGCCAAGGATCTGCTGCCGTTCGGTTTTGGCGGCCAGCATGCCAGCGAACCGCTCCAGCTGGAGAAGATCCTGCGTCCCACGGTGATCGTGCCGGAGAGCAAGCGGGTCGATCGCCTGCTCAAGGAGTTCCGGGAAGAGCGCTACCACATGGCCATCGTAGTGGACGAATTTGGCGGTGTCTCTGGCCTCGTGACCATCGAGGACATTCTGGAGCTCATCGTCGGCGAGATTGACGACGAGTTCGACGACATCGAGGACGAGCCGGAAGAGATCCGCCGCATCAGCAAGCGGGTCTTCTCGGTGAGCGCGCTGACAGAGATCGAGGACTTCAACGACTTCTTCGGCACCCAGTTCAGCGATGAAGAGGTGGACACCGTCGGCGGTCTGGTGATGCACGCCTTCAGCCACCTGCCCAAGAAGGGTGAAGAGATCGAACTCGACGGCTACCTGTTCAAGGTGATGCACGCCGATCGCCGTCGCCTGCAACAGTTGCAGGTGAAGATCCCCGAGCATCATGCGGCGGCGCAGCCGGAGTCCTGATCCCGCCCAGCACCACGCACATCCCGCGCCCCTCTCGTCAGGGGCGCTTTTTTTGCCTCCCTCCCGCCGCGCTACCGCCACTTGGCCCACGCCGACCGCGAGGCTCGCCGTTGACCCGGTTTGCGGTTAAGATGTCGGCCATTGTGTTTCCATTCAGTCCAATTCGAGCCCCGATCCCCCGTGAAATCGAAACTCCTGACCAGCCTGTTTGCCATTGCCAGCGGCGCCATCGCCGTGCTGGCCTTCTCCCCTTTCGGCTACTGGCCCCTGGTGATCCCCTCCCTGCTCGGCCTTTACGCCCTGCTGGACAAGGCCACCCCCAAACAGGCAGCCTGGCGCGGCTTCGGCTACGCCATGGGTCTGTTCCTGCCCGGGCAGTGGTGGATCCACGTCAGCATGACGGAGTTTGGCGGCATTCCGCTGCCAGCCGCCTTCGTGCTGCTGGCCGGGCTCTGCGCCTATCTCTCCCTCTATCCGACCCTGGCCTGCTGGCTCTTCGCCCGCTTCTTTGCCGGCCGCCACTGGAGCCGCTGGCTGCTCGCCTTCCCGGCGCTCTGGCTGATGGCCGACTGGCTGCGGGGCTGGGTGATGACCGGCTACCCCTGGCTCTGGTTCGGCTACACCCAGATAGACGGCCCCCTCAAGGGCTTCGCTCCCCTTCTCGGGGTGCAGGGCATCACCCTCGCCCTGCTGCTCACCGCCTCCGCCCTCTGGCTGGTATGGCAGCACCGCAAGCCGGCCTGGCTGCTGCTCCCCGTCGCCCTGGTGGGCGCCGCCCAGGGGCTGATGCAGCTCAACTGGGTGACCCGGGGTGAGCCGGTCAAGGTCGCGCTGGTGCAGGGCAACATCGAGCAGTCCCTCAAGTGGGATCCGGAGGCCCTGGTGCCGACCGTGCGCAAGTATCAGGATCTCAGCCGCGAGAACCAGGATGCCGACATCATCGTCTGGCCGGAGTCCGCCATCCCGGCCATCGAGAAGGAGATGGGTACCTATCTGGAGAGCCTGGACAAGGCGATGAAGGTGAACGACACCGGCCTGCTGGCGGGGATCATCCATTACGATCTGAAACAGCAGCGCTTCTTCAATACCGTGCTCGGCATGGGGGTACAGGATGCTGAGGGCAAGGAGTCCTACTACTACGAGCACAAGAACCGCTACTACAAGTACCACCTGCTGCCCATCGGCGAGTTCGTGCCCTTTGAAGATCTGCTGCGTCCCATCGCCCCCTTCTTCAACCTGCCCATGTCCTCCTTCAGCCGGGGTGACGAGGTGCAGCCGAACCTGATCGCCAAGGGGCTCAAGTTTGCCGCCGCCATCTGTTACGAGATCATCTTCCCGGACGAGGTGCGCCGCAACGTGCAGCCGGATACCGATTTTCTGCTGACCGTCTCCAACGACGCCTGGTTCGGCACCAGCATCGGCCCCTGGCAACACATGGAGATCGCCCGCATGCGTGCCCTCGAGCTGGCCCGCCCGCTGCTGCGCGACACCAACACCGGCATCACCATCGTCACCGAGATAGACGGCAGCATCATCGCCCAGATCCCGCAGTTCGAGGCTGGAGTATTGCGTGCCGAGGTACGCCCCGCCCACGGCATGACCCCCTATCTGCGTTTTGGCAGCTGGCCAATGTATGGCCTGGCCGCCGCCCTGCTGGGGCTGGCCCTGTGGCTGCGCCCCCGCGCCCACCCCTGGGCGCGCAAGGGCTAAGACCACACAACCCCGATAAACAAAAGAGGCGCCCTTGGGCGCCTCTTTTTATGGTTTGGCTTATGGCTTGGCACAGTCTGGTAGCTCAAGGAGACAGCGGCTCGCGATGATACTCATCGGCCCCGCACTCGGGGCAGGTGCCAAGCTGCTCTGGATGCAGCACGGTATGGCGCCACTCGCAGTGATCGCACACCAGCACCCCGAGTCCCACCCAGTCCCCCGCCCGGTAGACCCCCTTGTGTTCCAGCTCGTCCGCCAACTCCTGCCACTCCACCTGGGTGCGGTCGGTCACGTCCGCCAGCCAGGACCAGGCGGTGTCCTTGAGCGCCAGCATGAAGGCAGACTCCTCCACCTGCTCATCCTTGCGCCCTTCGTCATAGTTGCCCAGATCCCGCTTCACATACTCGGCGATCAGCGCCAGCTCGTCCTGGGTCAGATCCCCAGCCGCCTCCAGATAGGCCTGCACCTTGGCGATCATCCGGTTGAGGCGCTCTCCCTGAAACGCTTCCGTCTCCTCCCACTGCTTCTTGAGCTGGGCGATAAAGGCTTCATACCCTTGTCGACGTTTGTCCATGGCCATCACTCCTCTGCTGAATCCCGATCGAGCCAGACCCTGACCTCGGGCTCGGCGGACACGGGCGGCGGTTGCCATTCTCACTTCATTGCGACTCTCGCGGCTCTTGCGGCTCTGCAAATCCTCGCGGGTACCGGACCTGGCCCGAGACCGGGCGGATGCTGGCGGTTGTTGCCGCCGCAGGATATGGGTATTCTATCGGGATTTCCCAGCCGTTTTATCTATTCATTTCACAGATCCGGATGTCACCAATGCAAGAGCAATACGTTCCCCAATCCATAGAACCAGCAGTGCAGAAGCACTGGGATGCCAAGAAAACCTTCAAGGCGGTGGAGAAAGTAGACAAGGAAAAGTTCTACTGCCTCTCCATGTTCCCCTATCCGTCTGGTCGTCTACACATGGGGCACGTTCGCAACTACACCATAGGTGATGTGATCTCCCGTTATCAACGGCTCAATGGCAAGAACGTGCTGCAACCCATCGGTTGGGACGCCTTCGGCCTGCCGGCAGAAAACGCCGCCATCAAGAACAACACGGCGCCGGCCCCCTGGACCTACGAAAACATCGAATACATGAAGAACCAGCTGAAGATGCTGGGTCTGGGCTATGACTGGGATCGGGAGCTGGCCACCTGCAAGCCGGACTACTACCGCTGGGAGCAGTGGTTCTTCACCAAGCTCTACGAAAAGGGCCTGGTCTACAAGAAGACCTCCTCCGTCAACTGGTGCCCGAACGACATGACGGTGCTGGCCAACGAGCAGGTTGTTGACAACTGCTGCTGGCGCTGTGATACACCGGTGGAGCAGAAAGAGATCCCCCAGTGGTTCATCAAGATCACCGACTACGCCGAAGAGCTGCTGAACGATATCGACAATCTGGAAGGCTGGCCGGAAATGGTCAAGACCATGCAGCGCAACTGGATTGGCCGCTCCGAAGGGGTCAACATCAGCTTCAATATCGACGGTCAGGCCGAGCACCTCGAGGTCTACACCACCCGTCCGGACACCTTCATGGGTGTGACCTATGTGGGCATCGCCGCCGGTCACCCGCTGGCGCTGCAAGCAGCCCAGAACAATCCGGAGCTGGCCGCCTTCATCGAAGAGTGCAAGAACACCAAGGTAGCCGAGGCTGAACTGGCCACCATGGAGAAGAAGGGCATGGCCACCGGCCTCTACGCCATTCACCCGCTGGATGGCCGCAAGGTGCCGGTCTGGGTCGCCAACTTCGTGCTGATGAACTACGGCACCGGCGCCGTGATGGCGGTACCGGGTCACGACCTGCGTGACCACGAATTCGCCACCAAGTACGGCCTCGAGATCAAGCCTGTCATCAAGCCGGTTGATGGTGACGTCGACGTGAGCGAAGCGGCTTATACCGAGAAGGGCGTGCTGTTCAACTCCGGCGAGTTCGACGGCCTCGACTTCCAGGGTGCCTTCGATGCCATCGCCAACAAGCTGGAAGGGCTCGGCAAGGGCAAGCGCACCGTCAACTACCGTCTGCGCGACTGGGGTGTCTCCCGTCAGCGCTACTGGGGCGCTCCCATCCCCATGCTGACCCTGGCGGACGGTACCGTGGTGCCGACCCCGGAAGATCAACTGCCGGTACTGCTGCCGGAAGACGTGGTGATGGACGGCATCCAGAGCCCCATCAAGGCCGACCCCGAGTGGGCCAAGACCACCTACAACGGCCAGGAAGCATTCCGCGAGACCGATACCTTCGACACCTTCATGGAGTCCTCCTGGTACTACGCCCGCTACTGCTCCCCGGACTACGACAAGGGCATGCTGGATCCGGCGGCTGCCAACCACTGGCTGCCGGTGGATCAGTACATCGGCGGCATCGAGCACGCCTGTATGCACCTGCTCTACGCCCGCTTCTTCCACAAGCTGCTGCGCGATGCGGGCCTGGTGAACAGCGACGAGCCGTTCAAGCGCCTGCTCTGCCAGGGCATGGTGCTGGCCGACGCCTTCTACTACAAGGATGAGAAGGGCGGCAACGTCTGGGTCAGCCCCCTCGACGTCAAGGTGGAGCGTGACGACAAGGGCCGCATCACCAAGGCGGTCGACCTTGAGGGTCGTGAAGTGATCCACTCCGGCATGACCAAGATGTCCAAGTCCAAGAACAACGGCATCGACCCGCAGCTGATGGTGGAGCGTTACGGCGCCGATACCGTCCGTCTGTTCATGATGTTCGCCTCCCCGGCCGAGATGACCCTGGAGTGGTCCGACTCCGGCGTAGAGGGTGCCCAGCGCTTCCTGCGTCGCCTGTGGCGCATCACCTTCGAGCACGTATCCGGTGGCGCCGTTGCCGCACTGGACGTCGCCGCCCTCACCAGCGACCAGAAAGCCGTGCGCCGCGAGCTGCACAAGACCATCGCCAAGGTGAGCGACGACGTGGGTCGCCGTCAGACCTTCAACACCGCCATCGCCGCCATCATGGAGCTGATGAACAACCTGGCCAAACTGGGCAGCGACGCTCAGGATCGCGCCCTGATGCAGGAAGCGCTGGAAGCGGTCGTGGTCATGCTTTACCCCATCACCCCGCACATCGGCTTCGAGCTGTGGAAAATGCTGGGCAAGGAAGGGGACATCGATGTCGCGGCCTGGCCGGTGGCTGACGAAGCGGCCATGGTCGAGACCGAGAAGTTGGTGGTGGTGCAGATCAACGGCAAGATGCGCGGCAAGCTGACCGTGCCGGCCGAGATAAGCCAGGCCGACGTCGAGAAGCTGGCCATGGCCGATGCGTCCGTACAGAAGTTCACCGACGGTCTGACCGTGCGCAAAGTCGTGTACGTGCCGGGCAAACTGCTCAACATCGTGGCCAACTGATGACGCCTCCCCTGGCGGCGGCCGACGGTCCGGGCCAGGGGCTGACGACACACGGATGATGACGGCGGGCCCTGCGCCCGCCGCTCTTCCCTTCATGCAAAGAGGATTTTTTATGGGCACCATCTTCACGCGCTGGATGGCCATCGTGCTGGCAGGACTGTTGCTGCAGGCCTGCGGTTTTCAGATGCGGGGCACCGCCATTCCCCCCGAACTGATGACCATGAAAGTGGTCGGTGACAACAAGAGCGACTTCTACCGACTGGTCACCACCCGCCTCAAGGCCGCTGGCGTGCAGCTCGCCGACAAGGAGGGCATCCCGGTGCTGACCCTGGCCGGGGTACGTAGCCGCAGCCAGGTCGCCTCCGTCGACTCCATCGGCCAGGACCGCGAATACCTGCTGAGTTACAGCACCCAGTTCACCGTGGTCATGCCGGGAAAACCGACCCAGGTCTTCCCCATCACCTTCAACCGCAGCTTCCTGAACAAGCCGGATGCGGCACTCGCCTCCTCCCGCGAGCAGGAGCAGCTGGGCAAGGAGATGCAGGAGCAGGCCGCCAACCTGGTTATTCGCCAGCTCAGTCAGGTCAAGTTCTGATGCGCGTATCTTGATGAGAGGGTGTTGATGAGAGTCTATCCCGAGCAGTTTGCGGATCATCTCAAGGCAGGGCTCAAGCCCTGCTATCTCATTTTTGGGGACGATTTCCTGTTCAAGAATGAGCAAGCCATCGACCGTGAATCCTTCCCCCTCAACCAGGCCAGGTTCTGATGCGGATTTACCCTGAACAACTCGCGGACCATCTCAAGGCAGGGCTCAAGTCCTGCTATCTCATTTTTGGGGACGATCCCCTGTTCAAGAATGAGCAAGCCATCGACCGTGAATCCTTCCCCCTCAACCAGGCCAGGTTCTGATGCGGATTTACCCTGAACAACTCGCGGACCATCTCAAGGCTGGGCTCAAGCCCTGCTATCTCATTTTCGGGGACGAGCCCCTGCTCAAGCTGGAAGCCGTCGACGCCGTGCGTCAGGTGGCACGCAAACAGGGCTTCGATGAACGCCACAGCTTCGTGGTGGAACAGGGGCTGGACTGGAACCAGGTCTACGATGCCTGCCAGGCCATGAGCCTGTTCTCGGCCCGCCAGATCATCGAGCTGGAGCTGCCCGCCAAGATCGACAAGGATCTCGCCGCCCGCATCAGCGACATTGGCAAGCAGCTCCACCCCGACCTGCTGCTGGTGCTCTCGGGCCCCCGCCTCAACCAGACCCAGATGAAGGCGGCCTGGTTCGACAAGCTGAGCCAGAGCGGCACCTATGTGCCGGTCAACCACCCCGAGCCCCGCTTCTTCCCGCGCTGGATGAGCGCCCGTTTTCAGCGCTTCGGCCTCAAGGCACTGCCGGATGCGGTCAACTTCATGTGCCACGCCTACGAGGGCAACCTGCTGGCCGCGAGCCAGGAGATCGAGAAGCTGACCCTGCTCTCCCCGCCCCAGCCCATCAGCGTCGCCTATCTGCAGGAGACCATCATCCGCCACGCCCACTTCACCCCCTTCCAGCTCGTCGATACCCTGCTGGAAGGAAAGGTGAACCGGGCCCAGCGCATCCTGCTGGCCCTGCGCGCCGAGGGCACCGAACCCGGCATGCTGGCCTGGACCCTGTGCCGCGAACTGGAGCAGCTCACCGAGCTGGCGCTGGCCGCCCGCGCCGGACAGCCCCTGGTGGAGCATTTCAGCCGCCTGCGCATCTGGCAGAGTCGCCAGCAACTCATCCAGCAGGCGCTGACCCGGCTTCCCTTCCCCAAGATCCGGCAGCTCTGGCAACTGATGGCTCAGCTGGACCATGCCCAGCGCCATTTCGACACCGAGCAGGCCTGGCTGATGCTGCAAACCATCGCCCTCGGCTTTCGTGACGGTACCCCGCTCCCCCTGCTGGAGACGGAATCATGCTGACAGCGCCCATCGGGATCCTCGGCGGCACCTTCGATCCCATTCACATCGGCCACCTGAGGCCCGCCATCGAGGCCCGGGACGCCCTGGGTCTGGCCGAGGTGCGCCTGCTCCCGAACCATATCCCGCCCCACCGGGCCAATCCGCTCTGCTCCAGCGAGCAGCGGCTCGCCATGGTCCGGCTCGCTGCGGCGGACAACCCGGGATTCGTGGTGGATGAGCGGGAGCTGAAACGCGACACTCCCTCCTGGACCATCGACACCCTTGTCGAGTTGAGGAGCGAGCGGCCGGACACCCCGCTCTGCTTTTTGATGGGGATGGATTCCCTGCTCGGCCTGCCAGGCTGGCACCGCTGGCAGGAGTTGCTCGATTACGCCCATCTGGTGGTGAGCTGCCGCCCAGGCTGGCAACCGGATTATCCCGTCCAGGTTGCCGAGCTGCTGGCCCGCCACCAGACCCGGGATATTCGGGCTCTCCATCGCCAGCGCCACGGTCATGTCTGGCTTTGTGACAACCTGCCCGTCGAGCTGTCGGCCACACGCCTGCGTGCCCTGCTCGCGGCAGGCCAGGATCCCAAATACCTGCTGCCCAACCCGGTCGCCGACTATATCCGGCGCCACGGGCTCTACCGCTCATCGGCAACGCAGTAAACGGCGCCACGCAGGCGGGTCAGCCGACACGTCCGGGCGCACCGGGCCCGGCCCTGACTATTGCCAGGCCGGGTTGCACACTATAGTGATCGTCAAGGGGCCCCTCCCCCACGGGACGGCTCCCCGGGCGATGCTCCCTTTGCCAGGCTGGGAAACGGGAGTGACCATGATATAATCCGCCGCCCTCTGGCGCCGGAAGATAGGAGAAGACATTGCAAGGCCAAGAATTGCTCGCCTTTATCGTCGACAAGATCGATGACATGAAAGGCCGCGACATCATCACCCTCGATGTGCGCGGCAAATCCAGCATCACGGACACCATGATCATCTGCTCCGGCAACTCCAATCGTCACGTCAGTGCCATCGCCCACAACCTCGCCAGCGAGGCCCGTCATGCGGGACTCGACCTGCTGAGCGTGGAAGGGGAACTCACCGGTGAGTGGGTGCTGGTGGACATGGGGTCGGTCATCGTCCACGTGATGCAGGATGAGTACCGCGACTTCTACCAGCTGGAAAAACTCTGGAGCGGCGCCGCCCAGGTCAATTCGCAATAAAGGGCGACAGCGTAACCAAAGATGAAGATCCAGTTGATTGCCGTGGGCACCAAGATGCCTGCCTGGGTAGAGCATGGCTTCGAAGAGTACCGTCGCCGCTTCCCCAAAGACATGCCGTTCGAACTGGTCGAGATCGGCGCAGGTAAGCGCGGCAAGAATGCCGACATTCCCCGCATCCTGCAAAAGGAAGGGGAAGCCATGCTGGCCGCCGCCGGCCGCTCCCGCATCGTGACCCTGGACATTCCGGGCAAGCCCTGGACCACGGAGCAGCTCGCCGTGCAACTGGAAGCCTGGAAGCTGGATGGCCGGGACGTGGCGCTGCTGGTGGGTGGCCCGGAGGGGCTCTCCCCCGAGTGCAAGGCTGCTGCCGAGCAGAGCTGGTCGCTCTCGCCCCTGACCCTGCCCCATCCCCTGGTGCGGGTGCTGGTGGCCGAGAGCCTCTACCGCGCCTGGAGCATCACCACCAATCACCCTTATCACAGAGAGTGACCCATGCCGACCCTGAGCATGCATTTCTCCTCTCTCACCCGCACGTCAGCCACAAGGTAACGGCATGCTGAAGAATCGCATTGAAATGCGCGATCACAGTGCCGAGGGACGTCTGTTCTTCCGGCGCACCCTGGTCGCCTACATCGGCATGGTCACCCTCATGCTGGTGCTGCTGGCTAACCTCTACTACCTGCAAGTAGAGTCTTACGAAACCTATCAGACCCGATCCAACGACAACCGCATCCGTGTGGTGCCGGTGGCGCCGCCCCGTGGTCTCATCTACGACGCCAACGGTGTCCTGCTGGCGGAAAACCGCCCTGTCTACAGCCTGGAGATCGTGCCCGAAGAGACCGAGAACCTGGAGAAGACCGCGGACGACCTCATCACCCTGCTGGCCCTGCCGGAGGGGACCAAGGAGAAGTTCCTGGCCGAGGTCAAGCGTCAGCGCCGCTTCAAGCCCGTGCCCCTGTTCGAGAAGCTGACCGAATACCAGGTCGCCCTCTTCTCGGTCAACCAGCACAACTACCCGGGGGCCAGCATCGAGGCCTACCTCAAGCGCTACTACCCGTTCGGCGATACCCTGACCCATGCCCTGGGCTACGTGGCCAAGATCAACACCCGTGACGTGGAGCGCCTCGAGAAGGAGGAGAAGCTCGCCAACTATGCCGCCACCAAGGACATCGGCAAACAGGGGGTGGAGAAGTACTACGAGGATCAGCTGCACGGCGTGGCGGGTTATCAGGAGGTCGAGGTGAACAACCGCGGCCGGGTGGTGCGCACCCTGAAATTCCAGCCCCCCGAGCCCGGCAAGGACATCTACCTCAACATCGACATCCGCCTGCAGTTGAAGGCCCAGGAGCTGCTGGCCGGCCGCCGGGGCGCCATCGTGATGATGGAACCCAACACCGGCGCCATCCTGGCCATGGAGTCGAGCCCGAGCTACGACCCCAACCTGTTCGTGACCGGCATCTCCAGCGCCAACTACTCGGCGCTGCTCAACGATCCCGCCCGGCCGCTGGTCAACCGCACCACCCAGGGCATCTATGCCCCCGCCTCCACCGTCAAGCCCATGATGGCGGTGATGGGGCTCAATGAGGGGGCGATCACCCCCAATTACCGCTACTTCGGCGGGCCCAGCTTCTCCATCCCGGGCACCACCAAGAAGTTCCGGGACTGGCGCCGCTGGGGCCACGGCTGGCTCGACGTCTATCGCGCCATCGAAGTGTCTGCGGACACTTATTTCTACGATCTCGCCTACCGGGTCGGCATCGACAAGATCAACAGCTACATGACCAAGTTCGGCTTCGGCCAGTACAGCGGCGTGGACCTCTATGAAGAGACCCGGGGCGTCATGCCCTCCCGGGACTGGAAGATGGCCCGCTGGCGTCAACCCTGGTACCAGGGGGACACCATCTCCATCGGCATCGGCCAGGGCTACTGGAGCGCCACCCCGATCCAGCTCGCCAAGGCAATCAGCATCCTGACCCAGAACGGTCACGATGTGACGCCGCACCTCCTCAAGAGCACCGCCTCCTCCGATGGCGTGGTCAACGCCCCCATCAACCCGAACGTGGCCATCGCCGCCAAGAGCGATACCTACTGGCAGGTGGCCAAGGACGGCATGTGGCGCGTCATCAACGGCCACGAAGGGACGGGGCGCCGCGCCTTCGCCAATACCCCCTACAAGGCGGCGGGCAAGTCCGGCACCGCCCAGGTGGTGGGCCTCAAGGAGAACCAGGTCTACAACGCGGCCACCACCAAGGTGGAGCACCGCGACAACGCCCTGTTCGTCGCCTTCGCCCCCTTCGAGGCACCCAAGGCAGTGGTCGCCCTGGTGCTGGAGAACGCCGGGGGCGGCAGCGCCATGGCGGCACCGGTTGCCCGCCACATGCTGGATGCCTATCTGCTGCCGCCGGAACCCCAGTTGCCACCGGCACCGGAAAAGCCGTCCCAACCGAGCGAGGTCGTTTCCCAATGAGTAATTCTGCCCGCCAGCAGAGCATCTGGTACAAGCTGCACATCGACCTGCCGCTGCTGCTCGGCCTGCTGACCCTGATGGCCCTCTCCATGGTGGTGCTCTACTCCGCCTCGGGCCAGGATCTCGACTCCATCGTGCGCCAGCTGGTGCGCGGCGCCCTGGCCTTCGGTCTGATGATCGGCATGGCCCAGCTGCCGCCCTCCCTCTATGCCCGCTGGTCGGTGCCCCTGTTTGCGGTGGTGGTGCTGCTGCTCATCGCGGTGGACGTGTTCGGCCATATCGGCAAGGGGGCCCAGCGCTGGCTCGATCTCGGCTTCATGAAGTTCCAGCCCTCCGAGGTGATGAAACTCTCCATGCCCATCATGGTGGCCGCCTGGCTCAGCCGGCACTCCCTGCCGCCGAAGTTCAGCCATGTGATGATCGCCCTGGTGATGGTGCTGCTGCCCACCCTGCTGATCGCGGCCCAACCCGATCTCGGCACCTCCATCCTGGTGGCCGCTTCCGGCTTCTTCGTCATCTTCCTGGCGGGGATCAGCTGGTGGCTCATCGGGCTCGCGGTCTTGCTCATCTGCGCCTTCATGCCGGTACTCTGGTTCTTCCTGATGCACGACTACCAGCGCCAGCGGGTGCTGATGCTGCTGGACCCGGAGAAGGACCCGCTCGGTCGCGGCTATCACATCATCCAGTCCAAGATTGCGATCGGCTCCGGCGGCGTGTTCGGCAAGGGGTGGCTGCAAGGCACCCAGTCCCAGCTCGAATTCCTGCCAGAGCGCCACACCGACTTCATCTTCGCCGTATTCAGCGAGGAGTTCGGTCTGGTGGGAGTGGCCCTCTTGCTGGTCATCTACCTCTACATCATCAGCCGCTGCCTGTTTATCTCCATGCAGGCCCAGAACAGCTTCGAACGCCTGCTGGGGGGCGCCCTGACCCTGACCTTCTTCGTCTATGTATTCGTCAACATGGGCATGGTAAGCGGCATCCTGCCGGTGGTAGGGGTTCCCCTGCCACTGGTGAGCTACGGCGGCACCTCCATGGTGACCCTGATGGCGGGCTTCGGCGTTCTGATGTCCATCCAGACCCACAGGCGGCTGCTCGCCTGATGCGGCTCGGCTGGCTGGCTCTATCTCTGTGCACCCTGACGGCGGGTGCTGCCGTCTCGCCGACCCGGCTCAGCCTGCTGGCCGAGCAGCAGCAGGTGCCGCTGGCAGAGTTGCAGGCCGCCGCCGCCCAGGCCAGCCTGCGCCAGGAGGTGCTGGACACCATCCGCCGCCCCTGGGAAGCCAAGCCCTGGCACCGCTACAGGCCGCTGTTCGTCACCCCGGAGCGCATCCGGGACGGAGTGGGATTCTGGCAGCGCCATGCCGCCACCCTGGCACGGGCCGAGCAGACCTACCAGGTCCCCGCCTCCCTCATCGTCGCCATCATCGGCATCGAGACCTTTTACGGTCGACAGATGGGCCGCCATCCGGTGCTCGACAGCCTTTACACCCTGGGATTCCACTACCCAGAACGGGCGGATTTCTTCGCCAAGGAGTTTGCCCAGCTGGTGCTGCTTGCCCGGGAAGAGAAGTGGCCGCTCACCAATCTCAAGGGCTCCTATGCCGGCGCCATGGGCATGGGCCAGTTCATGCCCTCCAGCTACCGCCACTACGCGGTCGACTTCGACGGAGACGGCAAGCGGGATCTCTTCGCCAACCCGGCAGATGCCATCGGCAGCGTGGCCAACTACTTCGCCCTGCACCACTGGCGCTGGGGCGAGCCGGTGGTGGAGCCCGCCTTGATCGGATTGGCGCCAGTAGGTACCCTGCTTGCACCCGAGCCCGAGCTAAGACACCGCTGGGCAGAGCTGGCCGCTGCGGGCATTGAAGTCGCCACACCGCCGTCACCCGAGACGCCGGTAAAACTGCTGGCGATGGAGCAGGCCGAAGGACCGGAATACTGGGTCGCGCGCCACAATTTTTACGTGATCACCCGCTACAATCGCAGCCCTCTCTATGCGATGGCGGTGCATCAACTCAGTCAAGCAATCCAGGACGCTTATGCATTACAGCCACAAACTTCTTCCCCTCAGCCTGACCTTGTTGCTGGCCGCCTGTAGCAGCCAACCCGAACCCCAGCCGCTGCCGCCAGAGCCCGTCCCCCAGGAGAAGCCCCAGGTCATCGAGATCCCCCAAGCGACCGGCGCCATTCCCCGCCCCGAACCCATGAGCGAGAGCGGCAACCGGGACTACTGGATCGGCAAGCAGAAGTTTGAGGTGTGGCGCGACATCAAGCACTACAGCGAGGAAGGCACTGCCAGCTGGCTCTCCCGGGATCTGGACGGCAACAAGACTGCCAACGGCGACGTGCAGGACAGCACCCTGTTCAGCGCCGCCCACCGCAACCTGCCCCTGCCAAGCTACGTGCGGGTCACCAATCTGGACAACGGTCTGGAGACCATAGTTCGCGTCAATGATCGCGGCCCCTTCGGCAGCGATCGCCTCATCGATCTCTCCCACGCCGCCGCCGCGCAGCTGGAGATGGTGGAAGGGGGTGAGGCCCGGGTGCGCCTCGAACTCATCACCGATCAGCCGGATCAGATGGTGGAGATGGTCCCCATGACCCCGATGACGCCCATGGAGCCTGCGGCGCCAGCCGTCAATTCCTTCGTCAACGAGGCGCCAGCCCCCACGGCACCGGCACCGGCCAAGGCCGCGCCTGCTCCTGCTCCTGCTCCTGCTCCTGCCGCCACGGCGACCACCACCGTCTCCCCTCCCAAGGCCGGTGCGACCCAGGGCAAGATGATCCAGGTGCTTGCCAGCGGCTCGCAGGCGCGGGCTGAGGCCATGGGCAAGGTGATGACCCAGCGCTATGCCGTGCCGTACCAGGTGGTGGCGCACGGCGCCGTCTTCCGCGTCCTGCTCGGGCCCGTGGCCAGCGACAAGCAGGCCCCCCTGCTCGAGCAGATCCGCCAGGGTGGGTTGGAGCAGGCCTTCATCGTGCCCTGATGCCCGCCCCGACCTCGCGCCGGGATACGACGCGAGGTCGGGGGCCATCCCATAAAATCCCGTCCAGGTCGCATCTCGGACTATGACCGACACGCACATCTGGTATAGTGGGGCCCGCTTTTTTTCAACTTGGGTACATCCCATCCAGGCACCAGGAATTTCAAGATGTCCAAATTTGCCCGCTCCGTTATTCTGGCCTCCCTGTTAAGCGCCACCGCTCAGGCCAACCAGCCTGTTCCGACCCCGGATTCGGCCCTGCCGAGTGCCCAGCCGGTCCCCACTTTGAACAGCGCCCCCATGGTGGTGCCTGCCGCGCCCGAGATCTCCGCCAAGGCCCACATTCTGATCGACTACTTCTCCGGCCAGGTGCTGGCCGAGCAGAACGCCGACGAGCGTCTGCCCCCCGCCAGCCTGACCAAGATGATGACCTCCTACATCGTCGGCGACGAGCTGCACAAGGGGAACATCAAGGGCACCGACATGGTGACCATCAGCCAGAACGCCTGGTCCAAGAACTACTCCGACTCCTCCAAGATGTTCATCGAGGTGGGCAAGCAGGTCTCCGTCGATGATCTGAACAAGGGCATCATCATCCAGTCCGGCAACGACGCCTGCGTCGCCATGGCCGAGCACCTCGCAGGCAGCACCGACTCCTTCGCCAGCCTGATGAACGCCTGGGCCGCCAAGCTCGGCATGAAGGACTCCCAGTTCAAGAACCCCCACGGCCTGGATGAAGAGGGCCACTACAGTACCGCCCGCGACATGGCCCGCCTGGGTCAGGCTCTGATCCACGATCAGCCGGAGGAGTACAAGATCTACTCCCAGAAGTCCTTCGTGTTCAACGGCATCACCCAGCACAACCGCAACCGCCTGCTGTGGGACCAATCCCTGCAGGTTGACGGCATCAAGACAGGCCACGTCAGCCAGGTAGGCTACAACCTGGTCTCTTCCGCCACCAACAACGAAGGCATGCGCCTGATCGCCGTGGTCATGGGGGCCAATAGCGAGGCCTCCCGCGCTGCCGAGAGCAAGAAGCTGCTCACCTACGGCTTCCGCTTCTTCCAGAGCCTGACCCCCTACAAGGCGGGCACCGAACTGGTCACCCAGAAGATCTGGATGGGCGACAAGTCTGAAGTGAAGCTGGGGGTCGACAAGGACGTCTCCGTGCTGGTCACCCGTGGCCAGGGCAACAACCTCAAGGCGGACTTCCAGCTGGAGAGCGAGCTGAAGGCGCCCCTGGCCAAGGGCCAGCGCGTCGGCACCGTGTACCTCAAGCAAGGGGACAAGGAGATCAAGCAGGTTCCCCTGGTTGCCCTGGAAGAGGTGCAGGAAGGTGGCCTGATGAGCCGCCTGTGGGATTACCTGGTGATGCTGGTCTCCAGCTGGTTCAAGTAACAGACCCTTCCTCAAGCAGCGGCGCCAACAGGCGCCGCTGCTGTCTTTTGCGGTCTGTCCAGTCAATAACCCTGTAATCTGCAGGTTCCGCCGACTGACGATTTGTGGTAAAAAGCAGCATTTCCACGTCTTGCCGCACCGCCGGGTCTTGATCCCGAGGCGGCTCATGCCCATATAGACTGGGAACTGCCCCCTGGGGGCAGATGAGGGGACCGTTTCGGCGGCCCTCAAAGACGTAAAGATGACGTCGCTTCCCGGCGACCCAGAAAGGTGAAGTAGATGAATACCAAGTTTGATGAACTGCTGGAGTTCCCCTGCAAGTTCCCGTTCAAGGTGCTTGGCGTGGCCGATCCCGCCCTGCCCGACATGGTGGTGGAAGTGCTGCAGCAACATGCTCCCGGCACCTACAGCCCGACCGTTCAACCGAGCTCCAAGGGCAACTATCACTCGGTACGGGTGACGGTCACCGCCCAGAGCAAGGAACACATCGAGGCCATGTATACCGCCCTTGGCAAGATCGAGCTGGTTCGTTACGTCCTGTAAGTTGCCTCTCTCGCCCCGCCACCGGGGCGACTGATTATTTGCCGCCCGGTCGCAGCGGCGACCATACCGACACCGCGCCGCCAGTGAGGAAAGATGTCACTCGAAACGCCCGCCGAGCCACAACCGTCAGCCGGCCAACTGCTCGTCAGACAGCTGGGCCGTCGCCCCTACCAGCCGGTGTGGGACGCCATGAAGGCGTTCACCGACAATCGCACCCCCGACACCCCGGACGAGTTCTGGGTGGTGGAGCATGACCCCGTCTACACCCAGGGTCAGGCCGGCAAGGCCGAACACCTGCTCGCCCCCGGCAACATCCCGGTGGTGCAAAGTGATCGCGGCGGCCAGGTGACCTATCACGGCCCGGGCCAGCTGGTGCTCTACGTGCTGGTGGATGTGCGCCGCAGCAAGCTCTCTGTACGGGAGCTGGTGACCTGCCTCGAAACCGCCATCATCAACACGCTCGCCAAAAGCAATATCGAGGCCTACGCCAAGGCCGATGCCCCGGGCGTCTACGTGAAGAGCGATCTGGGCATGGAGGCCAAGCTGGCGTCCCTGGGCTTGCGCATTCGCAAGGGGTGCTCGTTCCACGGGTTGGCTCTCAACGTCAACATGGACATGACCCCCTTCCTGCGCATCAATCCGTGCGGCTATGCGGGTATGGCCATGACCCAGACCAGCGCCCTGGGCGGCCCGCAGAGCGTCGCCGAGGCACAGTCCCTGCTGGTGACGGAGCTGGCCCGCCTGATTGGCTACCAAGAGATCACGAATACCGAAGAGGCGGCATGAGCAAGCCCATGCTGCCTAGCCATGAGGGCACAGAGATGACCCTGGTGGCTATCAACCAGACAATAACAAACACCGAGAGTGAATCATGAGCAAACCCGTTCGTATGGAGCCGGGCGTCAAGCTGCGCGATGGCGACAAGATGGCCCTGATCCCGGTGAAATTCATGCCGGATCCCAACGAGGAAGTGCTGCGCAAGCCGGAGTGGATGCGGATCAAGCTGCCGCCGTCGAGCCAGAAGATCGAGCACATCAAGAGCACCCTGCGCAAGAACAAGCTGCACTCTGTGTGTGAAGAGGCTTCCTGCCCCAACCTGGCGGAGTGCTTCAACCACGGCACCGCGACCTTCATGATCATGGGCGCCATCTGTACCCGCCGCTGCCCCTTCTGCGACGTGGCCCACGGCCGTCCGTTGCCGCTGGATCCGGAGGAGCCGAAGAAGCTGGCACTCACCATCAAGGAGATGAACCTCAAGTACGTGGTGATCACCTCGGTGGACCGCGACGATCTGCGGGACGGCGGTGCCCAGCACTTCGCCGACTGCATCCGCGAGATCCGCGAGCACAGCCCCCAGACCCGCATCGAGATCCTGACCCCGGACTTCCGTGGCCGGATGGAGCAGGCGCTGGAGGTGTTCCGCGAGACCCCGCCTGACGTCTTCAACCACAACCTGGAAACCGCCCCGCGCATGTACCGGGTTGCCCGTCCGGGCGCCGACTACAAGTGGTCCCTGGAGCTGCTGCGCCGCATCAAGGAGATGCACCCCCACGTGCCGACCAAGTCCGGTCTGATGATGGGCCTTGGCGAGACCAACGAGGAGATCGTCGAGGTACTCAAGGATCTGCGCGAGCACGGCGTCAACATGCTGACCCTGGGCCAGTATCTGCAACCGAGCCGCCACCACCTGCCGGTGAAGCGTTATGTGCCGCCCGCAGAGTTCGACGAACTCAAGGATGTGGCCATGGATCTCGGCTTCAGCCACGCCGCCTGCGGTCCCTTCGTGCGTTCCTCCTACCACGCAGACCTGCAAGCCAAGGGGGAAGAGGTCAAATAAGCCTCTTTTCCTGCTGGCAGAAAAAAGAGCGCCTCTGGGCGCTCTTTTTTTTATCGCCGTCACCTCGCAGGCAGCGGTTGTCCCTTTGTGATTGGCGCCGTTCTGGCGTAACGTGGCCACTCCCCTTCTCTGGAGTGCTGTGCCGGATGCCGACTCTCACCGTTCGCCTGATCCCCCTGCGTGACGCAGACTTTCCCGCCTATCGCGACTACTTCATCGAGGATTACGCCCAGGATCTTGCCAGCAACCACGGGATGGCGCTGCCTGACGCCCACCGTCAGGCCGACGCCTCGTTGCAGCAGCTCCTGCCACTGGGTGTCGCCACCCCGGGTCATCACCTGCTCGCCATGGTACCTGAAGCCTCGAACGCGCCGGGCGAGCCTCTGGGCTATCTCTGGCACGCCATCGACGGCGCCGCCGGCACCACCTTCATCTACGACTTCTATGTGACACCGCCCCATCGTGGTCGCGGCCTCGGCAAGGCAGCCATGGCCGCCCTGGAAGCGCAGCTCGCCCCCCTAGGCATCCACCAGATCAAGCTGAGGGTGGCCCATGACAACCCGAGGGCACTGGCGCTCTATCAGGCGCTGGGCTTCACCATCACCGGCTACAACATGGCAAAGCGTCTGGATTGAGCACCTTCATTGGGCCACCACCCGGCCCATGGCTCAGAGCGAGATGCCGGAAAAGGACATGAAGCCGAGGGACATCAGCCCGGCCACGATGAAGGTAATGCCGATACCCCGCAGCCCCTCGGGCACATCCGAATACTTCATCTTCTGGCGCAATCCCGCAATGGCGACGATGGCCAGCAGCCAGCCCAGCCCTGAGCCCGCCCCGTACACCACGGATTCGATGAAGTCGTAATCCCGCTGGGCCATGAACATTACCCCGCCGAAGATGGCGCAATGCACCGTCAGCAGCGGCAGATAGATGCCGAGCGCGTGATGGAGCGCCGGGAAATGTTTGTCCAGCACCATCTCCATCACCTGCACCAGGGCCGCCAGCACCCCGATATAGACGATGAAATCGAGAAAGCCCAGATCAAACTCGCCGAGGAAGGTACTCTCGGGACGCAGGATATGGCGGTAGATCAGGTTGTTGAGGGGGATGGCGATCACCATGACCGCCAGCACCGTCATGCCCAAACCGAAGGCGGTGTTGATGTTTTTCGAGACGGCCAGAAAGGTGCACATGCCAAGGAAGAAGGCCAGCGCCAGGTTTTCCACAAAGATCGACTGGATGAAGAGATTGACGTAATAGTCCATGAATGAGTTCACCACTTGGTTGCAATAAGAGCACGTCCGCGCCCGGCCAACGGCCAGTCGCGAAGATGACGTCACGGATGACGTTTACAGAGAGAGCTGGCGCAGCACCCGGTAATGACCACGGCAGCCGCCAGACTGCCGAGCAGCCCGGTCAGCGGTACTCAATGACGGGGATCAAACGGGCGGGCGCCCGGCTGGTGAACCTAGTCGCCCTGGCAGAAGCGATATTGCAGGTGGTGGCAGCGAAGCCGCCGTGTGTGCAGAGCGCCGAAGTAGTCGGGCCGCTGCCTGAGATAGATGAGAGGCAGGAAAAACAGCAGGCCGCAGAGCAGGCCGAGGATCTCGTGCTGGAACCAGGCCAGCAGAATCTGGTAGAGCTCGGCATGAGCGGCCCCTTCCAGTCGCCGTCCCTGCTCGAAACCGAGCCGCCACTGGGAGGCGGGCGGCAGGCTGACGTTGTCGGCAAGCCCCGGGTTCGCTGGCTCATGGAACAGCATCGGCCGCTCCTGCCCTTGCGTCTCCATTCCCCTAGTTGCAGCGACCCCTGCCGCCGCCGCAGCGGCAAGCCAGAGAAGGCAGGCGATGGCAAGCACCATCGGCCATGACGAGGGGCGGCGAGAGGATGACAAGGGAGCTGTCCGTCAAGAAAAATTACAGGTGGAATATATCACAATACCGTCACTTATTGCATTTTCCACCATGAGATATTAACAGGAGCGATATTAAACACCGCCTCATTCCCTAAAACCGGCAAGGTTGCACCACCTTGAGAAAGCGACTTTCATCTTCCTCAAGGTGAGGGCTCACCCCTGCACAAAGGCCGGGTGATAGCACACTTCACCACTGGGCATGGCAGCGCCGAACGAGCGTGTCATGAAGTACTCGGGCGGCACGCCGGGCAGAGTCAACCCCGGCTCGGGCACGAAACCGAAACGGCCGTAGAAGCCGGGATCCCCCAGCACCACGCAGCCAGCCGCTCCCATCCCCTTGAGCTCGGCCAGACCCGCGTCCATCAGCCGTGACCCCAGCCCCTTGCCGTGCAGCGCAGGAGAGACCGAAATGGGACCAAGGCCATACCAGTGCGGGCTGCCATCGCTGATGGTGACCGGCGAGAAGCAAAGGTGGCCGACCACCCGCCCCTCCAGCTCCGCCACCAGCGACAGGCTGAGTGCCCCGGCCTGGCGCAGGTCACGCACGATCAGCTGTTCGTTGTGATCGGTATGGGGGGCATTGAGGAACGCGGCCACGGTCAGCGCTTCAATGGCGTCGTGATCGGCGCCTGTTTCGGGCCGAATGATGATGTTCATAGGTTTTCTCCGTTTGCTCTCTTTCAATGGATGACCTGATCAGACTGCCTGCAGGCAGCAGATCACATAGCCATAGCTGCCCAGGTGTTGGCGGTGGATGGCCACTTCCCGGCTCAAGTCCTGCCAGGCTGGGCTATCCCCCAGCTCGGCACTGTGGCGCGCCAGATTGCGCTCGATGGGATCCAGATAGTTGTCCCAGGCCCTTTGCGGCAACTCGGTGTGCCACAGGCAGCGATAACCCGCCTCCTGCACCGTTTTGAGCAGGCCCGCCAGGGCCTGCATGGCGGGATAATCCCGCTGCCAGAACGCCAGCGCCTCCTCTGGCGGCGTGTCCGTCAGCCACACCAGGTCGCTCAGCACCAGGCAGGCATTAGGATCGGCAAGGTACGCCCGCCAGGCTTTGAGCGCATTGGCCACCCCTATGGTGTAGGCGCTCCCCTCGGCCCAGATGAGATCGGCGGGGGCCAGGTCTGCCGGCAGCGCCGCCATGTTGGCGCACAGGGTAGTGACCTGACTCAGCCCCGCCGCGCTGGCCGATCTCGCCACGGCGGCCAGCGCCTCCTCGTCCAGATCGATGGCCACGATGGTGGCGTCCGTCACCTGTGCCAGCGCCAGAGTGGCGGCGCCACGCCCACAGCCCATGTCGAGGATCCGACGAGGCTGGCTGGGCAGCGCGGCAAATTGCTGCTGGGTGAAGAGGCTATCGCCCGGCCCCCAATAGCTCATGCCATCCAGCAGCAGCTTGAAATCCCGGATGTAACGTTCATGTTCATTCATGTCTTTGCTGAGCCACTGCAGGTGGTAACGCTCTTTTTCACTGAATCCCTGCTTCATCACCCAGGCAAAGTAAGCCTGCGGGGCTTGATGCTGCAGTTGCCGCTGCCAGGCCTTGAACTCGTCGCCGGAGTGCGCACGCAAACCGGAGAGATCCGCCAGCAGATCCCGGGCGCGTTGCATCCGCGCCAGCTCTTCATCCAGCTCCCTGACCCGGGCTTCCAGTGTCGCCTGCTCCAGCTCGCCCGCCAGACAGGCGAGGCACTGCTTGAGGCTGAGGCCACCGGCCTGCAGGGCCTGTACCATCCGCAGCCGCTGCAGATCGTCATCGTCGTAGTGGCGATAGCCGTTGGCGCCCCTCGTGCCCGCAATCACCCCCAGTTTCTCGTAATAGAGCAGGGTGGAACGGGCCAGGCCGCAGCGCCGGGCCAGTTCGGATATTTTCATGACAACGACTCGCAGTGGGGTCCGTGACCCGATGAAGGGAAGCTTAAACTGTGAAGCAATAGACGGGTCAACGACAACATCCGGGTTCACACCATAAAAAAACGGCCACCCTGAGGTGGCCGTCATCGGCAGCAAGAGAGACTCGCGGGAATCAGAGACCGGCGGCTTCCAGATGCTCCACCAACAACTGCACGCTGCGGTTGCCACGCCACTCGTTGACGTCGAGCCGGTAGACCAGCCGCACCCGCTTCACCGAGGCATCGGGCCAGCGCTGCAAGTCGACGCCAAAGGCGATGGCATCCACCGCGTGGCCGGAATCCGTGGTCAGCATCATCTTGAGGTGCTTCTCCCCCACCAGCCGCTGCTGTACCAGCACGAACTCGCCGTCAAACAGCGGCTCGGGGAAGGCCTGACCCCAGGGGCCGGAGGCGCGGATCAGCTCCGCCAGCTCGAGGGTGAGCTCGTCCGGCAGCAGCTCGCCGTCGGTGAGCAGCACCCCGGTCAAGAGCTCAGGGGTCACCAGCTCGCCGATGACCGCCTCAAAAGCCCGCCCGAAGGCCTCGATATTGGCCTTGGGCAGGGTCAACCCGGCCGCCATGGCGTGGCCGCCAAACTTGCCCATCAAGCCGGGGTGGCGGGTATCGAGCAGTTCCAGCGCATCGCGCAGGTGCACCCCCGGGATGGAGCGCCCGGAGCCCTTGAGCTCGGTCTCGCTGCTCTCGGCAAAAGCGATGACCGGGCGGTAGTACTTCTCCTTCACCTTGGAGGCCACCAGCCCCACCACCCCCTGATGCCACTCGTTTCGGTGCAGCACGATGCCGGAGGGCACCTCGCCGTCACGAAAACGGATCTGCTCCAGGGTGGCGAGCGCCTCCTGCTGCATCCCCTGCTCGATCTCCTTGCGCTCCTGGTTGAGGCTGTCCATTTCGGAGGCGAACTGGCGCGCCAGATTGATGTCGTCACAGAGCAGACAGGCGACCCCGAGGGACATGTCATCGAGCCGGCCCACCGCGTTGAGGCGCGGCCCCAGCGCAAAGCCGAGATCGGCAGCGCACAGGCGACGCCCGTCGCGGCCCGACACGTCCACCAACGCCTGGATGCCGGGGCGACAACGGCCGGCCCGGATCCGCTGCAACCCCTGATGGACCAGGATGCGGTTGTTGCCATCCAGCGCCACCACGTCGGCCACGGTGCCGAGGGCCACCAGATCGAGGTAATCAGCCACGTTGGGGGCGCGCAGCCCCTGGCGCTCATACCAGCCGCTCTGGCGCAGATGGGTGTTGAGGGCCGCCATCAGATAGAAGGCGACCCCGACCCCGGCCAGCGACTTGGAGGGGAAGTTGCAGCCATGCTGGTTGGGGTTCACTATCGCGTCGGCGTCAGGCAGCTCCTGACCCGGCAAATGGTGATCGGTAACCAGTACCTGCATGCCGGCCGCCTTGGCCGCCGCCACCCCGGCGATGCTGGAGATCCCGTTGTCCACCGTGATCAGGAACTCGGCGCCGCGGGCCACCGCCAGCTCGACGATCTCCGGGGTGAGGCCATAGCCGAACTCGAAACGGTTGGGCACCAGAAAATCGATGTGGTGCCCCCCCATGGCGCGCAAGGCCAGCACGCACAGCGCCGAGCTGGTGGCGCCGTCGCAGTCGAAGTCACCGACGATGAGAATGCGTTTTTGCGCCGTCAGCGCCTCGGCCAGCAGCGGCACCGCCTGCGCCATGCCGAACAGGCGCTGGGGCGGCAGCAGCTGGTTGGCACTGCGCTCCAGCAGGGCAGGGTCTTCGACCCCGCGGCTGGCGAAGATTTGACGAAGCAACGGGTGCAGGGTGGCGGGCAGATGAGAATCATCAACTCGCGGACGACGACGGATTAGCAGGGGCATTGATGTGATCCAGTATCTTGAGCAGTTGTTCAGGGCTCTGATAACCGCGCACCAGGTCGCCATTGGGCAGGACCCAGCTCGGTGACGCCTTGATCCCGAGCCATTGGCTCAGGCCGATATGATGGGCAAGGATCGCATTACAGCCGCTCTCAGGCAAACGATCGCTGAAGTTGAGTTCGCGCAGCAGCCCGGGATCGCACCAGCTAGCCTGATCCGAGGCGGCGACAGGCGCAGGCAGCAGTTGCACGCTCACGCCCCTCGCCTGCAAACGGGGCAACTCCTCCAGCGCGATGCGACAAGGACCGCAGGCGAGATCGGTAAACAGGGTGAGGCGGTGGCGTTCAGGGGTGGCCTTGAGCCAGAGCCGGGCCTCCCCTATCTGGGAGAGCGCCAGCCTGCGTTGCTGCTGCTGGCTGAGCCGGGTGAGGTTTCTCATGTCGTGGGCCAGATCCAGCATGGAGCCCTGCAGCACATAGTCTCCCCTGGCATCGCTGTAGAGCAGTCCCTGGGCCGTGCCCAGCAGATAGAGGCCCGGCATGGGGGTCTCGTCCACCAGGTAGACCTGCACACCGAGGCGCTGCTCTATGGTCTGTTTCAACACATGGGGGTCCATCCCCGCGCTGGCCGCAAAAGCGCACAGCAGCATCATTCCCAGCAGTAAATATTGCATCAGCTCATTCACTTGGCATGATTGAAGGGTCTCATAAGGTAACCCAGACAATTCCCTCTCCCAAAGACCTTAATTAGTGATCGATTAATAATCGTCCGCAAGAAAAAATCACGGGATGACAGGTTGCCAATCGGGCTTGAGCCCCGCAAGCTAATCAGGACGACGGGAGACATCTTTAGTCATCCCTCTGTTATGCTGATGTTTTATTATTCAAATCGACGTGCGCTCAGGTGGCACGTTGTCCATTTCTAGGGGGAAAAATGAGTCTGATTCAAGAGTTCAAGGCCTTTGCATCCAGGGGCAATGTGATCGACATGGCGGTCGGTATCATCATAGGTGCCGCCTTTGGCAAGATTGTCTCCTCCTTCGTGGGAGACGTGATCATGCCCCCCATCGGGCTGATCCTGGGGGGCGTGGATTTCAGCGATCTCGCCGTGACCCTGAAGGCCGCCGAAGGGGATGCCCCTGCCGTGGTCATCGCCTACGGCAAGTTCATCCAGACCTGTATCGACTTCCTGATCATCTCCTTCGCCATCTTCATGGGGCTCAAGGCCATCAACACCCTGAAGAAGAAGCAGGAAGAGGAAGCCGCTGCCCCGGCCGGCCCCACCAAGGATCAGGAGCTGCTGACCGAGATCCGCGACTTGCTGAAATCCCAGCAGGGGAAATAACCGTTTCCTCCCTGTCGTGTGCTGAAAAAAAACCGCCTTCGGGCGGTTTTTTGTTGCAAGGCCGGTGAGGCGATCAGGCTCTGGGGTGGTGCTGGCCGTGCAGTGCCTTGAGCCGCTCGTTGGCCACGTGGGTATAGATCTGAGTGGTGGAGAGATCCGCGTGGCCCAGCAGCATCTGCACCACTCGCAGATCGGCGCCGTGATTGAGCAGGTGGGTGGCGAAGGCGTGACGCAGGGTGTGGGGGGAGAGTTCCCCCCTGATGCCGGCTCTCAGGGCATAGAGCTTGATGCGGTGCCAGAAGGTCTGGCGGGTCATCATCCGGGCCCGCTTGGAGGGGAACACCACGTCCGAGCTGGTGCCACCCAGCAGCAGGGTGCGCCCCTCCCGGTAGTAGCGCTCCAGCCAGTGCACCGCCTCCTCCCCCATGGGCACCAGGCGCTCCTTGTTGCCCTTGCCCACCACTCGCACCAGCCCCTGGCGCAGGCTGACGTGTTCGGCGGTCAGCCCCACCAGCTCGGACACCCGCAGCCCGGTGGCGTAGAGCAGCTCGAGCATCGCCTTGTCCCGCAGCTCCAGCGGATCGTCCACCAGGGGGGCTTGCAGCAGCGCCTCCACCTCGGCTTCGCTCAGATCCGATGGCAGCTTTTTGGGGAGCTTTGGCCCCTCCAGCAGCACGGTGGGATCGTCGCTGCGCAGCTTCTCGCGATTGAGGTACTGGTAGAAGCGGCGCAGGGCCGAGAGGAAACGGGCCGTGCTGCTGGCCGCGAACTGATGGTCCACCCGCCAGGCGAGGTAGTGCTGGATGTCGTCCAGCCCCGCCAGCAGCAGGGAACCGCCTTGCTCATCGAGCCAGAGGGCAAATTTTTCCAGGTCGGTGCGATAGGAGCTGACCGTGTTGTCGGAGAGCCCCCGCTCAAGCCAGAGGGCGTCGAGAAACGGCTCTATCAGGGGATGGGATTCTGCTTTGCTCATGGTGCGCCGCGCTCAGGGAAACAGGTCGCCATTGTAACGTGCCGACCCACCCGGGCCGCAAGGCAAGGCTGCACATCCCCTCAGGCGGTGAAGAGCCCGGCGCAATCTGCTAGACTGGCGCCCTCCCCCCGGGCGCCGCTGTGCCGGTCACGCCCCTTGCCGACTGCGATCAAGAGAAGAGCGATGAAGATAGGTTTGTTTTATGGCTCCACCACATGCTACACCGAGATGGCCGCCGAGAAGATCCGCGCCCTCATCGGCCCCGAGCTGGTCGATCTCCACAACATCAAGGATGTGCCCCTCGCCCGCATGCAGGAGTACGACATCCTGATCCTGGGCATCTCCACCTGGGATTTCGGCGAGCTGCAGGAGGACTGGGAGTCTCGCTGGGAAGACATCGCCGACCTGCATCTGGAGGGACGCATCATCGCCCTGTTTGGCATGGGCGATCAGCTGGGCTATGGGGAGTGGTATCAGGATGCCCTCGGCCTGCTGCACGATCAGCTGGTCCCCAAGGAGGTCAAGCTGGTGGGCTACTGGCCCAACGAGGGGTACGAGTTTGACGCCTCCAAGGCGCTGATCGACGATGGCCGCCACTTCGTCGGGCTGGCCCTCGATGACGCCAACCAGTACGACCAGACCGAGTCCCGTATCGAGCAGTGGGTCGACCAGATCCTCAGCGAGATCCACGAACTGCTCTGACCCTGGCCGCCTAGATGTTCGACGACGCCAGCCAATGGACGACCAGACCGACCCCGCCTCGAGCAGTGGGTCGACCAGATCCTGAGCGAGATCCACGAACTGCTCTGACCCTGGCCGCCTAGATGTTCGACGACGCCAGCCAATGGACGACCAGATCGACCCCGCATCGAGCAGTGGGTCGACCTCATATCAAGCGAGCGCCATGAGCGGCGCCAACCTCCCCTGTCGGTAGCCTGCGCTCGGGCTGCCGGGCGCATAAATCGCACCGATTTTCTCGTTCGGTATCATCGGCTGACGCTATAGCGACTTTTTGCTTCTGGTCTGCAACAATGAGGTCGACACCCCATAACAACACAACGCCGGGTGTCGGAAGCAAACGGACAGACCAGAAAAGGATATTCTATGACTTCATTCTCCCTGTTGGCCCCCGCCATCGCCCGCGACGTGCTCGATCACGCGCTGGCGCTGGGTGCCGACTTCGCCGAGCTGTTTGTGGAGCGCAAGCGCCGCAGCCAGCTCAGCCTGCTCTCCAGCCAGATAGAGAACATCAGCGGTGGTCTCGACTTCGGTATCGGCGTTCGCCTGTGCTACGGCCACAAGGTGCTCTACGGCTACACCAACCTGGCCGATCGCAACGAGCTCTTGCGTATCGTTACCCTGCTGGCGGCCAAGGACAGGCGTGACCCCGTGGTCACCGCCACCGCCTTTGACTTCACCCGCCTGACCGACCGTAACCCGATCGCTCTGCCGCTGTCGGCCGACAAGCTGCTGGAGCAGAAGATCGCCTACCTGCATGCCATGGACGCTGCGGCCCGCGCCGAGAGCGACAAGGTGAGCCAGTTCTCGGGCAACGTGCTCGGCTGGGAGCAGGAGGTGGAGATCTTCAACAGCGAAGGGGTGCAGGTGAGCGATCGCCGCCACTACAACCGCATCATGGCCCAGACCATCGCCCTGGATGGGGGCGAGCAGAGCGTAGGTTATGAAGCCCCCGGTGCCATGAAGGGATGGGAGCATGCCGAGAGCATCGATCCCCGCGAGCTGGCTCTCACCGCCACCCGCCAGGCACTGGTGAAGCTGGGAGCCGCCCCCTGCCCGAGCGGCAAGCTGCCGGTCATCATGGAGAGCGGCTTTGGCGGCGTCATCTTCCACGAGGCGTGCGGTCACCTGCTGGAGACCACCTCGGTGGCCAAGAAGGCATCCGTGTTCCACGACAAGATGGGCCAGCTCATCGCCAACCCCGCGGTCAGCGCGGTGGACGAGGGCTTGCAGGGCAACGCCTGGGGCTCCATCAACGTCGATGACGAGGGAATGGCGACCCAGCACACCCAGCTCATCAAGGACGGCGTGCTGACCGGCTTCCTGGTGGACAGAATGGGGGCCCTTCGCACCGGCTACGCCCGCACCGGTTCCGGGCGCCGGGAATCCTACAAGTTCGCCCCTGCCTCCCGCATGCGCAACACCTATATCGAACCGGGCAACTACAGCCTCGACGACATGCTGGCAACCGTGGAGCACGGCATCTATGCCAAGCGGATGGGGGGGGGCTCTGTGCAGCCCGGTACCGGCGAGTTCAACTTCAACGTGCAGGAGGCCTACCTCATCGAGGGGGGCAGGATCACCCGGCCCCTCAAGTCGGCCACCCTGATCGGCACCGGCCCGCAGGTATTGAAGGAGATCTCCATGGTGGGGCGCGATCTGGCCCTCTCCGCCGGCATGTGCGGCTCGGTTTCCGGATCCATTCCCGCCTCGGTCGGCCAGCCGCCGCTCAAGGTTGACAGCATTCTGGTCGGAGGGAACGCCTGATGAACACCCATGACACTCTATGCGGTTCCATCTCCCGCCTCATTCGCGTTTCAGTCGGCCAGCCGCCGCTCAAGGTTGACAATATCCTGGTCGGAGGGAACGCCTGATGAGCCAACTCGACATGAACCAACTGCTTGCCCGTCTGCTGGACCAGGTCGCCGATCTGGGTGCCGAGGCAGACGTCATCGCCAATCAGGAGAAGGCCTTCTCCCTCAAGGCCGACAAGGGTGAACTCAGTGAATACAAGGTCACCAGCAGCCAGCAGATCGGCATTCGCCTCATCAAGGAAGGCAGGGTCGGCATCGCCTATTCCGAGTCCCTCGACGCGTCGGCCCTGGACGCCATGGTGCAGGATGCGCTCGATGCGAGCCGCTTCGCCAAGGTGGACCCGGATCAGCGCATCACAGTGCAGCAGAGCAGGCTCATCACCGACTGCGCCGAGATACATCAGGCCGACACCACGGCGGTGGAAGAGAAGATCGCCCTGACCCTGCGCCTCGAGTCCGACATCCTGGCCCTGCCGGACGTGACCGGCGCCCCCTACAACGGCTTCTTCGAGGGGGAGAGCCGCCTCTGGCTTGCCAACAGCCAGGGCAGCCTCTGCGAACATCAGGAGTTCAGCGTAGGCTGCCACAGCTCCGCTCTCATCGAGCGGGAGGGCCGCCAGTCCATGCACTACCAGGGACAGTACGCACGGCGCTTCGACGAGTTGGAGAGCCAACCTCTCATCCGCCAGATCCACGCCGTGGCCGATGGCCTGCTGATGGGTGAGGCGGTGCCGAGCGGTCGCTACAGCGTCATCTTCAGCACCCACTGCTTTGCCAGCCTGTTTGGCTGCTTCCAGTCCGCCCTGTCTGGCAAGTGGGCCCAGCAGGGGATCAACCCCTGGCGCGACAAGCTGGGCCAAAGCGTGGCTTCTCGCTGGCTCACCCTGGAGAGTCGTGCCTATATGCCGGGGGGCATGAAGATCAAGGCGTTTGACGGCGAAGGGGCCGCCACTTCGGACCTCCTGCTCATCGGCGAGGGGGAGCTCAAGACCCTGCTGCACAACAGCGCCACCGCCCGCCACTTCGGCGTGACGAGCAACGGTGCAGCCGCCCGCAGTGCCCGTAGTGCCCTGGACGTGGCCCCTCGTCACCTGGTGTTCGGGCTCGGCCCCCACGGCGAGGCCGAGGTACAAAGCGGTGAGTACCTGGAGCTGGTCAAGCTGGACGGCCTGCATTCCGGGGCCGATGCGGTAAGCGGTGACTTCTCGTTCGGCGCCTCCGGCTTCCTCTGCCGAAATGGCGAGCGCGTGGCGCCGGTACGCGGCATCACGGTGGCGGGCAACTTCTATCGTCTGCTCGGGGAGCTGGAAGCGGTCGGCAACCAGCTGCACCACGACGATGGCAAGGACTTCTATGCCCCGCTGATCCGCTTTGGCGGGCTCAGCATTGCCGGCAAATAAGAGGGGGAGCCTTACTCGGCTCTTCCCCCTTCAAGCGGCGCCATCAGGCGCCGCTTTTTTTATCCATGGCGCCCCCAGACGGCCACTTCTAACCTCAAAGAGCCACCGACCGCGTTGGCCGGGAACTCTGGAGAATACGACGATGGACAACACCCTGGTCTGGGCCGATATTCCGACACGGGATCTGGATCGCGCCATGGACTTCTACTCGGCCCTGCTCGATGTGCAGGTCACCCCCATCCAGGAAGAGACCATGCGCTTTGCCATGCTGCGCCACGACGGCAGCAACGCGGCGGCCTGTCTCGGCCCCATGGACAAATATCACCAGCCCGGCGGTGCCGGTCCCCTCATCTATCTCTCCCTCGGTGACAGGCTGCAGGAGGCGGAGCTGCTGGTCCCCCGGCTCGGCGGGCGGGTGCTCGAACCCCTGCACAGCATCGGCAGTGGTCATGGATCCCGGGTCATCATCGAGGATACCGAAGGCAACTGGCTGGCCCTCTATGCCCCACCAGCCAGTTGACATCCGGATATGCAGAAACAACAACGGCGACCTGATGGTCGCCGTTGTTGTTTAACTGCACTTGCCGGCCATTACGCCTCTGGATTGAGGCGGGTCGGGATGCCGGTACGCTGTTCCAGCACCTGCTTGACCACGTTGGAATCGCTGTCAGCGTGGGCGATGAAGCGGGTGGTAGCCGGGGTCATGGGCAGCGGCACGGAGGCGGTGGAGTTGAACTCTTCCTCGGTGCGCGACAGCGGCTCGTGCACTTCCATGTAGCGACCGCCATCCGGCTCGACCGTGGTCTTGACCGGCTGGTTGACGAACTGGACGCGGGTGCCGACCGGCACGTGATCGAACAGGTACTTGATGTCGTCGGCGCGCAGGCGCACGCAGCCGCTGCTCACCCGCAGACCGATGCCGAAGGTGGCGTTGGTGCCGTGGATGGCGTACAGGTTGCCGATGTAGAGCGCGTGCAGGCCCATGGGGTTGTCCGGGCCGGCCGGCCAGACCGCGGGCAGGGTCTTGCCCTGGGCGGCGTAGCGGCGACGGATATTCTCGGTCGGGGTCCAAGTCGGGTTGGCACGCTTGCGCTCAACCTTGGTGATCCAGTTCTCCGGGGTGTTGACCCCGAGCTGGCCGATGCCGATGGGCAGCACATGCACCACGTTCTTGCCCTTCGGGTAGTAGTAGAGACGCATCTCCGCCACGTTGATGACGATCCCTTCGCGGGGAGCGTTGGGCAGGATCAGCTGATGGGGAATGATCAGCGTGCTGCCCGCCTTGGGCAAGTAGGGGTCGACGCCGGGGTTGGCTTCCATGATGTTGGTCAGACCCAGCTGGAAGTCGGAGGCGATCTGCTCCAGCGGACGGTTGTCTGCGGGCACCACGTATTCCTGGTTCTCACCGATCAGGCGGCTGTTGGCTGCAGGCAGCTGGTATTCAACGGCGGCGGCCTGCTGGCTGACCAGCGCCAGCGTACATAAAAGAGCCGAAGCGGCAATGCGAAGGGGATTCATAAAATTCCTGTATGGTTTCCTGTTCCTGTGGGCCTTTGCCCTGCTCATCATCGGTCTCTTGTGGGCCCGTCACCGGGGACCAACAACCGAGCGCGCATTCTTTCCCGAGCAGGGCAAAATTTCAACTTGGAGATGGTCTTTTTCGCCGAAAAGATCCATTTCACAGCCAACTCAGGGGCATCTTTCACCCCTTGCACTCTAGCAACCCCAGTCTGAGCGTAAAATGAACATGGCGCAGGCATGCCAAGGCCGTCCCAAATTGCATGACGAGGCGGTCACGAGTACAATCTCGCACCCCGTATATCCGGAGTATCGAGTCACCTCCTGCTCCGATGTACCCCCATCGGATGGCCGTGCGTCGAAGACGGTCGCGCCACCGATGAACCCACACGACGCCATCAGGTGGCGCCGTCCTGATTTGCAATCAGATAAAAGAGTCCAACATGTTCAGACCAGAATTGCTCTCCCCTGCCGGGACCCTCAAGAACATGCGCTACGCCTATGCCTATGGCGCAGACGCCGTCTATGCGGGCCAGCCGCGCTACAGCCTGCGGGTGCGCAACAACGAATTCGATCACGAGAATCTTCAGCTCGGCATCAACGAGGCCCATGCCCTCGGCAAGCAGTTCTATGTGGTGGCCAACATCCAGCCCCACAACTCCAAGCTCAAGACCTTCATCCGCGACATGCGCCCCGTGGTGGATATGAAGCCGGATGCACTCATCATGTCCGACCCCGGCCTCATCATGATGATGCGCGAAGCCTTCCCCGACATGCCTATCCACCTCTCGGTGCAGGCCAACGCGGTCAACTGGGCCACGGTGAAGTTCTGGCATCAGATGGGCCTGACCCGTGCCATCCTCTCCCGCGAGCTGTCTCTCGACGAGATCGAGGAGATCCGCATGCAGGTGCCGGAGATGGAACTGGAAGTCTTCGTCCACGGGGCGCTGTGCATGGCCTACTCCGGCCGCTGCCTGCTCTCCGGCTACATCAACAAGCGTGACCCCAATCAGGGCACCTGCACCAACTCCTGCCGCTGGGAGTACAAGGTGCACGAGGGCAAGGAAGATGACGTGGGCCAGATCGTCCACCGCCAGGAGCCCATCGCCGTGCAAAAGGTGGATCCGACCCTGGGCGCAGGCAAGCCGACCGATGCCCTGGTGCTGCTGGAAGAGTCCAACCGCCCGGGCGAGTTCATGACCGCGTTTGAAGACGAGCACGGCACCTACATCATGAACTCCAAGGATCTGCGCGCCGTCGAGCACGTCGAGCGCCTGACCAAAATGGGCGTTCATTCGCTGAAAATCGAAGGCCGTACCAAGTCCTTCTACTACTGCGCCCGTACCGCCCAGGTCTATCGCAAGGCCATCGACGATGCGGTGGCTGGCCGTCCATTCGATCCGACCCTGATGGGCACCCTCGAGAACCTGGCCCACCGCGGCTACACCGAGGGCTTCCTGCGCCGTCACAACCACAGCGAATACCAGAACTACGACTACGGTTACTCCGTCTCCGACACCCAGCAGTTCGTCGGCGAGATCACAGGTCGCAACGGTGACATGGTCGAAGTCGAGGTGAAGAACAAGTTCCTGCTGGGCAACAGCCTGGAGCTGATGACCCCCCAGGGCAACCTCAGCTTCAACCTGGAGCAGATGCAGAACCGCAAGGGCGAGCTCATCGACACCGCACCGGGTAACGGCCACGTGGTCTACGTGCCGGTTCCCAAGGAGATCGACGTGAATTACGGCATCCTGCTGCGCAATCTCGGCGAGCGAGAGGATACCCGTCAACCTCACTCGGCGGCCTGAGATGGCACTGCTCATCACCGACAAGTGCATCAACTGTGACATGTGCGATCCGGAGTGTCCGAACCAGGCCATCACCCTGGGGAGCAAGATCTACGAGATAGACCCGGATCGCTGCACCGAATGCGTCGGCCACTATGAGAAGCCTACCTGCATCAGCGTCTGCCCCATCGATTGCATCATCTGGGATCCCGCCCATGTGGAGACCGAAGATCAGCTGATGGAGAAATTCGTGCGGATGCACAGGCAGTAACGCCTGCATCAGCGTCTGTGCCCCTTGTACGGCATCCTCCTGGATCCCGTCCATAGGGTGGAAACCGGAGATCAGCGGATGGAGAAGTTCGTGCGGATGCACAGGCAGTAACGCCTGCATCAGCGTCTGCCCTATCGACTGCATCCTCCGGGATCCCGTCCATAGGGTGGAAACCGAAGATCAGTTGATGGAGAAGTTCGTGCGGATGCACAGGCAGTCAGCGTCTGACACTCGCGGGTGTATTATCCAGAAATAGAAAAAGCCGGGCATGCCCGGCTTTTTCTATTGCGCTGCCCTTCCCTCAGGGTTTGACCAGTTTTTGCAGCGCCTCGAGTTCGCGCTGGGCTTCCAGCAACTCGGCCTGGGACTCCTCCAGTTTGGACTGCTTCTTGGCAATCTTGTCCGGCTTGCCCGATACCCGTGCGCTCTGCAACTCGGCCAGCCGCTCTTCCACTTCTTCCCTCTGCTTGACTACCTTGCGTTGCTGCTCCTCAAGGAGCCCGGCATCGGTACAATGGGCCTCCAGGTTGCGCAGTGCCCGCTCAAGGCCGGCTACCTGCTCCTGGTTGTTGTGCGCCCTGGCGAACGCAAGCTGATCCGTCACGGCCTGCTGTCTGGCCTTACAGCCGATGTTTTCACTACCATAGGCTTGTCCGGCCAACAACAATAAGCCTATTCCGGCGATCTTCCACATAACAACCTCTTTGTTCTGTCATACTGGATGGACGTCCATGAGACCTGACTCCCTGTGTGAGGTCAAGACACACGGGGCCGGGCTACGACAGAGTGTGCTCTGCATCATGCCGGGCCGCTTTCGCCGAGGCTACAATGGCCCTTTCAATCAGGAGAGCCACATGACCCAACACATTCTCATCGTTGCCAACGGCGCCCCCTATGGCAGCGAGTCCCTGTTCAATGCCCTGCGCCTCGGCATCGCCCTCAAAGAGGAGGGAAAGGTAGACCTCAACCTCTTCCTGATGTCGGATGCCGTCACTGCTGCTCTGCCCGGGCAGGCTCCGGCCGAGGGCTACAACCTGCGCCAGATGCTGGAGATACTGCTGGCTCAGGGCACCCGGATCCGGCTTTGCAAGAGCTGCACCGATGCGCGCGGCATCACCCCGCTACCCCTTGTCGAGGGCATAGAGATAGGCACCCTCCCCTTGCTGGCCCAATGGACTCTGGCCGCCGACAAGGTGCTGACCTTCTAGCCGTCAGGGCCCGACCCGGACCAGCTCAGGGCGCGAGGTCCGGGTACTCAGACCATAGAGCATCAGGATCACCAGGCAGAGCAGCGCCATCAGGGCGTAAAGCCAGCTCCCGCCCCAGTGGGCCAGCACCCAGCCTCCCAGCAAGGCCCCCATGGCCACCCCGAGTCCGGAGATGGAGGCCGCCCCGAAATAGCTCCCCTTCAAATGACCAGGCGCCATCTGATCGATCAGCACATTGAGCAAGGGGAAGAGGATGCACTCCCCGACGCTCAAGAGGATCACCGCCACTATCCAGTGCCACCAGATGGCGGTATCCCCCAGCGCAAACTGCAACTGGGCGCCGAGAAAGAGCGCCACCCCGAGTTGCAGCTTGCGCCGCGTGGACCAGCGGGCAGTCAGGTGCAGCAGGGGGAACTGCAGCATCACTATGGTCAGCGCATTGGTCGTCACCAGCCAGCCGATGAGCCGCTCCACCTCCGGCGTCCCCGCGCGGGTCAGATACTGGATGAGGGGCGACTCGAACTGGGCGTAGACCAGCATAAGCAGCAGATTGGCCATGATCAGCAGCAGAAACCCCCTGTCCTGCCAGAGCACCCGCAGCACGGCACGCATGCCGGGCCCGGCCGCCTGGCTGGTGTGGCAACCCGCCAGCCTGAACCCGATGACAAAGACCATGCCAAGCAGCAGATAGCTGGCACTGAGCAACAGGAAGGTCTCCTGACGCGCGCTCAGGCCATAGGTGACGCCGAGCAGAGGACCGATGGCCGCCCCCAGGTTGAGCAGGAAATAACGCAGGTGCAGCGCCAGCTCACGGGCTTTGGGCTCGGCCAGATTGTCGGCCATCAGTGCCTTGCCCGGTGAGTCGATGAGTCCGTAGGAGAGTCCGCTGCCGATCACCCCGAGTGCCAGCCAGCCCACCTGGTGGGAGAGGCCGAGCAGGGCCACACTGGCGGCGGACACCAGGCAGCCGAACAGCAGGATGTTGCGCCGCCCCCATTTGTCCGAGAGCCAGCCGCCATAGAAGCTGACAAGCGTGGAAAGCGCCGCCGTGGCCCCCAGGATCAGGCCTATCAGGGTCGCCGAAAGTCCGTAGTCACGGTAGAGCAGGATGGAGAGAAAGGGCCAGACCATGAAGAAGGTGGTACGCACCATGAAAGTGCCCAGGATGACGATCCAGACCAGGGAAGGAAACTGCCTGAGGTAGGCCCATGACATGCTGCAATTCCTTTTGCCAACGAAGCGGGGTCGTCCCTTATATCAAGGGGCGCCAAAAGGAACAAGGAGACAATCTGCGCCATGCCGGGCGACAGGCACAAAAAAGCCGACCCAAGGGTCGGCTCTTTCACATACGGCAGCCTTATTCGGCAGCCGGCTCTTCGACGGCAACGGCAGCAGGAGCAGCAGCCGCTTCGGTCGGTGCGTTCGCTTCCTTGATGGAGAGACGCACACGGCCCTGACGGTCCACTTCCAGTACCTTCACCTTCACCACGTCGCCGATTTTCAGGAAGTCGGCCACGTTCTGCACGCGGGCATCGGTGATCTGGGAGATGTGCACCAGACCGTCTTTACCCGGCAGGATGTTGACGAAGGCGCCGAAGTCAGCCAAGCGCACGACCTTGCCTTCGTAGATGCGGTTCACTTCGATCTCGGCGGTGATGGCCTCGATGCGGCGGATCGCTTCCATGGCGGCTTCGTTGGCCACGGCGGAGATGCGAACGGTACCGTCATCATCCAGCTCGATGTTGGTGCCGGTCTCTTCGGTCAGGGCACGGATCACGGAACCACCCTTGCCGATCACGTCCTTGATCTTCTCAGGATTGATCTTGATGGTGTGGATGCGCGGTGCGAAATCGGAGATCTGGGCACGGGGAGCCTGGATAGCTTCGTCCATCACCTTCAGGATGTGCAGACGAGCGCCACGAGCTTGCTTCAGCGCAATCTCCATGATCTCTTTGGTGATGCCTTCGATCTTGATGTCCATCTGCAGCGCGGTCACACCTTCGCTGGTACCGGCTACCTTGAAGTCCATGTCGCCCAGGTGATCTTCGTCACCCAGGATGTCGGACAGCACGACGAAACCTTCTTCTTCCTTCACCAGACCCATGGCGATACCGGCAACGGAGGCCTTGATCGGCACACCGGCATCCATCAGCGCCAGGGAGGAACCACAGACAGACGCCATGGAGGAGGAACCGTTGGATTCGGTGATTTCAGAGACCACGCGCACCACGTACGGGAACTCGGCGGCGCTCGGCATCACGGCAGCAACGCCGCGCTTGGCCAGACGACCGTGACCGATTTCACGACGCTTCGGGCTGCCCATCATGCCGGTCTCGCCGACGCAGTAGGGCGGGAAGTTGTAGTGCAGCATGAAGCGATCGGCGCGGTTGCCGGTCAGCTCGTCGATGTTCTGGGCGTCACGCTCGGTACCCAGAGTGGCCACCACGATGGCCTGGGTTTCACCACGGGTGAACAGGGCAGAACCGTGGGCACGGGGCAGGATGCCGGTACCGACGGAGAGGGCGCGGATCATTTCCGGATCGCGACCGTCGATACGCGGCTCACCACGTACGACGCGACCACGGACGATGCGGCTCTCCAGGCTGTGGAACTCTTCGCCGATCTTCTTGGCATCTTCTTCCACGCCGGATGCGATGACTTGCTCGACCACGCGGCCCTTGATGGCAGCGATGGTTTCGTAACGAACAGCCTTCTCGGTGATACGGTAGGCTTCACCCAGTTCAGCGGTGGCCAGTTCGGCAACTTTGGCTTTCAGCGCTTCGTTGACGGCAGGCGGGGTCCAGTCCCAGGGCTTGGTACCGACGTCGGCAGCGAATTCATTGATGGCGTTGATCACGGTCTGCATCTGCTCGTGACCGTAGACCACGGCGCCCAGCATCACCTCTTCGGAGAGGATGGCCGCTTCGGATTCCACCATCAGCACCGCATTGGCAGTCCCGGCAACCACCAGATCCAGATCGCTCTGGGGCAGTTCGGTGGTGGTCGGGTTCAGCACGTACTGGCCGTTCATGTAACCCACGCGGGCTGCACCGATCGGGCCGCCGAACGGGATGCCGGAGATGGCCAGGGCCGCGGAGGCACCGATCATGGCAACGATGTCGGGAGAAACGGCCGGGTTCACGGACATGACGGTGGCAACCACCTGAACCTCATTGAGGAAGCCTTCCGGGAACAGCGGACGGATGGGACGGTCGATCAGACGGGAAATGAGGGTCTCACCCTCGCTCGGACGGCCTTCACGACGGAAGAAACCACCCGGGATACGACCAGCAGCATAGGTACGCTCCTGATAGTTGACGGTCAGCGGGAAGAAATCACGGCCGTGATCGGCCTCTTTCTTGCCAACGACAGTCACGAAGACACAGGTATCGTCCATGCTGACCATGACGGCCGCAGTGGCTTGACGGGCCATCACACCGGTTTCCAGTGTGACGGTGTGTTGACCGTACTGGAATGACTTTACAATAGGATTCACGTGAATTTCCTTTTAACAATTTGGCGCTTTAAATTCGCGTGCAAGTATACTTGATTCGCATCAAAAGGTAAGCGCGGACGTCAATTCTGTGAGGCAGGCAACGGCCTGCATCCTGTTTGAAACGGGCAATAAAAAAGGGGAACCTCGCGGTTCCCCTTTTTTGCGAAATCTGATGGTCGATTAACGACGCAGACCCAGCTTGGCGATCAGAGCAGCGTAACGCTGAACGTCTTTACGCTTCAGGTAGTCCAGCAGCTTACGACGCTGGGAAACCATGCGCAGCAGACCGCGACGACCGTGGTGATCCTTGGCGTGCTCCTTGAAGTGACCTTGCAGATGGTTGATCTGGGCAGTCAGCAGGGCAACTTGCACTTCGGGGGAACCGGTGTCGTTGGCGCCACGAGCGTTGTCGGCAACGATTTGAGCTTTGATTTCAGCATTTAGAGACATGGTATTACTCCAGTAGAGTGTTTAAAGGTTCACAGCCAATCTCTAATTCAGCCGTGAAATGAGGGCGGTATCATAATCGTCCCCGCCCCTTTTCGCAACGGGAAAGACGCGTGACAGACCGATACCGCCTGAGGATCACTCCTCGTCGTGGTAGCGAACCAGACGCTTGGGCGCCACGCGCCCCTCGTCATCGATCTCGCCAACCCCGATGAATTCGCGCTCCGGGCCAACCGTCATGCGGACCTGGCCGCTTTGGGGGCTACCTGCCACCTGCACGGCCTGACCCTGGTTCACATAGGCGGCCACGGCGACCAGCATGTTCACCTCGGGCAGAGAGGCCACGGCGGTGTCCATCGGCAGCAGCAGGGGATCCAGCTGCTCCCGTGGCGGAATGCTTTCGGCCTTGGCCTGCTCGAAGATACACTCGAGCTGCTCCAGGGTCAGCATCCGCTCGTAGGGGTAGCTCGCCACCTGGGTGCGACGCAGCTGGGTGACGTGAGCGCCACAGCCCAGCACTTCCCCCAGATCGTCCACCAGGGAACGGATATAGGTACCCTTGCTGCAATGCACTTCCAGCTTCACCTCGTCCCCCTCGAAGCCGAGCAGCTTGAGTTCGAAGATGGTGATGGGACGGGCTTCCCGCTCGATCTCGATCCCTTCACGGGCATATTCGTAGAGCGGGCGGCCGTTGTGCTTGAGGGCGGAGTACATGGACGGCACCTGCATGATGGGGCCGCGGAACTGGTCCAGCGCCTCGATCAGGGTACCCACGGCCACGTTCACCGGGCGGGTGGATACCACCTCGCCGTCGGAGTCGCTGGTATTGGTGCGCTCGCCGAGCTTGGCGGTCACCTCATAGCGCTTGTCCGCTTCCAGCAGATACTGGGAGAACTTGGTGGCCTCCCCGAGGCAGATCGGCAACATGCCGGTGGCCAGGGGGTCCAGGGCGCCGGTATGGCCGGCCTTGGCGGCGTTGTAGATCCGCTTGACCTTCTGCAACACATCGTTGGAAGTCAGGCCGGTCGGTTTGTCCAGCAGCAGGATGCCGTGTACGTCACGGCCTTTGAAACGACGTCTACGAGACATCTCAGGCGTTATCCTCAGTCGTGTCATCCGGTGCGGATTGCTCTTCGTCACGACCGGCTTCAGTCATGCGACGCTTGTCTTCACGCACAGTGTTGGTCACCAGGTTGGAGAGGCGCATCCCCTCGACCAGGGTCTGGTCGTAGTAGAAACGCAGCTCGGGCACCACCCGCAGACGCATGGCGCTGCCCAGCAGGCTGCGGATGTAACCGGCAGCCTCGGTCAGGCCCTTGAGCCCTTCCTTGATGCGCTCGGCGTCATTCTCCAGTTGCAAGAAGGTGACATAAACCTTGGCATAGTTGAGGTCCTTGGAGACCTCCACGTCGGAGACGGTCACCATGCCGATGCGCGGGTCTTTCACCTCGCGCTGCAGGATCAGCGCGATTTCACGCTGGATCTGCTGTCCGACCCGACGGGTCCGGCTGAATTCTCTGGCCATATTCTATCCTGCGATAAAAGGGGGCCGCGGCCCCCTATTTTGTCTAACTCTCGGCTTACAGAGTCCGTTGAATTTCAACAGTCTCGTACACCTCGATCTGGTCGCCTTCGCGCACGTCGTTGTAGTTCTTGACCGCGATACCACACTCGTAGCCGTTGCGAACTTCGTTGACGTCATCCTTGAAGCGGCGCAGGGATTCCAGCTCGCCTTCATAGATAACCACGTTGTCACGCAGAACGCGAATGCGGTTGGAACGCTTGACCACACCTTCGGTAACCATACAGCCGGCAACAGCGCCGAACTTCGGCGACTTGAAGACGCTACGCACTTCAGCCAGACCGATGATCTCCTGACGATACTCAGGAGCCAGCTTGCCGCTCATGGCCTGCTTCACTTCGTCGATCAGGTCATAGATGACGGAGTAGTAACGCAGATCCAGGCTCTCGGATTCGATGACCTTGCGCGCAGAAGCGTCGGCACGGACGTTGAAGCCCACCAGGATGGCGCTGGAAGCCGCGGCCAGGGTCGCGTCGGTTTCGGTGATGCCACCTACGCCGGAACCCACGATCTTCACCTTCACTTCGTCGGTGGAGAGTTTGACCAGCGCATCGCAGATCGCTTCCACAGAACCTTGTACATCGGCCTTGATCACCACGTTCACTTCGGACACTTCGCCCTCGGTCATGTTGGCAAACATGTTTTCCAGCTTGGCCTTCTGCTGGCGAGCCAGCTTGACTTCGCGGAACTTGCCCTGACGGTAGAGCGCCACTTCACGGGCTTTCTTCTCGTCACGCACGACCGTGGCTTCGTCACCGGCAGAGGGAACGCCGGACAGACCCAGAATTTCCACTGGCAGAGAGGGACCGGCTTCCTTGATCTCGCGACCCAGTTCGTCACGCATGGCGCGAACCCGGCCGTACTCAAGACCACACAGCACGATGTCGCCCTGACGCAGAGTGCCTTCCTGTACCAGCACGGTGGCAACCGGACCACGACCTTTATCCAGGAAGGATTCGATCACGACGCCGTTGGCCATGCCGTCAACCACCGCTTTCAGCTCCAGGACTTCTGCCTGGATCAGGATGGCTTCCAGCAGGTCGTCGATGCCTTCGCCAGACTTGGCGGAGACGTGCACGAACTGGCAATCGCCACCCCAGTCTTCGGACATGACGTTGTAACGGGCCAGCTCGGTCTTGACGCGATCCGGATCCGCTTCAGGCTTGTCGATCTTGTTCACCGCAACAACCAGCGGCACACCGGCCGCCTTGGCGTGCTGGATAGCTTCGATGGTTTGCGGCATCACGCCGTCGTCAGCTGCAACAACCAGAACAACGATGTCGGTCGCCTTGGCACCACGAGCACGCATGGAGGTAAACGCCGCGTGACCCGGGGTATCCAGGAAGGTGATCATCCCGCTGTCGGTCTGGACGTGGTACGCACCGATGTGCTGGGTAATGCCACCGGCTTCGCCCGCCGCGACCTTGGCTTTACGGATGTAGTCCAGCAGCGAGGTCTTGCCGTGGTCGACGTGACCCATGATGGTCACGACCGGCGCACGCGGCTTGGCTTCGGAGGTCTCGTCACGATCGCTAAGTACCGCCTCTTCCAGCTCGTTCTCACGGCGCAGCACTACCTTGTGACCCATCTCCTCGGCGACCAGCTGAGCGGTCTCCTGGTCGATCACCTGGTTGATGGTGGCCATGGCACCCATCTTCATCATCACCTTGATGACTTCAACGCCCTTGACGGCCATCTTGTTGGCGAGCTCCGCCACTGTGATGGTCTCGCCGATGACGACGTCACGGTTGACCACGGCAGCCGGCTTGTTGAAGCCGTGTTTCATGGCGTTCGGCATGGCCATCTTGCCACGCTTGCCTTTGCGGGCACGGGGATCGCGGGAGTTGCGGTCATTGCGGTCGTCTTCGCGACGGCCGACTTTCTTCGGCGCCTTGGCAGCGGCAGCCGTGCGACGGCTGGTCTCTTCCTTACGATCCAACTCATCTTCGGCCGCTTGCGCGTGCTTGTTGGTGGTCAGATGGTAATCGCTGCTCTCTTTGGCGCGAGCCGCTTCTTCTTCAGCCCAGCGGGCCGCATTCTGTTCCGCCATGATACGAGCCTCTTCGGCTTTCTTCGCGGCGAGTTCTTCAGCTTTTTGCAAAGCTGTCTGTTCCTGTTGGCGCTTCAGTTCTTCTGCTTCGCGCTTGGCCATCTTTTCTGCCTCTTGCTGAGCTGTGCTAACGGCTGCTTTGGCGGGCTGTTGAGCCTGTCGAGCCTTCTGTTGTGCCTCGATCCGCGCCTTTTCCTCAGCTTCACGACGAGCCTGCTCAGCCTCACGGCGAGCCTTCTCTTCAGCGTCGAGGCGGGCCTTCTCTTCGGCCTCGCGACGAGCTTTTTCTTCTGCTTCCAAACGCGCTGTTTCCTCGGCTTCCGCCTGGCGCTGTTCATCTTCCAGCGCCGAGCGTCTTACATAGGTGCGAGACTTGCGCACTTCTACCTGCACTTCCTTGTTCTTGCCACCAGTCCCCTGAACACTCAGAGTGCTCTTGGTCTTGCGCTGCAAGGTCATGCGAGCAGGTGCGGTGACCTCGTCACCTCCATGCTGTTTCTTCAGATGTGCCAGCAGAGTCTGTTTCTCAGACTCGCTGACCATGTCGTCGGCCTTGCTCTTCACGATACCGGCATCGACAAACTGCTGGAGAAGACGATCAACCGGCGTGTCGATGTCAGTGGCAAGTTGCTTAACTGATACTTCTGCCATTCATTTTCCTCCGTTTGACCTTATTCAGACTGCTCTTCTCCGAACCAACAGATATTGCGAGCAGCCATAATGAGCTCACCAGCCTTCTCGGCGGTCAACTCTTCGATGTCGGCAAGGTCATCGATACCTTGCTCTGCCAAATCTTCCAGGGTGCCGACACCGCGAGCGGCCAGGGCATAGGCCATTTCACGGCCGAGGCCGGAGAGATTGAGCAGTTCTTCGGAAGGCTCGACGCCTTCAAAGGATTCTTCTTTGGCCAGGGCCTTGGTGGTCAGGGCATCCTTGGCACGCTTGCGCAGCTCTTCGACCATGTCTTCATCCAGACCGTCGATGGCCAGCAGCTCGTTGACCGGGACGAAGGCGATCTCTTCCAGAGTGGAGAAGCCCTCTTCCATCAGCAGGCCGGCGAAATCGTCGTCGATATCGAGGGTGCTGGTGAACAGCGTCAGGATGCGGTCGTTCTCGGCCTGGTGCTTGGCACGCATGTCCTCGACGGTCATCACGTTCAGTTCCCAACCGGTCAGCTGGGAGGCCAGACGCACGTTCTGACCGTTGCGGCCGATGGCCTGGGCCAGGTTGGCGGCTTCCACGGCGATGTCCATGGTGTGGTTGTCTTCATCGACGATGATGGAGGCCACATCGGCTGGCGCCATGGCGTTGATCACGTATTGGGCCGGGTTGTCATCGTACAGCACGATGTCGGCACGCTCACCGCTCAGCTCGGCAGAGACGGCCTGAACGCGGGCACCACGCATGCCGATACAGGCACCGATCGGGTCGATACGACGATCGTTGGTCTTGACCGCGATCTTGGCGCGGGAACCCGGATCACGGGCGGCGCCCATGATTTCGATCATCTCTTCGCCGATTTCCGGCACTTCGATGCGGAACAGCTCTTTCAGGAAGTCCGGGCTGGAGCGGCTGACGAACAGCTGGGAACCACGGGCTTCCGGACGCACGGCGTAGAGCAGGCCACGGATACGGTCGCCGGGACGGAAGGTCTCACGGGGCAGCATGTCGTCACGGAAGATCACGGCTTCGGCATTGCTGCCCAGATCCAGGATCACGTTGTCGCGGTTGCTCTTCTTGACCACGCCGCTGATGATGGTGCCTTCCTTGTCCTTGAACTGGTCAACGACCTGGGAACGCTCAGCCTCGCGCACTTTCTGCACGATGACCTGCTTGGCGGTCTGGGTGGTGATACGGTCGAAGGTCACAGAGTCAATCTGGTCTTCAACATAGTCGCCGATCTGGATATCCGGCTGCTCGATCTGAGCGGCTTCGAGAGTGATTTCCCCGTACGGGTTCTCCATGGAAGCCTGATCGGCCACCACGACCCAACGGCGATAGGTGTCATAGTCACCGGTCTTGCGATCGATCTCGACACGCACTTCAATCTCGCCTTCGTATTTTTTCTTGGTCGCAGTCGCCAGCGCAGTCTCCAGAGCCTGGAAAATCTTCTCGCGGGGGACAGCCTTCTCGTTGGACACAGCGTCAACGACCAGCAAAATCTCTTTATTCATATCCGATAGCCTCGTTAACCAAAGTTCGGCACTATGTTCGCTTTTTGGATATTGGTGAAAGCCAACACCTCGTCCTTACCATCTACCGTCAGAGTGATCATGTCCCCCTGCACGGCTTTGATTACGCCTTTGAACTTGCGGCGGTTGTTTGTTGCCATCCGAAGCGTTACCGCCGCCTCCTGGCCAACGTATTTTTCGAACTGGGCGACCTTGAACAGTGGACGATCCAGACCCGGGGAAGACACCTCAAGGTAGTACTCCTCGGTGATGGGATCTTCGACATCCATGATGGCGCCGACCTGGCGGCTCACCTCGGCACAGTCTTCCACCGTCACGCCTTGCTCCGAGTCGATGAAAACGCGCAAGGTCGAGTGCTTACCCGCACGGATAAACTCGATACCCCACAGTTCAAAACCCAAGGCAACGACCGGAGCCTCGAGCAGATCGGTCAAACGTTGTTCCAACGTAGCCAAAGTCACCCTCCGAAAAACGAAAAAAGGGCATATAGCCCAGATAGAAATAGATTCAGAGTAAATTGCACATAACAAAAAGCCCCGATGTCAAATCGGGGCTTGGCGCTTTACCCTGATTGTCGCCTCGCAGCGACCGCCTTCCTGAGCGTAGGAAATGCGTGAAATTTGGTTGCGGGGGCCGGATTTGAACCGACGACCTTCGGGTTATGAGCCCGACGAGCTACCATGCTGCTCCACCCCGCGTCCGAAATCGTGCGAGATTATAGCCACTTCACTCTCGTGAGACAAGACTCAGCGGCTATAACATCCCGGTTACCCGGGTTCACTGCTTAATTGGTGCCGTGGGCGGGACTCGAACCCGCACACCCTAGAGCACTACCCCCTCAAGATAGCGTGTCTACCAATTCCACCACCACGGCAAAACTCTTATTCGGGAACGTCAGTATCTTTCTTCACTGGCGCTTTGCTCTGCTCAACTTGTTGAGTCTGTTGCAGATTTTCCCATTCACTACCCTGTTTGACCTTGTTGCTGGACATGGAACCCAGAACCAGACTAATCAAGAAAAACAGAGTAGCCAAAATCGCTGTTGTGCGGGTCAGGAAGCTGCCTGAACCACCGGAGCCGAACACTGTATTCGATGCCCCTGCGCCGAAGGAGGCGCCCATATCAGCCCCTTTACCTTGCTGAATCATCACCAGACCGATCAGAGCCAGCGATACCAGCAGATAAACGACCAAAAGAATCTCGTACATTTAACTTGCACCCTTTGCCGCTTCAACTATTCCTAAAAACGCCTCGCCATCAAGACTTGCCCTGCCTATCAGACCGCCATCAATATCGGGCTGCGCAAACAAATCTTGTGCATTGGCCGGTGTCACGCTCCCACCATAGATGATTCTGACTTTCTCACCTATTACCGGAGTATCCTCCGCCAAGCGACTGCGAATAAAGGAATGAACCTCTTGTGCCTGCTCGGGTGTGGCGCATTTACCTGTACCTACAGCCCAGATTGGCTCGTAGGCGATGATAGCATTATCGAAAGCCATCGCGCCATTTTTCTCTATGACGATGTCCAGTTCCTCGGCAATCACCTCAAAGGTTCTTCTTGCCTGCCTCGCCGCGCCTGACTCACCCAGACAAAGTATGGGTATCAGACCTGCTGCTCTGACTGCCGCAAACTTCTCTGCGACGATAAAACTGGTCTCACCAAAGAGACGCCTGCGCTCGGAGTGGCCAACAAGTACATATCGGCAACCTGCCTCGACCAGCATCTCACACGAGATTTCACCCGTATAAGCGCCCTGTCTGTGCTGGCTCACGTTCTGAGCCCCCAGCTTCACTCTTCCCTGCTCACCGAGCAGTTCGGCTGTGAAACCGAGATGCACATGGGATGGACACAAGACCACATCTACGTCTTCATCAATGCGCTCTGTGCACTGACTCGTAAACTGCTCTAACTGCGACCTACTACCGTGTAACTTCCAGTTGGCTGCTACAAACGGCTTGCGATGTCCCATCGGCAACTCCCTTGCGAAAGCGGGGCTGATAATATCCAGAGGATGCTCAGCTGACAAGTGCTATTTTCAAATTTTCGAATCGTTTGAACAAGATACAACCAAGGCGACTAAAAAGCCGCCTTGGTTGTTCATTAAAACGCCGACTCGACCTGTTTGGCGATGCGCTCTGCCATATCGCGCACCTGCTGTTCGTGTTCACCTTCGACCATGACCCGAATCAGGGGCTCGGTGCCGGATTTGCGCAGCAGCACCCGGCCACGGCCGGCCAGTTCCTGCTCCACTGCCGCCACTTCCTGCTGAACGGCACTGGAGGTCAGCGGATCCTTGCCTTCGGCGAAGCGCACATTGACCAGCACTTGCGGGAACTTGCTCATGCCCGAACGCAATTTGGCCAGCGGCATCTCGGCACTGCGCATGGCCGTCAGCACCTGCAGAGCGGCGACGATACCATCCCCCGTGGTGGTCTGATCCAGGCAGATGATGTGACCGGAGTTTTCGCCCCCGATGCGCCAGCCCTTCTCGTTCATCATCTCAAGCACGTAGCGGTCACCCACCTTGGCACGGGCAAAGGGGATGCCCAGGGTCTGAAGTGCCAGCTCCAACCCCATGTTAGCCATCAGGGTGCCCACCACACCACCCTTGAGGCGGCCATGGCGCAGGGCATCCCGGGCGATGATGTAGAGGATCTCATCCCCGTCGATGATGTAACCAGTACTGTCCACCATCACCAGACGGTCGCCATCACCGTCGAAGGCGACGCCGAGATCTGCCTTGCATTCCTGGACCTTGGCGGCCAGCGCCTCCGGTGCGGTGGAACCGACGCCGTCATTGATGTTGAGCCCATCCGGGCTGCAGCCGATGGCGATGACTTCGGCACCCAGCTCGCGGAAGACGGAAGGGGCGATGTGGTAGGTGGCACCATGACCGCAATCCACCACCATTTTCAGCCCTTCCAGGCTCAGATTGGAGGGGAAGGTGCTCTTGCAGAATTCGATGTAGCGACCAGCCGCATCATCGATGCGCTGCGCCTTGCCAAGCTCCGCGGACTCCACGCACTTGAGTTCGTTGTCTAGCTCGGCTTCGATGGCCAGCTCGACATCATCGGGCAGCTTGGTGCCGTCGGCGGAGAAGAACTTGATGCCGTTGTCGTAATAGGGGTTGTGGGATGCACTGATGACGATGCCGGCTTCGGCACGGAAGGTGCGAGTCAGGTAGGCAACCGCCGGGGTGGGCATGGGTCCCATCAGTATGGCTTTGAGACCGGCGGCGGAGAGCCCCGCCTCCAGTGCCGACTCCAGCATATAACCGGAGATACGGGTATCCTTGCCGATCAGCACCTTCTTGGTCCCTTTCTTGGAGAGCACCTTGCCGGCGGCCCAGCCCAGTTTCATGACGAAATCCGGGGTGATCGGGTATTCACCCACCTTGCCGCGCACGCCGTCGGTGCCGAAGTACTTTCTGGTCATTGTCTGTTTCTCGTTTTTCTATTTGGATATGAAATCTTGTCCCGTCATGGTCATCCAGCCTGTACGCAAGACATCCATGGTGGCCCGCACGTCGTGCACCCGGATGATCCTGGCGCCATGTTGCAACCCGATCAGGGCACAGGCCAGACTACCAGCCAACCGCTCGGCTACCGGGCGGTCAAGCAGGTTGCCTATCATAGACTTTCGTGACATGCCCACCAAGAGCGGAAGTTGGTAATCGAGCAGTGACGCCTGCTGGGCCAGCAGCTGATAGTTGTGCGCCAGCGTCTTGCCAAAGCCATAGCCTGGATCCAGTACCAGATGCTCACGCGGGATACCAGCCCCCAGACAAGCGGCAATCCGCTCGTCAAAGAAGGCTCTCACCTCCCCCAGCAAATCGTCATAGTGCGGCTCCACCTGCATGGTACGGGGCTGCCCCTGCATGTGCATGAGGCATACCGGTACGCCAGCCTCGGCCGCCGCGCCCAGCGCTCCCGGCTCTTGCAGGGCGCGGACATCATTGATGAGGTGACCACCTGCAGCACAACCCTCCCGCATGACAATCGCCTTTGAGGTATCGAGGGAGATCATCACATCCAGCTCGGAGACCATGCGCTCCACCACGGGGATGACCCTGTCCAGCTCCTCCTGCTCGCTCACGTCGGGGGCGCCCGGGCGGGTCGACTCGCCACCTATATCGATAAGGGTGGCCCCATCGGCCACCATGTCGCGGGCATGACCCAACGCCAGATCGATCTGCTTGAAGCGGCCACCATCTGAAAAGGAGTCCGGCGTCACATTGAGAATGCCCATGACATGGGGACGGTCGAGAGAAAGGGTACGTCCCTTGCTGATTAACTGCATTGCTTCAACTACCTCCAACAAGAGCGGCAAACTCTTCGTGCAAAGAAAAACCCCGGGCAAGCCCGGGGTTTGTATCATGGCAACTTATTTGGCCGGGACATCGTTCGCCTTGTCGATGTCGCTCAGAGGTGCATTGCCCTCTTCAGCCGGCGCCTTGGCCTCCGGCCCGTTGTTCACGCTGGCACCACCTTGCGGGGTGTCGCCGTGCTCATCATGCCAGTTGCTGGGAGCACGGACCTCGCGGCGAGCCATCAGATCATCGATCTGCTTGGCATCGATGGTTTCGTATTTCATCAGCGCATCTTTCATGGTGTGCAGCACATCCATGTTGTCCAGCAGGATCTGCTTGGCACGATCGTAGTTGCGATCGATGACCTGCTTGACCTCTGCATCGATGATGCGGGCGGTATCGTCAGACATGTGCTTGGCCTTGGCCATACTACGGCCGAGGAAGACTTCACCATCCTCTTCTGCGTAAAGCATGGGGCCGAGACGCTCGGACATGCCCCACTGGGTGACCATCTTGCGGGCGATGTCGGTCGCACGTTCGATGTCGTTGGATGCACCGGTCGATACCTTCTCGGCACCGTAGATCAACTCTTCCGCCAGACGACCGCCATACAGGCTGGAGATCATGGACTCCAGATGCTGCTTGGAGTGGCTCCAGCGATCCTGCTCCGGCAGGTACATGGTCACACCCAGCGCACGGCCGCGCGGAATGATGGAGACCTTGTAGACAGGGTCATGATCCGGCACCACGCGACCAATGATGGCGTGACCCGCTTCGTGATAGGCCGTCATCTCCTTCTCGGACTCTTTCATCACCATGGAGCGACGTTCCGCCCCCATCATGATCTTGTCCTTCGCCTTTTCGAACTCCAGCATGGAGACCACTCGGCGGCTCTCGCGAGCAGAGAAGAGGGCAGCCTCGTTCACCAGGTTGGCCAGATCGGCACCGGAGAAACCAGGGGTACCACGGGCAATCAGCGCCGGATTGACGTCATCCGCCAGCGGTACCTTGCGCATGTGCACTTTCAGGATCTGCTCACGACCGCGAACATCCGGCAAGCCGACCACGACCTGGCGGTCGAAACGACCTGGACGCAGCAGAGCAGGATCCAGTACGTCGGGACGGTTGGTGGCGGCGATGACGATGATGCCCTCATTGCCTTCAAAACCATCCATTTCAACCAGCATCTGGTTCAGGGTCTGCTCACGTTCGTCGTGACCACCACCCAGACCGGCGCCACGCTGGCGACCGACCGCATCGATCTCATCAATGAAGATGATGCAGGGGGAGGATTTCTTGGCCTGTTCGAACATGTCACGCACACGGGAGGCACCGACACCCACGAACATTTCCACGAAGTCCGAACCTGAAATGGTGAAGAACGGCACCTTGGCCTCGCCTGCAATGGCTTTGGCCAGCAGGGTCTTACCGGTACCGGGAGGACCTACCAACAGGACGCCAGTCGGGATCTTGCCACCCAGCTTCTGGAATTTGGTCGGGTCACGCAGATAGTCGACCAACTCCTTGACCTCTTCCTTTGCCTCGTCACAACCGGCTACGTCGGCGAAGGTAGTCTTGATCTGATCTTCGCTCATCAGGCGAGCCTTGCTCTTGCCGAACGACATGGCACCCTTGCCGCCGCCGCCCTGCATCTGACGCATGAAGAAGACCCAGACACCGATCAGCAACAGCATCGGGAACCAGGAGATGAAGATGGACGTGATCAGGGACGGTTCTTCCGGCTTCTCACCCATCACCTTGACGTTATGGTTGAGCATGTCGTTGAGCAGTTGGGGATCCGGCGCAGGAATGATGGTGGTGAAACGTTCACCGGTGCGCTTGACGCCATTGATGACCTTGCCATCCATCCGCACTTCACGGATCTGCTCCTGGGTCACTTCTTTCACGAAGCTGGAATAGTCCAGCTGGCGACTGGTGGTATCGCTGGGGCTGAAGCTATTGAACACCGACATCAGCACGACGGCGATGACCAGCCACAGGATTAGGTTTTTCGCCATGTCACTCAAATCAATGACCTCGCAGACTGACAGTTAACGATGAGGGTTAGGGTACTACAGTTTAAAACCGGTAGCCACAATGTAGACTTCTCGTGAACGGGCACGGGACGAGTCTGGTTTTCGAATCTTGACGACAGAGAAAAGTCTACGTATTTCATTGAGATAGGCATCAAACCCCTCCCCCTGGAACACCTTGACTACAAAACTGCCATTACTGCTAAGGACCTGATTGCACATGTCCAGCGCCAGTTCCACCAGGTACATGGCACGGGCTTGATCCACCTGCTGGGTACCGCTCATGTTGGGCGCCATGTCGGACATGACGACATCTACCTTGTCGGGGCCGACTCGCTCCAGCAAGGCGCCGAGTACAGTTTCCTCCCGAAAGTCCCCTTGCAGGAAATCGACACCGGCAATGGAATCCATCGGCAAAATATCACACGCAATGACGCGCCCCTTGTCACCGACCTGGTCGATGGCAAATTGGGACCAGCCACCGGGAGCAGCCCCCAGGTCCACTACCGTCATCCCCGGCTTGAGCAGCCGGTCTTTGCCCTGGATCTCGTCGATCTTGAAAACGGCGCGAGAGCGCAGTCCCAACTTCTGGGCTTTCTTGACGTATTGGTCGTCGAAATGTTCTTTTAACCAGCGGGTTGAACTGGGGGAACGTTTTTTCTGGGTCATGATTGTCGACTTTAAAAAACCACAAGGGTTATTAGTATTAAGGGCTAAGTGGGGGTAGAATACGCCCCTTTCAACCCTGACTTATGAAGAAATTGCCATGATTCTCAACAATAAACAGAAACAGTACCTCAAGGGCCTGGCCCACAGTCTGAAGCCGGTCGTCCTGCTGGGACAACACGGTCTGACCGAAGGGGTGCTGGCCGAGATCGATCTGGCCCTGAACCACCACGAGCTGATCAAGGTTAAGGTTGCGTCTGAAGATCGTGAGATGAAACAGCTGGTGATGGATGCCATCGTTCGCGAGACCGGCGCCATCAAGGTACAGAGCATGGGCCATGTACTGACCATCTACCGTCAGGCCAAAGAGCCCAAGATCCAGTTGCCGCGCAAGTAACAGGAAAGAGCATTCGCTCTTTCCTTCATTTCCCTTCTTCCCAAGTCGCTTGCCAAAATAGTTGCCAGGCCCTTAACCTGCGATGAATAGCCGTGGACACCCACTATGGACAAGCATCAGCTCCTCACCGATGAAGAACTGGCCATGCTGCGGGACCTGGGAAACGATGAAGACATTGCCACCAGCCAATACCTGCGCGGCACCCTGCCCCTTCCTCTCCAAAGCCTGTTGCAGCGAGCCAAGCCTCTGACACTCGAAGCCCGCATCGCCGGCTACCAATTGCGTTTCCCGCTCCACTGCACCCAGGCAGAAGAGGGCCACGCCGAGCTGCGCATCGCCGCGCCGACCATTACCGAGCTGGGTTCGCCCCATCTGCGCGCCTGGCGACTCGACGAAAAGGCCGTGCTCTGCACCGAAGACGCGGAGTACGAGGTATACAGCCTCTCCCTTGGCGGTCTCATCGTGGCCGGCTTGCCGGACTCCTCTGCCAAGGGAGATCCACTTGGCGGATACCTTCGCATCGAGGGTCTCCCTCCCCTGGCCATGACAGGCACCCTCATCAGGCACGTGGATGCCAATCAACATCACCATGACTGGGCCGTCCAGTTCCGGCTGGGCAAGGAGGATCAGGAACAATTGCGGGACTGGCTCTTCCAGCGCCACCAGGACGCCTTCGTCCAGGCCTATCAGGGTGACTAAAGACAACAGGGGAGCCCGGCTCCCCTGTCTCTTTCCCCGACGTTCAATCAGAGATAGGCAACTTCCAGGATCTCGTACTCCACATCGCCACCCGGCGTCTTGACGATGGCAACGTCATCCACTTCCTTGCCGATCAGGGCGCGGGCAATGGGGGAGTTCACGGAAATCATGTTCTGCTTGATGTCCGCCTCGTCGTCTCCCACGATGCGGTAGATCACTTCCTCTTCCGTTTCACTTTTGAGCAGGGTCACGGTTGCGCCGAAGATGACACGGCCATTGTTGGCAATCTTGGTGACATCGATAATCTGGGCATTGGAGAGCTTGCCTTCGATTTCCTGAATGCGGCCTTCACAGAAACCCTGCTGCTCGCGGGCGGCATGGTATTCGGCATTTTCTTTCAGATCGCCATGTTCACGGGCATCAGCAATCGCTTCGATAATCTGGGGACGCAGCTCGGTCTTGAGATAATCGAGCTCTTGACGCAGCTTTTCAGCGCCGCGAACAGTCATCGGAGTATGATTCATAGTCGAAACCTGGGTTGCTTTATAAAGAGAAGCTGCGGCAATCAAAAGAGAGCCGCAGCTGTCGGTTCGGATGGGGCATCTTAATATGAAGCCGCCACAAAATCCATGTCAGCCCCTGCGAGCGGGATCCCGCTTTGGGCCAGCGTTACTTGGATTCCGAGACGCCAAGCGGAGCCGACACCGTCGGTTTGCCCTGCATGATGGCGATCTCGACACGTCGGTTCATGCGCCGATTCTCCGGGCTGTTGTTGGGCACCAGCGGCTGGGAATCCGCCATCCCTTGCACCACCAGACGATTGCCGTCAAAACCGGGCACCTTGATCATCTGGTGGGCAACCGCCACCGCCCGCTGGGATGAAAGCTCCCAGTTGGACTGGAACAACTCGTCCTCGGTGGCCACATTGTCGGTGTGGCCGGAGACGGTGATCTCCCCCGGCACATCCTTGAGCAGCGCAGCCACCTTGCGGATCACCGGCCAGAACTGGGGTTGCAGGAAGGCGGATCCCGCCGGGAACGCCGCTTTCTCGCGAATGCGAATGATGATCTGCTGACCCAGCGCCTCTATTTCGATGGCCCCATCCTGGATCTGGGCCTGCATCTGCTCCGCCAGTGCCTTGGCCAGGGTGTTGGACTGTTCCTGCGCCTTCTGGGCCTCCTGGGCGGTATCGCCACCGCTCTGCTGGCCTTCGGTCTTGTCATGTCCACCCGCCTTGTCCGCATCCCCAGGCTGGAAATCCAGCTCGGTCTGGGTCATGTCGATGGTCTGCTGCATGATGGTGTCAATAGGCGTCGGCTCGGGGCGACCAGGACGAAACTCCTGGGCGATGACGGAGGTTCCCTTGGGGATATCCTTGACCTCCAGGATGTTCTGCACCCCGAACGCCTTCTCCATGGAACCGGCGATCTGCTTGAACTTCTGCACATCCATCTCGGCAAAGGAGAGCAAGAGCACGAAGAAGCACATCAGCAGAGACATGAGATCCGCGAAGGTTCCCATGTAACCGGGCAATCCGGGAGGCGGGCACTTGCACTTTGCCATCTGTGCGCTCCTATTCGGTCCCGTTGTTGCGTTTGGACTGATTCAGGTAGTTCTGCAACATGGCCTGGATCACCCTCGGGTTCTGTCCATCCTGGATCCCCATGATGGCGTCGAGGATCAGGGTACGACTCAACTGTTCCTCGCCGCTGCGCAGTTCCAGCTTGTCAGCGATGGGGATGGCAATCATGTTGGCCTCGATGGCGCCATACAGGGTCGTCAGCAAGGCCACCGCCATGGCCGGACCGATGGATTTGGGGTCGCTCATGTTGGCCAGCATGGCCACCAGCCCCACCAGGGTACCGATCATGCCCATGGCCGGACCGAGATCCCCCAGGGAGCGGAACACCTTGATGGTCGTGGCGTGACGCTCGGACGTCAGTTCGATGTCCTTCTCCATCACCGCACGCACCACGTCGGCATCATGGCCGTCCACCAGCATGTCGATGCCCTTCTTCATGAAGGTATTGGGGATCTCCGCCGCCTCCAGGGCCAGAAAGCCCCCCTTGCGGGCCGCATCCGCCAGTTCCACCGCCTTGGTGATGAGATCGTCGAGCTTGTCCCCCTTGTACATGAAGGCCTTGCCCGCGACCTTGAAGGCCATCAGAAACTGACCGAGGTTGAATTTCATCATGCAGATGAACACGGACCCCAGTATGGTGATGTAGACCGATGGCATGTCCACATACATGCTCATGGGGCCGCCCAGCAACATGCCGTACACTACGACCCCGAACCCCAGCACTAAGCCTATCAGACTCCCTAAATCCACATCCCTACTCCTGTCGCCGAACGTGCCGTCTCATTATATTGCATTGAATTTTCTGCTATTGCGTCCCCGGCAGCAAGTCCGGCACACCGCAATCGCCGATCGGCACTGCGTGGTTGCATGCCCGTTCTTATCGGCCAGGGTCAGGATAGTTTGAGGACGCCGCGTTTTTCTGCCTCCCCCCTGTGGCCGGTCGATGTTAAGATGAGCCGTTTTTTTCAATCCCCGAGGATGGACATGGCCAGTAAAAAAATCGACCGTCTGAGTTTTGATGCCACCCTGGAAGAGCTGGAAACCATAGTGCATCAACTCGAACAGGGCTCGCTCCCCCTCGAGGAGGCACTCAAACAATTCGAACAGGGCATCCATCTGGTGCGCGCCGGCCAGCAGAAGCTGGAACAGGCCGAGCAGAAGATCCAGATCCTCCTGACCCAGGCCGATGGCAGCGAGCAAGCGGTCCCCTTTCGAGCAGAACAAGGAGAGGAGTGAGTGACCCTGGACGATTTCTCCCGCCTGCATCGGCGCCGCATCGACGACTGCCTCTCGGCACAGCTTGACGCCCTGCCCGCCATGGCGCCACGTCTGCGGGACGCGATGAAATACGGCCTGCTGCTCGGTGGAAAACGGGTGCGCCCCTTCCTGGTCTATGCCGTCGGCGAGATGCTGGGCGTCAAGAGCGAACTGCTGGATGGCCCCGCCGCCGCCGTGGAGTGCATTCACGCATACTCCCTCCTGCACGACGACCTGCCCGCCATGGACGACGACGACCTGCGTCGTGGTCAGCCCACCGTACACAAGGCCTTCGATGAAGGCACAGCCATCCTGGCAGGCGATGCCCTGCAGACCCTGGCGTTTTCCATTCTGGCCGACCACCCCATGCCCGATACATTGATGGCCAACCGGGTGCGGATGCTGAGTGCCCTGGCCCGCGCGTCCGGCTATCTCGGCATGTGCGGCGGTCAGGCACTGGATCTGGACGCCGAAGGGCGCCGGATCAGCCTCGCCGAGCTGGAGCAAGTGCACCGCCACAAGACCGGGGCCCTCATCGAGTGCGCCGTGACCCTCGGCGCCCTGTGCAAGGCTGACGTGGAACCCGTCACCCTCACCGCCCTGCAAGCCTATGCCGCCGCCATCGGACTCGCCTTCCAGGTGCAGGACGACATCCTCGACATCACGGGCGATACCGCCACCCTGGGCAAGCCGCAAGGCTCGGATCTGGCGCTGGAAAAGAGTACCTATCCGGCCCTGCTCGGACTCGACAATGCCCGTGAGCTGGCTCGCGAACTGCATGACAAGGCCTTAACAGCCCTGCAATCCTTGCCCTACAATACCGACATTCTGGAAGCGTTTGCCGATTACATCATCGAGCGAACCCACTAAACGCTGGATAACAGTAACAATATGAGCGTTGATATTAGCGATTTTCCCAACCTGGCCCTCGCGGACACGCCGGTCGATTTGCGATCCCTCCCCTTCGAGCGGCTGCCCGTGGTGTGCAACGAGCTGCGCGAGTATCTGCTGCGCTCGGTGAGCCGCTCCAGCGGCCACTTCGCCTCCGGCCTTGGCACTGTCGAGCTGACGGTCGCCCTGCACTATGTCTACAACACCCCCTTCGATCGACTGGTGTGGGACGTAGGCCACCAGGCCTATCCCCACAAGATCCTGACCGGACGACGGGAACGCATTCACACCATTCGCCAGAAAGATGGCCTGCACCCCTTCCCCTGGCGGGAAGAGAGCGAGTACGACGTGCTCAGCGTGGGCCACTCCAGCACCTCCATCGGGGCAGCGCTCGGTATGGCGGTGGCGGCCGAAAGTGAAGGGCTTGGCCGCAAGGTGGTCGCGGTCATCGGTGATGGCGCCATCACCGCCGGCATGGCCTTCGAGGCCCTCAATCACGCCGGCGACGTCCACAAGGACATGCTGGTGGTGCTCAACGACAACGAGATGTCCATCTCCGAGAACGTGGGGGCCCTGAACAATCACCTCGCCAGGCTGATGTCCGGCAAGCTCTACACCACCATTCGCGAGGGGGGCAAGAAGGTGCTGGCGGGTCTGCCGCCGGTCAAGGAGCTCGCCAAGCGGGCCGAGGAGCACCTCAAGGGCATGGTGGTACCCGGCACTCTGTTCGAGGAGTTCGGCTTCAACTACATCGGCCCCATCGACGGTCACGACATCCATGCCCTGGTCGAAACCCTGCGCAACATGCGCAACCTCAAGGGTCCCCAACTGCTGCACGTCAAGACCAAGAAGGGCAAGGGCTACGAGCCGGCGGAAAAAGATCCCATCGGTTATCACGCCGTCCCCAAATTCAACCCGGATGACTGTGCCCTGCCCAAGAGCGCCGGTGGCAAACCCACCTTCTCCGCCATCTTCGGTCAGTGGCTGTGCGACATCGCCGCCAAGGACGAGCGCGTGGTCGGCATCACCCCCGCCATGCGCGAAGGCTCCGGTCTGGTGAAATTCAGCCAGCAATATCCGGATCGCTACTTCGACGTGGCCATCGCCGAGCAACATGCGGTCACCTTCGCCGCCGGTCTCGCCATCGCCGACCAGAAACCCGTGGTCGCCATCTATTCGAGCTTCCTGCAGCGGGCCTATGACCAGCTTATCCACGACGTGGCGCTGCAGAACCTGCCGGTGCTGTTCGCCATCGACCGGGCCGGTCTGGTGGGGGCCGACGGCCCGACCCATCAGGGGGCGTTCGACATCAGCTTCCTGCGCACCGTGCCCAACATGGTGGTGATGACCCCGTCCGACGAGAACGAGTGCCGTCAGATGCTCTACACCGGCTATCTGTGCAACGGGCCAGCGGCGGTGCGCTACCCCCGTGGCAGCGGCACCGGTATCCAGGCCGAGAGCGAGATGCAGGCCCTGCCCCTCGGCAAGGGACGTGTGGTTCGCGAGGGCAAGGGGACCGCCATCCTGGCGTTCGGCACCCTGCTGCAACAGGCCAGAGCAGCCGCCGAGGCGCTGGATGCCACCCTGGTGGACATGCGCTTCGTCAAACCCATGGACGAGGCGCTGGTGCTCTCTCTGGCCGCCTCCCACGATCAGTTCGTCACCCTCGAGGACAACGCCATCATGGGCGGTGCAGGCTCTGCGGTGAACGAGCTGCTGATGGGCTGCAAGCAGTGCAAACCCGTGCTCAACCTCGGCCTGCCGGACCGCTTCATCGAGCAGGGCACCCAGGATGAGATCTACGCCCTGCTGGGGCTGGACAGCGTGGGCATTCAGACCCGCATCGAGAGCTGGCTGCAGGCCTGACAAGGGTTATTGCAAGCAATAAAAAGGGCGCCTGATGGCGCCCTTTTTTTGTTATTCACTGTGCCAGACCAAACCTGCTCACACACTGTCGCGAGAAGGCCGTCAACAAGGTTACAAGCCGCTCAGGAACCGAGACATACATGAGCACTCCTGATTCCACATAAGTGAGCAGCACATGAACCTTGATCACGGCCTCGCAGCCAGTTCGTGGATAGGTTTATCAGCCCTTGTAGATCTTCGGGTTGAACACATCCCGCAGCCAGTCACCCAGCAGGTTGATCACCAGCACCAGCACCACCAGGCAGAGGCCCGGGAAGGCGGTGATCCACCAGGATCCGGAGAAGATATAGTTGAAGCCCACACTGATGAGCGACCCCAGGGACGGTTGATCCACCGGCATCCCCAGACCCAGGAAGGAGAGGGCAGCCTCGCTCATGATGGCGTTCGCCACCTGCACGGTAGAGATGACCAGGATGGGGGACAGGCAGTTCGGCAGAATGTGGCGGAACATGATGCGCGGGGCGCGGAACCCCATCACCTGAGCTGCTTCCACATACTCCTTCTTCTTCTCCGCCAGCACGGAGGCGCGTACCGTCCGGGCATACTGGGGCCACTCGGCGATACCGATGATCACCACCAGCATCAGGATGGCGAACTTCGAGTAGAACTCGGAGCCAAAGGTCGCCTGGAAGATGGCGGAGATGATGATCGCCACCATCATGGTGGAGAACGACAGCTGCACATCGGCAAAGCGCATCAGCAGGTTGTCGATGCGACCACCAAAGTAACCGGCCATCAGACCGATGACGATACCGAGCACCAGCTGCAGCCCCACCGCGAACAGACCAATGGTCAGGGAGATGCGGGCGCCATAGAGGATGGTGCTCCAGATGTCGCGTCCCTGGTTGTCGGTCCCGAGCCAGAAGCGGGCCTCGCCCCCTTCCAGCCAGGAGGGGGGCAGCTCCGCATCCATCAGATCGAAGCTGGTCTGGTCATAGACGTTGTGCGGTGCGATCCAGGGTGCCAGCAGGGCCGCCAGCACGAAGACCACAAACACCGCAAAGCTGAACATGGCTACCTTGTCCCGCAGGAAGTAGTAGACGATGTCGGAATTTTTGAAGCGTGCCCAACGGCTTGGGCTTGCAGTTACAGCATTAGTCATCTGTTACCCCTTGGCGGTCAGGTTGACGGTCGGGTTGATCAACCCGTAGAGCAGGTCGACCAGGGTATTGGTCACCACGAAGATCAGGCCCACGAAGATGACGTAGGCGGTGATGAGGGGCGTATCGACCCGGTGGATCGCCTCAAGGAAGAGGAAGCCGGTCCCCGGCCACTGGAACACGCTCTCGGTCAAGATGGTGTAGGCCACCATGGTCCCGATCTGCACACCGCCCACCGTGATGACCGGCAGCATGGTGTTCTTCAGGGCGTGCTGGTAGTAGACCTTGTTGTTGTCCAGCCCCTTGGCACGGGCAAACTTGACGTACTCGGAGGAGAGCTGCTCCAGCATCTCCGAGCGCACCAGCCGGATGAACAGCGGCAGCATGATGGACGAGAGGGAGACCGCAGGCAGCACCAGGTGCAGGATACCGTCCCAGGTAAAGAATCCCGACTCCCAGCCCAGCAGGTTGTAAGTCTCGCCACGGCCATAGGCCGGCAGCCAGCCCAGCTGGATGGAGAAGAGGTACATCAGCATGATGGCGGTCAGGAAGACCGGGATCGAGATGCCGATGCTGCTCACCGCCATGATGAGCTTGGTCAGGAAACTGCGCGGTCTTATCGCCGAATAAACCCCCAGCGGAATGGAGACCACGACGATGATGAGCGCGGCGGCAAACACCAGCTCAAGGGTAGCCACCAGCTTGTCGAGGATAACCTCGAGGGCTGGTCGCTTGAAGAAATAGGAAGTGCCCAGATCCCCGTGTACCGCGTTCTTCAAGAAGCGGCTGTATTTCACGAGGAAGGGATCATTGAGTCCCATCTTGTCGCGCAGCTCCTGGCGCACGGACTCGGAGACGGATTGTCCCACCAGCTCGCGCAGCGGATCCCCCAGGTTGTCCTGGATGGAGAAGGCGACCAGGCTGATGACGAACATCACTATCACGGCCTGATAGAACCGTTTCAGCAGGAATGTAAACATGCTTGTCCTTCTACGTGGCCTGTGTCTTGGCACAGGCTTCTGTTAATGGCGGGGCAACCATGGGTGCCCCGCCGGGTCCTTCCTTAAACGCTTCGCTTACTTGTTGACCACCAGGTCACCCAGATAAGGGAAGTTCATCACGTTGACCACCGGCTTGATGTCGACGTTCTTCTTGGCACCGTAGGCCAGGTCTTCCCAGTGCAGCGGCACATAGGCAGCGTCGTCGATCAGCATGGCTTCCACCTTCTGCAGGATGGCGGCACGCTTGGCAGGATCGGTCTCGGTGTTGGCTTCCATCACCATCTTGTCAGCTTCTGCGTTGGCATAACCGCCGCAGTTGTACTGACCCATGCCGGTCTTGGCATCCTTGGTGAAGGTCAGGAACTCGAAGAAGTTCGCACTGTCTTCGGTGTCGGAGTGCCAGCCGATCAGCTGCATGTCAGCGGCGCACTTGTCAAACTCCGGCCAGTACTGGGCCACCGGCATGGTCTTCAGATCCACCTTGATGTTGATCTTGGACAGCATGGCGGAGACGGCCTGGGCAATCTTGACGTCGTTGACGTAGCGGGCAGCCGGGGAGATGAAGCTCATCTTGAAGCCCTTCTCGTAACCGGCTTCCTTCATCAGCTCCTTGGCCTTGGCCAGATCATACTGGGGCTTGAGCGCCTCGTTGTAGCCTGCGTAGCCTTTCGGGCTCAGCTGGCCGGCCGGGGTACCGAAGCCCTTGTTGATCTTGTCGACGATGCCCACCTGGTTGATGGCGTAGTTGATCGCCTGACGCACGCGCTTGTCTTTCAGCGCCGGGTTGGTGTTCTGGTTCAGCTCGATGATGATGGCACGGGTACCGGACAGGGTGACCAGCTGGGAATCCTTGCCGTTCTTCACGCGCTCCAGATCGTTCGGGGCAACCGGGTAGATCATGTCCACGTCGCCGCCCAGCAGGGCTGCAACACGGGTGGCGTCTTCCTTGATCGGTACCACGGTCAGGTTTTCGACGTTGCCCTTGGAGGCCTTGTCCCAGTAGTTGGCGTTGCGCACGTATTCCAGCTTCACGCCCTGCTCGCGGAACTTGACGCTGAACGGACCGGTACCGGAGACATTGGTGGAGGCGAAGGAGTCACCGTTCTTCACGATCTCGGCCTTGTCCTTGCCCGCCTCGGTCTTGCCGCTATAGAACTTGGAGTCCATCGGGAAGATGTAGGTGACGGTCTGCAGCACCAGCGGGAACGGCTTGGCGGTGACGAGATCCACGGTGAAATCATCCACCTTCTTGGCTTCGGCGATGGGGTCGAAGATCGCCTTGAAGTCCGGGGAGGCCTTCAGACGGTTGACGGTCCATACCACGTCATCGGCGGTGAAGTCGTTGCCGGAGTGGAACTTCACACCCTTGCGCAGGTGGAAACGGACGGTCTTGTCGTCGATGCGCTCATACTTCTCGGCCAGACGCGGCTCGAACTGCAGATCCTGGGTGTAACGCATCAGGGGGTCGAACACCAGGTGAGACATCTCCAGGGTCTGACCGGAGAGCTGCTCCTGCGGGTCCAGAGAGGTGGCGTCGGACGCGACGGCGACCTTGATGTCGGCAGCAGAAACGTTGAACGCGAGACCAGCGGCGAACAGCGCCATGGCGATCTTGGATAATCCTTTCTTCATGTCTTTCTCCATGCTTTTGGCTTTTTATTGACAGACAAACCGGCGAACCGGTGCTTTCCTAGCTTGCGATTTCCAGCCCCTCGCGGGACATTCCCTTGAATTCCGGCATGAGGGAAATCAGCTTGCGGCTGTACTCATGCTCGGCATTGGTGAACAGTTTCTCGGTCTCGGCCACTTCCACCAGATGACCGTGCTGCATCACACCGATGCGGTCGCACATCTGGCGGATGACCGGCAGATCGTGACTGATGAACAGCATGGTGAGCCCAAGCTCCTGTTGCAAGTCTTTGAGCAGGTTGAGGATCTGGGCCTGCACCGAGACATCCAGCGCCGAGGTGGGCTCGTCGCAGATGAGGAAGCGCGGGCGGGTCGCCAGGGCGCGGGCAATGGAGATGCGCTGGCGCTGACCACCGGAGAACTCGTGGGGATACTTGACCCCGGCGCCGCGGCCCAGGCCCACGTGATCCAGCAGGTCCCCGACGATCTGCTCTATCTGCCGCTCGCTCTCGGCGAGGCGGTGGAAGCGGATCGGCTCGGCGATGATGTCACGCACCTTCATGCGCGGGTTCATCGAAGAGTACGGGTTCTGGAACACCATCTGCATCTGGCGGCGCAGGGGGCGACGCTCGTGCTCCCCTTTCAGGGCGGTGAGATCGATCCCCTCGAAGACAATCTTGCCGGTGTCGGGCGGATAGAGCCCGGTGATGGCACGGGCGATGGTGGATTTGCCGGAGCCCGACTCCCCCACCAGACCGAAGGTCTCACCCTCGAAGATCTCGAAGCTGATGTTGTTGCAGGCCCGCACGTACTGGCGGCGGCTCGGGAAGATGGAATCTTTGGTGACGAACTTCAGATCCACGTTCTCCACCCGCAACAGCGCGCCTTCATAGGTGCGCTCGTCCTGACTCTGGCCGAGCCAGTGGGTCTTGAGATCGATGCCGGTATCCGCCGCACCGGCATCCTCGATATAGGAGACCAGGGGGAAGCGCACCAGCTTCACATCCGAGCGGGGCACCGCCGAGATGAGGCTGCGGGTATAGGGGTGATTGGGGCGGCCCAGCACCTGTTCCGTGGTGCCAAACTCCACCAGATCGCCGCGGTACATCACCGCCACCTTGTCGGTGACGTTGGAGACCACACCCATGTCATGGGTCACCAGCATGCAGCCTACCTGGCGCTCTTTGCACAGGTTGCGGATGAGCTGGAGGATCTGATCCTGGATGGAGACGTCCAGCGCCGTGGTCGGCTCATCGGCGATGATGAGCTCGGGATCCCCGGAGAGGGCGATGGCGATCACCACCCGCTGGCGCATGCCACCGGAGAACTGGTGAGGATACTGCTTGATGCGCACGTCCGGGTTCGGGATCCCCACCGCCCCCATCAGCTCGAGGGCCTTGGCAAAGGCCGCCTCGCGGGACAGGTCGGTGTTGGCGAGGATGGTCTCCACCAGCTGCTGCTCCACGGTGAACAGCGGGTTGAGGGAGGTCATGGGATCCTGGAAGATGAAACCGATGCGCGAGCCGCGAATGGCCCGCATCTCGTTCTGGCTCTTCCCGGAGATGAGCTCGCCGTTGAGGTAGATGTCACCACGGGCGATGCGACCGGGCGGGCTCAACAGATCGATGACGGCGTTGCCGATGGTGGATTTGCCAGCGCCGGACTCACCGACGACGCCGACGATCTCGCCCTTTTCAACAGAAAAAGAGAGATCTTTGACCGCGGCAAGCACCCCGTAGCGGGAGGGGTACTCGATCCGCAAGTTTTTGACTTCAAGCAAGGACATGGTTACCTCTGCGGGGGACATCCGTCCCAAATAATTCGTCCGTAAATCAGCCGCAGATGCTGGTTGTGCCTTGGTACTGCTCGAGAGCCGTTGTTGTGTAATTAACGCTCAATCCATGAGGCAGCCAAACCAGCGATCCGGGCGGGTTTTTTGCATTTTTTTGGAATAACCCGCGAGTAAGTTAGTCGGTTTGCCCGCAGGTGTAAATGATCCAGTTATACAATTTCGCAATACTTTGCCCAGAGAATGCCGACACCCTGGGGTTAAAATGTCGATAAAAGTCACATTACCAGAGATTACGCTGGCAATGCGAGACCATCAACCAATTATGTTTCAACAAAATAGCAACAAACCATCTTATTCACTATCAGCATTATGCTGACCAGCTTCGAATGAGTAGTGAATATTTATGTGAAATGATTTTTTGACGGCAGCATATCCGGAGTAAGGAAAAATAGGCAGAGCTAAATAGGGACAATGCAGAAGGATCAACCTGGGCCACAGGCCCGCCGGCACGGCAAGCCGGGAGGGATTGCATACAAAAAAACGCAGGCCCCTCAGGGCCTGCGTGTGCGGTATATCCGACCTCTTTGCAAGAGGAGAGGAGTGAAAAACAACGAGACGGGCGTTCGGGAGCCACCTCCCCTCACCAGTGGGCAAGCAGTTGCATGCAGGCCAGGGCAAACAGGCCAGCGATGAGATCGTCCAGCATGATGCCAAGCCCGCCGTGAATGCGGCGATCGAACCAGGAGATGGGCCAGGGCTTGAGCACGTCGAACAGGCGAAACAGCACGAAACCCGCCAGCACCCACTCCCAGCCGGCCGGGGCCGCAATCATGGTGACCCCGAATCCGATGACCTCGTCCCAGACGATAGCCCCGTGATCCGGCATCCCGATGGCGTCGGTGGCGCTCTGGCAGATGCGGATGCCCGCCACGAAACCCACCACCAGCAGGACGATGAACCAGGAGGTCGGCAGCCCGCTCACCAACAGATAGAGCGGGATGGCTGCCAGGGTCCCCATGGTGCCCGGCGCCTTGGGGGAGAGGCCGGAGCCAAACCCAACCGCAAGGAAGTGGAGCGGGTTTTTAAGGTTCAGCCGCGTCAGTTCGGGCTTTATCTTGAAAGACATCATGCGAAGTGATCCCAGCCCTTGAGGTGCAGTTCGACGGGTTGTTCGTCCTGCAGGTAGTCGATGCCAGGCTCCCCGGCCAGGATGCGACCGATGCGGGTGAACTTCACGCCACAATTGGCCAGCGCCGTGTCCAGGGCGCCGTGATGCTCCTGGGGCACGGTGAAGCAGAGCTCGTAGTCGTCGCCCCCGGCCAGGGCCAGCTGCCAGGCATCCATGGCCGGCACCGCATCCTGCAACACGGGGGAGAGGGGCAGCAGGTTGAGATCGATCTGGGCCCGCACGCCGGACGCCTTGAGGATGTGGCCGAGATCAGACGCCAGGCCGTCGGAGAGATCCAGGGCGCTGCTGGCCAGCCCGCGCAGGGCCTGACCGGCCAGGATGCGGGGATGGGGATGGTCGAGGCGCGGCAGCACGGCCGCCAGCTGGTTCTCGTTGAGGGTGCGCTTGCCCAGCAGGTGGGAGAGCGCCAGGGCGGCATCTCCCAGGGTACCGGTCACGTAGACCCCGTCACCGGCCTTGGCGCCGCTGCGCAGCAGGGCGCGACCTGCCGGGACCGATCCTTTCACCGAGACGGTGATGGAGAGGGGCCCGCGGGTCATGTCTCCCCCCACCAGCGCCACGTTGTAGTACTCGGCGAGCTCGAGGAACCCTTCGGCGAAACCCGCGACCCAGCGCTCGTTGATGGCGGGCAGGGTCAGGGCCAGGGAGACCCAGCGCGGCTCGGCCCCCATGGCGGCCAGATCGGAGAGATTGACCGCCAGCGCCTTGTAGCCGAGATCCACCGGATCCATGTCGGGGAAGAAGTGCACGCCGCTCACCAGGGTGTCCGTGCTCACCGCCAACTGGGCGTCGGGGGGCAGGGTCAGCAGGGCACAGTCATCTCCAGGGCCCATCACCACGTCCTTGCGGGCGTGGGGGACCTTGAAGTACTTCTCAATCAGCTCAAATTCACCCATACAGTAAAAAGCCAGCAATAAGCTGGCTCCTCTCTTAATTGCTGACGGACAGCAGGATCAGCGCTTGGGCAGCGTCTTGATCACCTTGTCCAGGACGCCGTTGACAAACTTGTGGCTGTCATCGGCGGCGAAGGCTTTGGCCAGCTCGATCGCTTCGTTGATCACCACGCGCGGCGGCACATCTTCACGACGGGTCAGCTCGTAGGTCGCCAGACGCAGGATCGCCTTGTCCACCATGTCCACTTCTTCCAGCGGACGGGAGAGGAAAGGCGCGAACACCTTGTCCAGCTCGTTGCAGTGGACCGCTACCCCGAACAGCAGATCGCGGAAATAGTTCAGGTCCACACCCTTGGTGTCCTGATCGATCTTGAACTGCTCTTCGATGTCGCCCACGTTGGCCTGGGTCATCTGCCACTGGTAGATGGCCTGGGTGGCGCAATGGCGGGCCTTACGGCGCTCGGACGGTTTCAATGCATTTCTCCTCGTTACACGTCCAGTTGTTTCAGGACGTTGATCATTTCGAGCGCGCTCAGTGCAGCCTCTGCACCCTTGTTACCCGCCTTGGTACCGGCGCGTTCGATGGCTTGTTCAATGTTTTCAGTGGTCAGCACGCCGAAGGCAACGGGAATGTCGTATTCCATCATTACCTGGGCCAGACCCTTGCCGTTCTCGCTCGCTACCAGTTCGAAGTGGTAGGTACCGCCGCGGATGACGGTGCCGAGTGCGACGATGGCGTCGTATTGACCGCTCTTGGCCAGCTTCTTGGCCGCCAGGGGAATTTCGACGGCCCCCGGTACGCGCACCAGGGTCAGATTGCTCTCCTGGACCTGACCTTGACGCTTCAGCACGTCCAGCGCGCCGTTCACCAGGCTGTCATTGATGAAGCTGTTGAAACGGGCAACGACAATAGCAACACGCGCCTCGGGAGCGGCGATATTTCCTTCGATAATCTTCATTGGAAATCCTGTCTCTGTGCAATCAATTAGGGGCCGGGCTCAAAAGTGCACGCATTCTAGCACAACAGAGCCGCGACAAAAAACCATGGCCGCAACGGGCGGCCATGGTGATGAATTCAACCATACGCAGCGCTTACTCGCCGACGTACTCCACCACTTCCAGACCAAAGCCACCGAGGGCATGGTACTTCTTGGGGGAGCTCAACAGGCGCATCTTGCCGACCCCCAGCGCCTTGAGGATCTGGGAACCGACCCCGACCCGGCGCGAGGTGCCCTGCCACTTGGCCCCTTCCGGCGCCAGCCCCTTGTCGGCGGCTTCAAAACCCTTGACCCTGGCCAGCAGCTCGGCGCCATGGGCTTCCGCCCCCAGGATCACCAGCACCCCGCCCTCGTCGGCGATGCGGGCCATGGATTTGGGCAGCGGCCAGCTGCGGGCGCTGTGGCGGTCGGTGAGCAGCAGATCGCTCAGCACGTCGTGCAGGTGCACCCGTACCAGGGTCGGCTGGTCGGCCTTCACGTCCCCTTTCTTCAGGGCGAAGTGGACCTGGTTGTCGATGGTGTCGCGGAAGGTGACGAGGTCGAACTCGCCGTATTCGGTGGGCAACTTGCACTCGGCCACTTTCTCTACCGTGGTCTCGTGCTGGTTGCGGTATTCGATAAGGTCGGCAATGGTGCCGAGCTTGATGCCGTGCTCTTCGGCGAAGATCTCGAGATCCGGGCGCCGGGCCATGGTGCCGTCTTCGTTGAGGATCTCGACGATGACGGAGGCAGGCTCGAAGCCGGCCAGCCGGGCCAGATCGCAGCCCGCTTCGGTGTGGCCGGCGCGGGTCAGCACACCGCCATCCTGCGCCATCAGCGGGAAGATGTGGCCGGGCTGCACCAGATCGGCGGCCTTGGCATGGGGCGCCACCGCAGCCTGCACGGTGACGGCGCGGTCGGCGGCGGAGATGCCGGTGGTCACCCCTTCCGCCGCCTCGATGGAGACGGTGAAGGCGGTGGAGAACTGGGCATTGTTGCGATCGACCATCAGCGGCAGCGCCAGCTGCTTGCAGCGATCCCGGGTCAGGGTCAGGCAGATGAGGCCACGACCGTAGCGCGCCATGAAGTTGATGTCTTCCGGGCGGACACAGGAGGCGGCCATGATCAGGTCCCCTTCGTTCTCCCTGTCTTCGTCATCCATCAGGATCACCATCTTGCCAGCCTTGATATCGGCAATGATTTCCTGGGTCGTGCTCAGCGCCATGGGCTACTCCATCAACATGCTTGGGGATTGAGCCAGTCGGCTCGACTTGATACTGCGTATTGTGCTCTAGATGGGGGCACGCGGCCCCGTTTCAATCCGCGCGGGATCACAGAACCGCGTTTTCCCGTCAAAACGGCTCACAAGAATCCGGACTGGGCCAGCTTTTCCAGGGTCAGGGTAGAGGCACTGCTCTCCTCGCGCTTGCCCGTCATCAGCCGCTCCAGATAGCGGGCTATCTGGTCCACCTCGAGGTTGACCCGGTAGCCGGGTTTCCAGCGGGCGATGGTGGTCTCCTGGGCGGTGTGGGGCACGATGGTCAGCCGGAACAGATCCCCCTGAACCGCATTGACGGTGAGGCTGATGCCATCCACCGCAATCGACCCCTTCTCGGCGATGTAGCGGGAGAGCTCCCCCGGCGCCTTGATCCAGTATTCGATGGCGCGGCCGCTGGACGATTTGCTCTTCACCTCGCCGATGCCGTCCACGTGGCCGGAGACCAGGTGGCCGCCGAGGCGGGAGGTGGGCATCAACGCCTTCTCGAGGTTGACCGGATCACCCACCTTGGCGGCAGAAAAACCGGTGCGGGAGAGGGTCTCCAGGGAGACGTCGGCGGTGTAGCTGTGATCCCCGAGCGCCACCACGGTGAGGCAGACGCCGTTGGTAGCGATGGAGTCGCCCAGCTTGACGTCACTGAAGTCCAGGGTCGGCGCGTGCACGGTGAGGGCCATGTCCTCCCCCTGGCGACGCAGCTCGGCCAGGGTTCCCACCGCTTCGATAATTCCGGTAAACATGCAGATCACCTTGCTGATGACGGGGGCGACGGATGCCCCCGTGAACATTGAAAAATCAGGCTATTTTCGCAGTGATGCGAATATCCTGGCCAAGCATGCGCACATCCTTGAGGTTGAGTTTGGGGGCCTGGAACAGCCGGGTCAGCCCCGGCAGATGGAACAGGCCGCGCCCCTCATCCCCCATCAGTTTGGGCGCCTGATAGAGCACCAGCTCGTCCACCAGCCCCTTCTCCAGCAGGGCGCCGCACAGCCGTGGCCCCGCCTCCACCAGTACCGAGTTGACGTTCTGTTTGGCCAGCAGCATGAAGAGGCTGACCAGATCCAGCTTGCCATCCAGCAGCGGCACCTCCAGCTGCTGCACCCAGGCGGGCCACTCACCGGATGCCTTGTGGCGGGCCAGCAGTACCGGGCTCTCGCTCTGGAACAGGGGCAGATCCGGGGTGAGCCGATTTTGCGAATCCACGATGACCCGCAGTGGCTGGCGCAACGTCTCTTTGGGATAGACCGCCTTGACCGAGGGGGGCAGCTCGTCCCAGCGCACGGTGAGGGAGGCGCCATCCGCCAGCACGGTTTCGGCGCTGGAGAGGACCGCATCGTGACGTGCCCGCAGCCGCTGCACGTCCCGGCGCGCCTCCGGAGAGGTGATCCACTGGCTCTCGCCACTCGCCATGGCGGTGCGACCATCCAGGCTCGCCCCCAGCTTGACCGTCACCAGCGGAAACGCGGTGCGCATCCGCTTGAAGAAACCGGGATTGAGGGCCTCGGCTTCCGCGGCCAGCAGGCCGAAATCGGTCTTGATCCCCGCCTCGGAGAGCATCCGCAGGCCGCGCCCGCCCACCTGGGGATTGGGATCCACCATGGCGGCCACCACCCGGGTCACCCCGGCCTTGATGAGCGCCTCGGCGCAGGGCGGCGTGCGACCATGATGGGAGCAGGGCTCCAGGGTCACATAGGCGGTGGCACCGCGGGCCTCTTCCCCTGCCGCGTGCAGGGCATAGACCTCGGCATGGGGCTCACCAGCCCGCTTGTGCCAGCCCTCCCCCACCACCACGCCGGCCTTCACCAGCACGGCGCCGACGCAGGGGTTGGGAGCCGTGGTGTAACGGCCGCGCCGGGCCAGTTCGAGGGCCCGGCTCATCCATTGGTAATCGTCTTGACTAAACATCCGGGCTCCTGTGTCCAGCAACCTGTCCCCCGTGGCACGGCCATCCGATGGGACAAGAAAATAGGGTGTACGCGCTTGCCGCACGCCTTCTCGGGCAGATCGGCCATGGCATCTGACGCCATGGCGACGGGCACACACATCGCAGGATGCGGCCGCACGCCCTCATACTTTTTCACCAGTGCAACCATGCGCTATCTGGATGGCTCACTGGTGTAACAACTGGCGCTGCCGCAACGGCAGGCCCTCTCTTATTCACATAGGGAGCCGCAGGCCGGCGTTACTTCTCCAGCTTGGCGATCTCTTCCCCGAATTCGCGAATGTCTTCAAAGCTGCGGTAGACGGAGGCAAAGCGGATGTAGGCCACCTTGTCCAGGCTCTTGAGCTCATCCATCACCAGATTGCCCACCAATTGGGAGGCCACCTCCCGCTCGCCGGTGGCCCGCAGGCGGGACTTGACGTGGTTGACCGCCTTCTCGATGGCCTCCATGCTCACCGGCCGCTTCTCCAGCGCCCGCAGAATGCCGGCACGCAGTTTGTCTTCGTTGAAGGGCTCGCGGGAGCCGTTGGACTTGATGACGCGGGGCATGACCAGTTCGGCCATTTCGAAGGTGGTAAAACGCTCGTGACAGAGCAGGCATTCGCGACGGCGGCGCACCTGATGGCCCTCGGCCACCAGACGGGAATCGATCACCTTGGTATCAACGGCACTACAGAAAGGGCAATGCATCTGACCTCCGGCGTGGATGAAAATGGGCGCAGGCCCCGGGGGCTGGCGCTAGGCCGGCCAGTGTAACACGGCCATCCAGAGCCGGTAAAAGCCCATGAAAACAAGGGACAACCTGCCAGGCCTTCGGGCAGGACTCAGTCGTCATAGGGCAACGCCTCGGGGTCGCAATCCAGGTAATCGGGCTCAGGATCCACAGCAAAACGACGCGCCTCGATATGGCTGTGGCCCAGCATCAGCGCCTTGCCTACCCGGTGCATGCCATCCATCACCCGACCGGCGCTGTCGAGCAGGATGGGATAGGCGAGATCCGCCGCCATCATGAGCTGGCAATGCGCCACCACGCTGCGCACCGTGGGCGTGGCATCGCCATGGCCGTACCAGTGGTCGCGGTCAAGTTCGGCAATCTCGCCGAGTGCCACCGCCTGCACCGGCAGGTTGCGGCTCAGCCGGATCAAGCGGCACACATCCCAGGCCAGCAGCCCCTGTTCGCTGGCGCGAAAGTGGTACTGGGCCCGAACCGTCTGCCGCAGTGACGCCTCCAGCACGTCCTCTTCCATGTCATCGCACATGGTCACCTCTGTCTCATCTTGCCAGACACTGCAAAAAACAATGCCACCCGAGGGTGGCATTGGTCTTCAACCTGAAGGTCAGGCTGATTATGCGTAGACCGGGAAGCGGCGGCAGATATCCAGCACCTTCTCGCGCACGGTCGCCAGCACTTCTTCGTTGTCGTGGCTGTCCAGCACGTCGCAGATCCAATTGGCCAACTGGATGGACTCGGCTTCCTTGAAGCCGCGGCGGGTGATGGCCGGGGTGCCGATACGCACGCCGGAGGTCACGAACGGGGAACGCGGGTCGTTCGGTACGGAGTTCTTGTTGACGGTGATGTTGGCCTTGCCGAGGGCTGCGTCGGCATCTTTGCCGGTCAGCTCGCGACCGATCAGGTCAACCAGCATCAGATGGTTGTCGGTACCGCCGGAGACGATCTTGTAGCCGCGCTCGATAAAGGTCGCCGCCATGGCCTTGGCGTTCTTCACGACCTGGGCCTGGTAGGTCTTGAACTCGGGCTCCAGCGCTTCCTTGAAGGCCACAGCCTTGCCGGCGATGACGTGCATCAGCGGGCCGCCCTGACCACCCGGGAAGACGGCGGAGTTCAGCTTCTTGTACAGATCTTCGTCGTCGGCGGCGGAGAGGATCAGACCACCGCGCGGACCGGCCAGGGTCTTGTGGGTGGTGGAGGTGACCACGTGAGCATGGGGCACCGGGTTCGGGTAGACGCCAGCGGCAATCAGACCGGCCACGTGGGCCATGTCCACGAACAGGTAAGCACCGATCTTGTCGGCGATTTCGCGCATGCGGGCCCAGTCGACGATGCCGGAGTAGGCGGAGAAGCCGCCGATCATCATCTTCGGCTTGTGCTCAACGGCCAGGCGCTCCATCTCGTCGTAGTCGATCTTGCCGGACTCGTCGATGCCGTAGGGGATGATGTTGTACAGCTTGCCGGAGAAGTTGACGGGGGAGCCGTGGGTCAGGTGACCGCCGTGGGCCAGGTTCATGCCGAGCACGGTGTCGCCCGGTTGCAGCAGGGCCATGTAGACGGCGCTGTTGGCCTGAGAGCCGGAGTGCGGCTGCACGTTGGCGTAGGTGGCACCGAACAGCTCTTTGGCGCGCTCGATGGCCAGGGTTTCAACCACATCCACATACTCGCAACCGCCGTAGTAACGCTTGGCCGGGTAGCCTTCGGCGTACTTGTTGGTCAACTGGGAGCCCTGGGCTTCCATGACGCGGGGGCTGGTGTAGTTCTCGGACGCAATCAGCTCGATGTGCTCTTCCTGACGACGGGTCTCGTCTGTGATGGCCTGCCACAGCTCTGGATCATAGCCGGCGATGGTCATGTCACGTTTCAACATCCGTTTATCTCCTGAAAATCGTTTGCGCGATAGGTGAAGTGGGCCCGCGCATTGTAACGTGAGCTGGATCAAAGAGACAGTCCAACCACCCAAAAAATTGTTTATAAAATGTAAAATACGTCGCAAATTTCGAATCCCGCCCCCTGGCTTCGCTCATCCCCCCGGCCTCCCCACACCCGCAATCCGGCTCCAGCCATCGCCCCCGCTTCCCGGGCAAGGCGATGAAAACCAGAGCCAGATCATGGATATAGCATTTACTAACAGATAACATCTTTAGGCCATGGGACATCTGCACGAGCGGGTGTCGCTCCCTGCCATCCCGGAACACAAGGGGAAACGCCATGATGGATCATCTGATGCTGTTCGTGATTGTCGCGGTCTTCGCTCTCTTCTACTGGGTCTACTACACCGCCAGCCGCAAGGGTGCCTGCACCGCCAACTGGGAGACACTTCCCACCCGGGAGCAGTACCTGGCGGCCCATCCCGGCGCCGCCGACGGGGATCTCATTTTCTGCATCCATTGCGGTCATCATCAGCAGCGGGAGGTCGGCCTGGTGCACCAGATGGATTACCGCCGCCAGCACATCTGCCCCCGTTGCAAGCAGGTGCTCTATCGCGTCGAGGAGTAAGTCGGCCTCCTCGTCGCCCACGGCGATCCCGCAATAGCGCCCCCCTCTCCTGGCGCTATCCGGCCAAAAGGCCCCATGAGTTTCCTTTATTTTTAAAGTCGTTAGAATCGGGGGCCATCAAGGCTCCCGATTGTCATCCACGGAGGAAAAATGCAGGAATTCATGGCGACCAGCGAACGCCGGGCCGAGCTTTACTGGTGGTTTTCCACCCTGTTTGCTGCCGAACTCAGTGATGCACAGATCGCTGAATACGACACTTATGACGTGCGCAGCTTCTTGAAGAGCCTCTCTACTCTCGACCCCATGCGCGAAGCCGTGGCCGAGCTCAACGACGCCATCGCCCGCCTGCTGGTGCGCCCCGAGCGCCAGACGGCCCTGGCCGCCGACTTCGCCGGCCTGTTCCTGAGCGCTCCCGAGCAGGGTGCCCTGCCCTACGAATCCCTCTACCGGGGCGAAGGCAAGCAGCTGATGCAGGCCCCCATGACCGAGATGCAGGCACGCCTCGATCGCCTCGGCATCAACGTCAGCGACAAATACAATGAGCCTGCCGATCATCTGGCCATCGAGCTGGATCTGATGGGCAGCCTCATCATCCGCGCCGCCGAGTCGACCACCGCCGACCAGCGCGAGGCGTGGCTTGGCGAGCAGGAGTCCCTGCTGCACGGCCACCTGCTGGGCTGGTTCGAGCGCTTCGAGCAGGCCTGCCGGGCCGCCGACACGTTTGGCTTCTACGGTGCCAGTGCCCGCCTGCTGGGGGTGTTCCTCAAGATGGACGCCAACTACCTCTCCCTGGTCAAACCGGCACCGTCCGCCGACTGAGCCCGGCATGAAGACAGCCCTGCTTCTTATCGCATGCTGGCTGCTGGCCCTGATCCCGCTGGATCAGGGTCTCACTCCCCTCGTGACGCTGCTGTTCAACCCGGACCGCGCGCTCTACGGCACCGCCCAGCTCACCGGCTTTGCCGGCATCCTGCTGACCCTCTACCTCGCCAATCTCGGGGTGGAAGTGGTGCTGCGTCGCCGTTTCCAGATAGCGGGCATGCTGGCCCTGCTCGCCGCCTGGGCAGATTTCATCAACAGCAGCGGCACCGAGAGCCACTGGCTGGTGCTCTACGCCATGGCGTTGCCGTTTCATCTGGTGGGCTGGCTGGTATTTGTTCGCGGGATCCAGGCGTTTGGCCGCCAGAAAGGCTGACATCTCGTTGATTTCACACCCTTCTCACACTTTCTTTCTCTCCTGACACTTCCTGCCATACTGACACAGCCGTCCAAATGACAAAGCAATCAATTCAGGAGCCTCCATGGAAAAAGTGCTACCCGAATCGGTTCCGACACGGCATTTGTCAGGCCCGCTCTCTCCCCACGAGTTGCAACAGCTATTCGCCCAGGCGCCCGTCGGGATTGGGGTCTTCGATCACGAATTCAGGTGCCACGACGTCAACGGACGCTTTGCCGAACTGACCGGCCTCGCGCGGGCAGAGCACCCGGGCAAGACGCTGTTCGACATTGTCCCTGCCCAGACTCCCCAACTGCTCCCGCTGTTTCAACAACTGCGACAAGGGGCCCCCCGATGCGCATTTGAGGTGGAGACGGTCGGTCTCTCCCGCGCGGCCTCCCCCGCACGCTGGCAAGTGAGCGTCAGCTCCGTGCTGGATGAGGAGGGCACCTTCAATGGCATCGTCCTCGTGATGAGGGAGTCCGCACAGACAAGCACCCACCTCGACGCACCCGCGTCCCCCGGCCTGCAGGAGATGACCCACCTTCATGCACTGCGTCTCTATCAGGCCGAAGCCCGCTTGCAGCACCTCTCCTATTACGATCCCCTCACCGATCTCGGCAATCGCCATCTGCTGCAAGAGCGCCTCACCCTGGAGATAGAGACGGCCAGGGTGAACCACCACGTCCTGGCGCTGCTGTTCATCGATCTCGACGGCTTCAAGCTCATCAACGACAACCTGGGGCACAGTGCCGGCGATCTGCTGCTCAAGCTGTCGGCAGACCGCATTCGCCACTGTCTGCGCCCCGGAGACATCGCCATCCGGCTGGGGGCAGACGAATTTCTGGTGTTGCTGCCCGCCATCAGGGAGACCCAGGATCTGCTGGGTCTCATCGAGGGGTTGCAACGCAGGCTGCACGATCCCGCCGACATCGGCCAGGAGCGGGTGAGGCTCTCCGCCAGCATCGGCGTCTCCCTCTATCCGGAGCATGGCCAGACCCCGGACAGCCTTATCAGCGCGGCGGACAACGCCATGCATGAAGCCAAGCGCCGTGGCCGCAACGGCTATCTGTTCCACTCCCCCGACATGACGGCACAGACCAGGGAGAGGATGCTGCTGGAGCAGGGACTGCTCAAGGCCATTGAGCAGCAAGAGTTTCGCCTGCTCTACCAACCCATGACGGATCTGGCGGATGGTCATCTCAGCGGCCTGGAGGCCCTGATCCGCTGGCAGCATCCCAGCCTTGGCATGATATCCCCGGACCGTTTCATTCCGGTGGCAGAGGAGTGCGGTCTCATCGAACCACTGGGCGAATGGGTGATGCGCACCGCCTGCCGGCAAGGGCAGCAGTGGCTAGCCGAAGGGCTCGCCGTGCCCCGGCTCTCGGTCAATGTGTCGGTCAGGGAGATGCGCTCCCACGACTACGTGGAGCGGGTGACAGCCATTCTGGCCGAGACCGGTTTTCCTGCCGAACGGCTGGAGATCGAGGTGACCGAGAGCATCATCCAGAGCGTGGATCACAGTCTGCGGCTCTTCACCCGTCTCAAGGCGCTGGGGGTGCAGATCGCCATCGACGACTTCGGCACCGGTTTCTCCTCCCTGAGCCTGCTCAGGAGCCTGCCCATCGATCGCATCAAGATAGACAGGGCCTTCGTCCAGGCGTTGCCCGACGACAAGCACAGCCGCGAGCTGTGCCGGACCATAGTCCAGCTGGCCAGTTCCCTCGGCATGGCCGTCACGGCGGAAGGGATAGAAACCCAGCCCCAGCGCCAGTTCCTGCAATCCCTGCGTTGCGAAGAGGGACAGGGCTACCTGTTCAGCCATCCCCTGCCAGAACCCAGCCTGCCTCCCCTGCTCCCCCTCCGCCATTGAGCCTTGGCCGCGCCACCACGAAAGCAAAGAAGGGAGCCCATGGCTCCCTTCTTTGCCCTCAACGTGTCCTCTCACCTGCTATCTTCGTCGCTATCCAAAAGTCTAATTGCCCTCGGGAACCAAAGGTATAAGTTGTTACTCAATCATTAAGAAAATGTATTCACAGGAGTGAGAGATGAGCGAGAGCAAGGTCTACCCGGTCAAGGCCCACATCGGCAACGGCGCCCTGCTGGACAAGGAAGGTTATGAAGCCATGTATCAGGCGTCGGTGCAGGATCCGGACGCCTTCTGGGGGGAGCAGGGCAAGATCCTCGACTGGATGACCCCCTACACCCGCGTCAAGAACACCTCCTACGATCCGGGCCACGTCTCCATCAAGTGGTATGAGGATGGTCTGCTCAACGTCTCGGCCAACTGCCTGGATCGTCATCTGAGCGAGCGCGGCGACAAGGTCGCCATCATCTGGGAAGGGGACAACCCGGCTGAAGATCGCAAGATCACCTATCGCGAACTGCACGCCGAAGTGTGCAAGTTTGCCAACGTGCTCAAAGCCCAGGGGGTCAAGCGTGGCCACATGGTCTGCCTTTATATGCCCATGGTGCCGGAGGCGGCCATCGCCATGCTGGCCTGTACCCGCATCGGGGCCGTGCACAGCATCGTCTTCGGCGGCTTCTCGCCGGAGGCGCTCTCGGGCCGCATCATCGACTCCGGCGCCTCCGTCGTCATCACCGCCGATGAGGGGTTGCGAGGCGGTCGCCCCATCCCCCTCAAGAAGAACGTGGATGAGGCCCTTACCCACCCGGATACCAAGGTCAGCAAGGTGATCGTCCTCAAGCGCACCGGTGGCAACGTGGCCTGGCACGAGCACAGAGACATCTGGTGGCATGATGCGGTCAACGCCGCCAGCCCGGATTGTCCGCCCGAAGCCATGGGCTCCGAAGATCCCCTGTTCGTGCTCTACACCTCCGGCTCCACCGGCAAACCCAAGGGTGTGCTGCACACCACGGGCGGCTATCTGGTCTATGCCGCCCTCACCTTCAAATACGTGTTCGACTACCACGAAGAGGACATCTACTGGTGTACCGCCGACGTGGGTTGGGTCACCGGTCACTCCTATCTGGTCTACGGGCCGCTGGCCAACGGCGCCACCACCGTCATGTTCGAAGGGGTGCCCAACTACCCGGCTACCAACCGCATGAGCCAGGTGGTGGACAAACATCAGGTCACCATCCTCTATACCGCCCCCACCGCCATTCGTGCACTGATGGCCAAGGGCAAGGAGGCTGTCGAAGGCACTTCCCGCACCAGCCTGCGCATCATGGGGTCGGTGGGTGAACCCATCAACCCGGAAGCCTGGGAGTGGTACTACCGCACCATCGGCGACGAGCGCTGCCCCATCGTCGACACCTGGTGGCAGACCGAAACCGGCGGCATCCTCATCACTCCGCTGCCCGGCGTCACCGCGCTCAAGCCCGGCTCGGCCACCCGTCCCTTCTTCGGAGTACAGCCTGCTCTGGTGGACAACCTGGGTGAGCCGCTGGAAGGCGCCACCGAGGGTAACCTGGTGATCACCGACTCCTGGCCCGGCCAGATGCGTACCGTGTTCGGCGATCACGAGCGCTTCGAGCAGACCTACTTCTCCACCTTCCCGGGTCGCTACTTCACCGGCGACGGTGCCCGTCGCGACGAGGACGGCTACTACTGGATCACCGGCCGGGTGGATGATGTACTCAACGTCTCAGGCCACCGCATGGGCACCGCCGAAATCGAGTCCGCTCTGGTGGCCCATCCGAAGATCGCCGAAGCGGCGGTGGTGGGTGTTCCCCACGAGATCAAGGGACAGGGCATTTACGCCTATGTCACCCTGATCGCCGGGGAAGAGCCGAGCCGCGAGCTGCACAAGGAAGTGAAGGAGTGGGTGCGCAAGGAGATTGGCGCCATCGCGACCCCGGACGTGATCCACTGGGCCGAAGGGCTGCCCAAGACCCGTTCCGGCAAGATCATGCGGCGTATCTTGCGCAAGATCGCCACCGGCGAAACCGACAGCCTGGGGGATATCTCCACCCTGGCGGATCCGGGGGTCGTGGACAAGCTGATCCGCGAGAAGTCGGAAGCGGCGTGAGTCTCTTCCCCACGTCAACAGAGCCGGCCACGTGCCGGCTTTGTTGTCTTCGGGATCCGGACAGGGCAGAGTTCGGTGGTAGGCAGGGCTTGCGGGCAAACCAGGCCAATAAATAGCCAGATGTAGAGATTAGACCAGTAAAATGCTGCTAATTTTCACGAAATCAATATAATTGCGAAATCTGTGTGTCAGGGCACACCGATTTGTGCAAAAATTGGCTAGATTTTTGGTAGTCCAAAGATAGCTGATAGATAGCAGCATAATCATCGAGGATGTACTCAATATGTCGCAACATCACCGAATCCTCCTGCTTAACGGCCCCAATCTGAATCTGCTGGGCAAGCGGGAACCGGGAATCTACGGCAGCAAGACGCTCGATGAGATCGTCGCCGATCTGACGCGCAGCGCCAGCGAACTCGGTGTCACCCTGGAACATCTGCAATCCAATGCCGAGCACGAGCTGATCGGCCGCATCCATCAGGCCATGGGCCAGGTGGATTTCATCATCATCAATCCCGCCGCCTTCACCCATACCAGCGTTGCCCTGCGCGATGCCCTGCTGGGTGTGGCCATCCCCTTTATCGAGGTTCACCTGTCAAACGTTCATGCCAGGGAGCCCTTCCGTCATCACTCCTATCTGTCTGATGTCGCCAAGGGGGTGATCTGCGGGTTGGGTGCCGATGGTTACCAATTCGCTTTAACCGCGGCCGTGCATCAGTTGCGCGCGGCTTGATAATCACTGATCAGATAAAGAAGAAAGAGAATGCTAATGGATATCCGCAAAATCAAGAAGCTGATTGAACTGGTTGAAGAGTCCGGCATCGCCGAGCTGGAAATCTCCGAAGGGGAAGAGTCCGTTCGCATCAGCCGTAATTTCTCCGGCCAGGTTAGCGTTGCCCCGCAGATGATCATGCCCCAGGCCGCAGCTCAGGTTGCCGCACCGGTTGCCGCTGCTCCGGCAGCAGCCGCTGCGCCTGCTGCCGATGCCGCCCCGAGCGGTCATCTGATGCGCTCCCCCATGGTGGGCTCCTTCTACCGCTCCTCCAGCCCGGAAGCCAAGCCGTTCGTGGAAGTCGGTCAGCACGTCAATGTCGGCGACACCCTGTGCATCGTCGAAGCCATGAAAATGATGAACCAAATCGAGTCTGACAAGGCCGGCGTGATCAAAGCGATCCTGGTTGAAAATGGTCAGGCCGTCGAGTTTGACGAGCCGCTGTTCATCATCGAATAAGGGAAAATGCCACCCATGTTGGACAAAGTAGTCATCGCCAACCGCGGTGAAATTGCCCTGCGGATCCTGCGCGCCTGCAAAGAGCTCGGGATCAAGACAGTGGCCGTTCACTCCACTGCCGATCGGGAGCTCAAGCATGTGCTCCTGGCGGACGAAACCATCTGCATCGGCAAGCCTGCCAGCGGTGAGTCCTACCTCAATGTGCCGGCCATCATCGCCGCCGCCGAGGTGACCGGTGCCGTCGCCATCCACCCGGGCTACGGCTTCCTCTCCGAGAATGCCGACTTCGCCGAAGTGGTCGAGAAATCCGGCTTCATCTTCATCGGCCCGCGCGCCGAGACCATTCGCCTGATGGGTGACAAGGTCTCCGCCATCGAGGCGATGAAGAAGGCGGGCGTGCCCTGCGTACCCGGCTCCGACGGCCCGGTGGACAACGATGCCAAGCGCAACGCCGCCATCGCCAAGCGGATCGGGTATCCGGTGATCATCAAGGCCGCCGGTGGCGGTGGTGGTCGCGGCATGCGCGTAGTGCGCAACGAGGCCGAACTGGCCTCCGCCATCGCGCTGACCAAATCCGAAGCGGGCCAGTTCTTCAAGAACGACATGGTCTACATGGAGAAGTACCTGGAAAACCCGCGCCACATCGAGATCCAGGTGCTGGCTGACGGTCAGGGTACCGCCCTTTATCTGGGTGAGCGGGACTGCTCCATGCAGCGCCGTCACCAGAAGGTCGTGGAAGAGGCGCCGGCCCCCGGCATCACCGACGAGATGCGCAAGTTCATCGGTGAGCGCTGCGTGCGCGCCTGTCTCGAGATCGGCTACCGCGGTGCGGGTACCTTCGAGTTCCTGTACGAGAACGGCGAGTTCTATTTCATCGAGATGAACACCCGTATCCAGGTGGAGCATCCGGTCACCGAAATGGTCACCGGCGTCGACCTCATCAAGGAGCAGCTGCGCATTGCCGCCGGTCAGCCCCTGTCGATCACCCAGCAGGACATCCGCATCCGTGGCCACGCCATCGAGTGCCGGATCAATGCCGAAGATCCGGCCACCTTCCTGCCCTCTCCCGGTCTCATCCAGCGCTTCCACGCGCCGGGCGGCCTGGGCGTGCGCTGGGAATCCCATATCTATGCGGGTTACAAGGTCCCCCCCTACTACGACTCCATGATCGGCAAGCTGATCTGCTACGGGGAGAACCGCGACGTGGCCATCGCCCGCATGCGCCACTCCCTCGACGAGCTGGTGGTGGAAGGGATCAAGACCAACATCGCCCTGCAAAAAGAGATCATGAAGGACGAAAACTTCCAGCACGGTGGCACCAACATCCACTACCTGCACAAGAAGTTGGGTCTGTAATGGCTTGAGGCCCGACCCATTGAGCACGGTGGCAGCACAGAACAGCCACCACCTGCACAAGAAGTCGGGTCTGTAATGGCTTGAGGCCCGACCCATTGAGCACGGTGGCAATACAGAACAGCCACTACCTGCACAAGAAGTCGGGTCTGCAAAGACCCCTTTCATCGGGATATTGCGCGATCCACCCGGATCGCCAACGTAAAAAAGGGCCATGGCGACATGGCCCTTTTTTGTTATTCTTGCGCCCCGCTCACTCGTCGGAGGCCACAGTGAACCGTTTCGCACTCGCCCGTCGGGAAGCAGCCTTCTGCCTGCTGCTGACCCTGCTCTACTTTGTCGCCTGGTATGGCTCGGCTTATTTCATCCCCGAGGATCTCGAGCTGTGGGACCTGCCTCTCTGGTTCCTGCTCAGCTGCATCCTGATGCCGCTGCTGTTCATCGGCCTCTGCGCCCTCATGGTGGATCGCCTGTTCGTCGATATTCCCCTGGATAGCGAGGTACCACCCCATGAATTTTGAGCTGATGCTGCCGCTCTGCATCTACCTGGTGCTGGTACTGGGGGTCGGTTTCTGGGCCAGCCGCCACCGGACCGGCGGCAACTTCATGCAGGAGTACTTCATCGGCAACCGCAGCATGGGGGGGTTGGTGCTCGCCATGACCCTGGTGGCCACTTATACCTCTGCATCGTCCTTCATCGGCGGACCGGGGGCCGCCTACAAGGTAGGCCTCGGCTGGGTATTGCTGGCGATGATCCAGCTGCCCACCGTCTGGCTCACCCTGGGGGTGCTTGGCAAGAAGTTCGCCATCATCGCCCGCCGGGTCAACGCGGTGACCATCAACGACATGCTATGGGCCCGCTACCAGAGCAGGGCGGTGGTCGTGCTGGGCTCGGTCACCATCATCCTTGCCTTCATCGCCACCATGGTGGTGCAGTTCATCGGCGGCGCCCGCCTGCTGGAAACGGCGACCGGCCTCAGCTATCAGCAGGGGCTCTTCCTGTTTGCCAGTTGCGTGCTGCTCTACACGGTGATCGGCGGCTTTCGCGCCGTGGTGATGACGGATGCCCTGCAGGGCATCGTCATGCTCATCGGCACTGGCGCCCTGCTGGCGGGCATCCTCATCGCCGGTGACGGGTTGCCGAATCTTGTCCACCAGCTCAAGGAGATAGATCCCAAGCTGGTGAGCCCCCAGGGGGCCGGCGACATGCTGACCCAGCCCTTCATGCTGAGCTTCTGGGTGCTGGTCTGCATCGGGGTGGTGGGCTTGCCCCACTCGGCGCTGCGCTGCTTTGGCTACCGGGACAGCAAGGCGCTGCACCGGGGCATCCTCATCGGCACCATCGTCTGCGCCCTGCTGATGTTCGGCATGCACCTGGCCGGGGCACTGGGCCGCGCCATCCTGCCCGGCATGGACAGCCCGGACAAGATCATGCCCTCCCTGATGATGGAGGTGCTCCCCCCCTGGCTGGCCGGGGTCTTCCTGGCCGCCCCCATGGCGGCCATCATGTCCACCATCGACTCCCAGCTGATCCAGGCCTCCGCCACCCTGGTGAAAGATCTCTACCTCAATTACCTCAACCCCAGGCAGGAGAAGCTGGAGGTCCGGGTGCCGCGCCTCTCCCTGCTCTGCACCCTGATCCTGGGTACCCTGGTGCTGCTGGCGGCGCTCCACCCCCCCGAGATGATCATCTGGCTCAACCTGCTCGCCTTCGGCGGCCTGCAGGCGGTCTTCCTCTGGCCCCTGGTGCTCGGCCTCTACTGGTCCAGGGCCAACGGCTCGGGAGCCCTGGCCAGCATGGTCTGCGGCATCCTCTGTTACGGCACCTTGAGCCAGTGGGGGATCAAGCTGGCCGGTCTGCACGCCATCGTCCCGAGCCTGGCCCTTGGCCTGGCGGCCTTTGTCCTGGTCAGCCTGCTCACTCCTGCCCCGGATCAGCGTGTCCGTCGATTGTTTGATCAAAATTAAGAAAAGGATCAATAAAGGAAGGCTCGCCTATTCCCAAATGGGGGCTCACGGGTAAAATGTGCGCCACGTCACAAATACCGTGCCCCCATGTCAGTCCAGAACGCCAGAAAGATCCTGACCCAGTCCTTGCAGCGCCTAGGCTATGCCCTGTTGCTGCCCGTCTCCATCCTGCCCCTGGCCGCCCTGCTCCACCGACTCGGCCAGCCGGACGTGCTGGATCTCGCCGTGCTCTCCCTCGCCGGTCGAGCCCTCTTCAGCCAGATGCCACTCATCTATGCGGTGGCCATCGCCTTCGGGTTGAGTCGCCAGGGGCAAGGAGCCCAGGCGCTCGCCGGTGCGGTCAACTTCCTGCTGCTGAGCTCGGCGCTGGGCACCCTGGTGCCCGGGCTGCATGCGGATATGATCTGCGGCCTGCTGGCCGGGCTCGTCACCGCCATGGTCTGCTCCCGGGCCCGCGCTCTGCGGCTGCCGGGCTGGTTGCGCCCCCTGCAGGAAGATCTGCCGGGCATGTTGCTCTCGGCGCTGGCCTGCCTACTGCTGGTGATCCCCCTCTCCATCCTCTGGCCGCTGCTGGAACAGGGGCTCACCCTGCTCGCCTCCGATCTGCTCACCACGCCATTTGGCGCCTTCTGCTACGGCGTGCTGAACCGACTGCTGATCCCCCTCGGCCTGCACCAGGTGCTGGGCAGCCTCATCGGGCTCGGGGAGAGCAATCTGCAAGCCCTCTCGACCGCCCAGCCGCTGCATGAAGGCTATGTGGCCGGGCTCTATCCGGTCATCATGTTCGGCCTGCCCGGTGCCTGTTTTGCCATCTGGATCCATCGCCAGCGGATGCAGCAACTGCCCCAGGGAGGGTTGCTGCTCACCCTGGCGCTCACCTCGGCACTGGTGGGCATCACGGAGCCCATCGAGTTCCTGTTTGCCTTCACCGCACCCTGGCTGTTTCTGGCCCATGCCCTGCTGACCGGGCTGTCGCTGGCCATCTGCAGCGGGCTCGACATCCAGGTGGGCAGCTACTTTTCTGCCGGATTGCTGGACCTGGTCCTGAGCTACCACGCCGGTCTGCACAGCTTCTGGCTCATCCCCCTGGGCATCCTCTTCTTCGTCGTCTATGCCCTGCTCTTCTCCCGGCTGCTGGAACACGCTCCCCTCAGTCTGCCGGGCAAGCCCATCGCCGAGGATCTCTCCCGGCTCGCGACCGTGGCCCCCACCGATCCCCAGATGCTGGCTATCCAGTACCTCAAGATGCTGGGGGGCATGGACAACCTGCAGGCCATGAGCGTCTGCCTGACCCGCCTCAGCCTGCGGGTTCGCGACATGGCCCTGGTGGATCAATCCTGCCTGGCCAGACTGGGCTGCCTCTCCTGGATCGTGCTCAACGAACATCAGCTGGTGCTGGTGCTCGGCCCCCATGCCGGCCTCATCGAAGGGCAGATCCGCATGCTGGCGGAACGCCAGTCGGTCCCGCTCGGTCTCGAACCGGCTCAGGCTCCCCTTGGTCAGCACCAGTGATCAGGCAAAGGGAAGACGTTCGGCCACGAAGTCCATCAGGCTGCGAAGGGCGGGGGCCAGGTGTTCCCGGCTCGGGTAGATGAGATAGAAGGGGTTCACCGGAACCAGGAGATCCGGCAGCACCTTGAGCAGTCGCCCCGCCGCCAGATCGTCGCCGCAGACATGGGCTGGCAGCAGGGCAATCCCCCCGTCATGGAGTGCCAGCTCCCGCAGCGCCAGCAGGCTGTTGCTCTGGCAGGCCCCGCGAGGGCGCCAGCCCCCCTCCTGCAATGGCCACACCGGCAAGGAGCCATGTACCAGGCAGGCGTGTCCGGCCAGCTCCGAGAACTGGAGCGGCGTCCCGTTGGCCGCCAGGTAACCGGGAGATGCCACCAGATGGCGCGCCACCTGGCCGATGCGCCGGCAGATGAGGCTGGAATCTTTCAGCGGCGCTGCCCGCAGCGCCAGATCGTAACCTTCCCCCACCAGATCCAGCTGTTCATCGCAAAGGGTCAGCTCCAGCACCACCTCGGGATAGAGGGCGCGAAATTCGGCCAGTATCCGGCCAAGCAGCAAGGTTCCCGTGGCTTCGGGAGCAGTGATCCGCACCCGCCCTCCAGGAGCCGCGCGCAACCGCGCCATCGCCAGATTGGCGCTGCGCGCCAGTGCCAGCAGCTCCTGACAATGGGCCACATAGACCTCCCCCTGGGGCGTCAGGCTGAGCCTGCGGGTGGTGCGTTGCAGCAACCTCACCCCGAGCCGGGATTCGAGGCGCGAGATCTTCTGGCTCACCGAGGACTTGGGCATGCCGAGCACCTCGGCCGCCCCGGTGAAGCTCCCCTGCTCGACCACTGTGGCGAACAACCCCATCAACTCCAGTTCGACATTGTTCATATATTCAAACAGTCTTTACCAATTACCCATCTTAATCTTGATAATCATCCAGACTAGAGTGAGTGGCAATCCCGAACACTGCTATTTGAAAGGAAAAGCCATGAAAGCCATCGCCCTGACTCACTATCTGCCAAGCAACCACCCCCACTGCTTCATCGAGAGCGATCTACCCGATCCGACACCGGGCCCGCGGGATCTGCTGGTATGGGTCAACGCCACCTCCATCAATCCGGTCGACACCAAGGTACGCGCCCCCAAGGACAAGGTCGAAAGCAGCCCCCGCGTGCTGGGCTGGGACGCCGTGGGCGAGGTGATCGCCGTCGGTAGCGACGTCACCCTGTTCAAGGCCGGTGACAGGGTCTGGTATGCCGGCGACATCAGCCGCCCGGGCAGCAACAGCGCCCTGCAACTGGTGGACGAACGCATTGCCGCCATCGCCCCAGTCACCCTGACCGATCTGGAAGCCGCCGCCCTGCCGCTCACCGCCATCACCGCCTGGGAAACCCTGTTCGAGCGCATGAGCCTCACCCGCGAAAGCACCGGGCGACTGCTGATCATCGGGGGCGCCGGCGGGGTCGGTTCCATCGCCATCCAGCTGGCCCGCCAGCTTACCGGCATGGAGGTGATCGCCACCGCATCGCGCCCCGAAACACGGGAGTGGTGCCTGGACATGGGGGCCCACCAGGTGGTGAGCCATCACCATCTGCAGGCGGAGCTCAAGGCTCTCGGCATCAGCGAGGTGGATGCCATCTTCTGCACCAACGCCACCGAGCAGCACTGGAACACCATGGCCAGCCTCATCCGTCCGTTTGGTCACATCTGCACCATCGCCGAGTCCAGTGACCCCTGGGATCTGGGTCTGCTCAAACCCAAGAGCGTCACCTTCAGCCAGGAGTTCATGTTTACCCGCTCCCTGTTCCAGACCCCGGACATGATAGAACAGCACAACCTGCTCGGCCGGGTCGCGGCCCTGATCGATGAAGGGGTGCTCAAGACCACCCTCAGCAAGGTGGTACCCGAACTGACGCCCCTCACCCTGGCCCGGGCTCATGCCGAGCTGGAAGCGGGTCACATGGTGGGCAAGCTGGTGATCGACATGAGCGGTTTCCATCGCTGAGGCGCAGCCCAAGCGGGCCTTACCGTCCAGCCTATTCCCTTGTAGGTAAATAAATGCACCATCATGGGGTGAAATCACCAGTGACAAGCCCCAAGAGTGCACAGCCCCGCAGGTGACCTTTGTCCCTGACGGGGCATCTCCCCCGAAAAAACCATAAAAAAGAGGCCATCCCGTCGGGATGGCCCTAAAAACCTGAACGTTGGGGTAACAATCACACACATATCCTTATGCAGGACATCTGTAACTTTGCAGATAGCGTGCCAATCTCCGCTTTTCCCTCCCAATTAACCGTTTTTCAGCGCACAGGCATAAAAAAGCCACCCGAAGGTGGCTGAAAAAAGATGACGGAACTTCATAGAGCAAAGCATTCAGCGGGAACAAGTTGCTTCCCGTCACCCATGAAGGAATACATTAACCGTGCCAACTTGGCAGAGTTACCTCCCTTCCCCATGAGGCCATGGTCAAACCACGACAGCACGGGTCCATGATGATAGAATCCCGCGGTTTCACATTTATGAAGAGCCGACGCCATGCCCTGGATACAAATTCGAATCAACGCCACTGCCAAGACCGCAGACAAGGTGAGCAACATGCTGCTGGGGCGTGGGGCCCAGGCGGTGACCTTTATGGATGCCAAGGATGTGCCCGTCTATGAGCCCATGCCCGGTGAAACCCCGCTCTGGGGCGAGACCGAAGTGATGGGGCTGTTCGATGCCGAAACCGATCCGGCTCCCACCATCGCCTTCTTCCAGCAGATCTTCGGTGAAGACGTGGGCTACAAGGTGGAGCAACTGGAAGACAAGGACTGGGTGCGCGAATGGATGGATCACTTCCACCCCATGCAGTTCGGCGAGCGGCTCTGGATCTGCCCGAGCTGGCGCGACGTGCCGAACCCCGATGCGGTCAACGTCATGCTGGACCCGGGCCTGGCCTTCGGCACCGGTACCCACCCCACCACGGCACTCTGCCTGCAGTGGCTGGACGGGCTGGATCTGGCCGGCAAAACCGTGGTCGACTTTGGTTGCGGCTCCGGCATCCTCGGCATCGCCGCCCTGAAACTGGGGGCTGCCCGGGTCATCGGCATCGACATCGATCCTCAGGCCATCCAGGCCAGCCGTGACAACGCCGAGCGAAATGGCGTTGCCGACCAGATTGAACTCTACCTGCCAGCGGATCAGCCGCAAGACGTCGAAGCGGACGTGGTGGTGGCCAACATCCTGGCCGGCCCGCTGCGCGAGCTGGCGCCGCTTATCGCCGGCCACGGCAAGGCGGGCAGCCTGATGGCCCTCTCCGGCGTGCTGGAAAGCCAGGCGCCAGAGCTGGAGACCATCTATGGCCAGTGGTTCGAAATGGACCCGACTGCGGTGAAGGAAGAGTGGTGCCGCCTCTCCGGCCGCAAACTCGGCTGATAAGCAACAAGCTACTGTGGCAACCAACCCATCGGCCGCAAACTCGGCTGATAAACAACAAGCCACGGCGGCAACACTTAGGTCGCTGAACGACAGGGGCACCCCAGGGTGCCCTTGTCGTTTCCGGACGCCGTTCTCCTTCTGCCCACTCTGGGGAGAGCCTCACGCTTCTCCGCTCTCCGATGGCTTATCCTCTCTTCCTCCACCCCATCGAGGCCCAGTCATGACCGAATACGAGAAGATGATCGCCAGCCAGCCTTACAACTGCATGGCGCCAGAGCTGGATCTGTTGCGCCGGGAGACGGCCCGCCTGTACCGCCGCTTCAATCGCAGCGACGAGGAGGATGAACAGCTGGCACTGCTGCTGCAGATCGTCGGCGAGCTGGCACAGGGTGCCTTCATCTGCCCGCCCTTCTACTGCACCTATGGCCGCCACATCCACCTTGGCAAGGGCAGCTACATCAACATGGGGGCCACCCTGCTGGACAATGCCCCCATTCGCATCGGCGCCGAGGTAATGATTGGGCCGAACGTGCAGATCTACACCGCCGCCCATGCGCTGGACGCCGATGAGCGCATTCAGGGGGTTGAGACGGCGCTGCCGGTCACCATTGAAGACAGGGTCTGGATTGGCGGCGGCGCCATCCTGCTGCCCGGTGTCACCATAGGGCGGGAAGCTGTCGTGGGCGCGGGCTCGGTCGTGACCAGAGATGTACCGGCCGGTGCCAGGGTGGCAGGGTGGCAGGCAACCCGGCACGGCTGCTGCCAGTCAAAGGTTGAGCGGAAGGCCCGAGGCTCGCTCAGGCGCTTTCCAGCAGGCGGTCGATGCAGTGCACCACCTGCATGCTGGCGTTTTCCATGGTCTTGAGCTGCTCGACCATGCTTTTGATATCCCCCTGCTCGCGCGCGTGCAGGGCGGCCTTGCCGCTCTCGTGGACCCGCTTGTGGGGCCCGTCCAGTTCACGAAAGCCCGGCTTGTGGGCGAAGAGCTCGGCGCCCTGCCCCTCGAAATACCATTTACCCAGCCTGCACTGAGCGTGGTCGCTGACCGGCTCGTGAAAATGCTGCTGATCGATGAGCCGATAGATGGTGTTCTTCCAGACGGCGTGATCCAGCTTGGTGGTATTGAGGAAGGAGGTGGAGGCCGCACTGTGGATCACCTGCTGCATCCGGCCTGATTGTGCCAGCACCTGGGTCACCACCACATCGATCTGGGAGGAGGAGGTCGCCACCTCGGCGGCACTGGCCTGGTTGTCATCGATGATGGACTTGATCTCCTGCGCCTGGGCCACTATCTGCCTGACCAGCACCTCGATCTGGCTGCTGGCTTCATGAGCCTTGCTCGCCAGCTGACGCACCTCATCGGCGACCACCGCGAATCCTCGGCCAGCTTCACCGGCCCTGGCCGCCTCGATGGCCGCATTGAGTGCCAGCAGGTTGGTCTGATCCGAAATGCCCTGGATGGCGGTCACGAACTGGTTGATGGCGGACGTACTGGCATCGAGCTGATGGACGGCTGCGAGGCTGCGAGCCGCCTCATCCGTGATGGCATGGGCGCGATCGGAGAGACGGGTGATGGCGCCCCGGGTCTGGGCAAAGAGCTGATCCAGCTCGCAGAGCGCTCCCTTTTCCGCCATCAGGTGCTCGGCACTGCCAGCCAGCGCTTCCCGCACGCTCTGCAGCATCTCACCTCCCTGGTTCTGGCAGGAGATCACCTGATTGAAGAGATCGCCACGTTCCCGGCTGGTGCGCTGCATGTGCTCGTATTCACCGATGGTGGCACGCAATTCGGCCAGCTCGCTCTGGTGCTGCTGCTCTTTGAGAAGCATCGCCTCCCTGAGCTGTTGATTCTCTTTTTCAAGCTTGCGGTTGAACCACATATCGCCTCCGGATGGCATAGGTGCGGGCAGTCGAGGTCGAAGGGAAGCCTCTGGCTCTCTTGTCTCTGCCGATGCTGGCGGATCCCGGGCCGGATTTCACCTGCAAATGCAGGATATTTGACCCTGATCCTGATTCCAATCGAGGCCACATCAATGGCTGTGCAAAAGATCGCCACAAAGAGGCCGGGTGAGGTAGAGAAGAGGCAGAGGAGAAAGAACGCTGACGTGCCAGCCCTACAAAAAATGAAGCCCAATGTCATCAAGACGTTGGGCTCTAAAAAGGTGCTACGGAATTGCGACTCTCATCGCAGAAAATTAGAAGGGGTCACCTTCTAAACTGGCAGTGGGATAATAACGTGGCGCAAACGTTTTACATAGCGTAATAAACCAGGAGTGAGAAGAATCTCTCACAATTCAAAAAATGTCCGGCCAACCCCCTTCTACCCTCTTGGCAAGTGCGCATTTATCAGTACAGCCTGACGGCTTTGTCAGAAAACAAAAAAGCCCTGAATAATCAGGGCTTTTGGCGTTCTGCGCTTCAGAAGTTGCGCACGAAGTCCTGAATGGGCAACTCGCGCAGCTTGCGGGCCTCCAGCATGGGGGTGCCAAGGTAGAGGAAGCCCACCAGTTGATCCTCCGGTGCCAGCCCCAGTGCACCATGGATCTGCTCGTCGAAGATGAACCAGCCGGAGCGCCAGATGCCGTTGAAGCCCTGGGCCTGGGCCGCCATCTGCATCGCCATCAGGGCGCAACCGGCAGAGAGCTCCTGCTCCAGTTTCGGTACCTTGGGGTGCGCCTGATAACGGGTCGCCACCGCGATCACCAGGGGAGCACGCAGTGGCGCGGCGCGGCACTTCTCGACACTGTCCGCATCCTCGCCACGGGCATGGGCGGCATCGGCCAGCAATGTCCCCAGGCGCTCACGCCCCTCCCCTTCGAACAGGATGAACTGCCAGGGGGTCAGAGTGCCGTGATCCGGCGCCCGCAGCCCGGCCTTGAGGATATTGTCGAGCACTTCACCACTCGGGGCAGGCTCGGCCAGACGACCACAGGAGTGGCGATTGAGTAACAGATGGAGGGCATCCATGGGGCAGTTCCTTGTCAAAGGCGATGATGGCGCTACCTTAGCACAGCACTGGATGAAGAAAACCCCTGGGGTTCAGGGGTTTGTCAGGATACGAAAGGGTCGGGAGGCTAGATGACGGCAGCCAGCTCCGCCCCTTGCCGGATGGCGCGTTTGGCATCCAGCTCGGCGGCCACGTCGGCACCGCCGATGATGTGCACCGGCTTGCCAGCAGCCTGCAGACCAGCCTGCAACTCCTTGAGGGGTTCCTGTCCGGCACAGATGATCACCTGATCCACCGGCAGGCACTGCTGTTGGTCGCCCACCTGGATGTGAAGCCCGGCATCGTCGATACGCAGGTACTGGACGCCGGAGAGCATCTGCACCTTGCGATTCTTGAGCACGGTGCGATGGATCCAGCCGGTGGTCTTGCCAAGGCCGTCGCCCACCTTGCTCTCCTTGCGCTGGAGCAACCAGATCTGGCGCTCGGGGGCATCGATTTCGGGGGTAGTCAGGCCGCCGCGCTCACCCAGTTGCTTGTCGATACCCCACTCCTTGAGCCAGTGATCGCGATGGCTTTCAGCATCCGGCGATCCTCTCTTCTCCACCAGGTATTCGGCCACGTCAAAGCCGATGCCGCCGGCGCCGATGACCGCCACCTTCTCGCCCACCGGCTTGTGATCACGCAAGACATCGAGGTAGCTCAACACCTTGGGGTGCTCGATACCCGGGATATTGGGAGTGCGCGGGCGGATGCCGGTGGCGAGGATCACCTCGTCAAAACCGCCGCCCAAGAGGCTCTCAGCACTCTGGCGCTGGCCCAGATAGAGCTCGACGCCGCACTTCTCAAGCCGTTTGGCGAAGTAGCGCAGGGTCTCGTGAAACTCCTCCTTGCCCGGGATCTGCTTGGCAAAGTTGAACTGGCCGCCGATTTCGCTCGCCTGATCGAACAGGCTTACCTGATGGCCCCGCTCGGCGGCGTAGCAGGCAAACGCCAGCCCGGCAGGACCCGCCCCCACCACCGCCAGCTTCTTGGGCTGGGGCACCCGGCCAAACGTCAACTCGGTCTCGAAACAGGCGCGGGGGTTGACCAGGCAGGAGGCACGCTTTTGCTTGAACACGTGGTCGAGGCAGGCCTGGTTGCAGGCGATGCAGGTGTTGATCTCGTCCGCCCTGTCTTCAGCCGCCTTGATGACGAACTCGGGGTCTGCCAGGAAGGGGCGCGCCATGGAGACCATGTCCGCCTCCCCGCCCGCCAGGATGCGCTCCGCCACCTCAGGGGTGTTGATGCGGTTGGTGGTGATGAGGGGCACCTTGAGGTGCTTTTTCAGCTCGGCGGTCACCCAGCTGAAGGCACCGCGCGGCACGCTGGTGGCGATGGTGGGAATGCGCGCCTCGTGCCAGCCGATACCGGTGTTGATGAGGGTCACCCCCACCTGCTCCAGTGCCCGACCAAGTGCGATCACTTCCTCAAGGGAGGAGCCCTGCTCCACCAGGTCCAGCATGGAGAGGCGGAAGATGACGATGAAATCCGTGCCCACCCGCTCACGGATGGCGCGGACAATCTCCACCGGGAAACGCATGCGGTTTTCGCTGCTGCCGCCCCAGCCATCGGTGCGCTTGTTGGTGCGCTCGCAGATGAACTGGTTGATGAGATAGCCTTCCGAGCCCATCACCTCGACCCCGTCATAACCGGCCGCCTTGGCCAGCGCCGCAGTGGCGGCGAAGTCGCGAATGGTGCCGCGGATCTGCCGCTCGCTCATGGCCCGCGGCTTGAACGGGGAGATGGGAGCCTTGAGGGCGCTCGGCGCCAGGCTGAACGGATGGTAGGCGTAGCGGCCCGCATGAAGGATCTGCAGCGCTATCTTGCCCCCTTCCTGATGCACTGCCTCGGTCACCTTGCGATGTTTGGCTACCTGCCAGGGAAAGCTCAGCTGGGAGCCGTGGGGCACCAGCCGCCCCCGCAAATTGGGGGCGATACCGCCGGTCACGATGAGACCGACCCCGCCACGGGCCCGCTCACCATAGAAGGCGGCCAGCTTGTCAAAGCCCCCCTTTTCCTCCTCGAGGCCGGTGTGCATGGACCCCATCAGTACGCGGTTGCGCAACTGGGTAAAACCCAGATCGAGGGGGGTCAGCAGCGTGGGATAACGGCTCATGATGCACTCCTTGTCGAGGTCGATGTACACGTGGTCATGCTCCAGCCTTCCTGACTGCCTCGGGTGACGGGCAGTAAAAAGAAGGGGGTGGGTGGAGATGGGGCCGGCTCATCGGGCCTTTCAGTTAATTTTTTGTTATCAAACTGGAGCTAGAGTAAAGAATCGAAAACTCTTTTTCAAACAAATGTTTGGACATTTTTTCAGCGAACAGCCGTGTTCCGAAGTGGCGGGGGGCAGTCGACTCAAGGGGAAATGGCAATTGGCTGCGCAACTGGTTAATAATGGCTGCTCTCAACCCATTAACAGGGCGACAACGCAGCTATGTCTATTTTCAAAGGTCTGGGATGGCTCTTTCGCAGCCTCTGGCGCCTGCTCAACTTTACCCGCTTGATGCTGGTCAACCTGCTGTTTCTTCTCGTCGTGCTGGTCATTGTCTTCAGCGTCAGCCAGAGCGAGACCCCAAGCACCCCCATCGAGGGGGCGCTCACCCTCAATCTCTCCGGTGTGCTGGTAGAACAGCGCACCCAGACCGATCCCACGGTGCAACTGCTCAGGCAGATGGACAAGGGGGACGAGCAGCCAAGCGAAATCGTCCTCTCCGATCTGTTGTGGGCCATCAAGAGTGCGGGGAATGACGATCGCATCAAGGCGCTGGTGATCAAGCCCCAGGGTCTGCAAGGGGCCAGCCTCTCCAAACTGCAGGAGGTGACGGCCGCCATCGACGCCTTCAAGGAGAGCGGCAAGCCGGTCATCGCCATGGCGGACTACTACAGCCAGGGGGCCTATCTGCTCGCCGCCCACGCCGACCACGTGCTGCTCAACCAGAGTGGTGCCGTGCTGATCGAGGGGCTGGGTGTCTACCAGACCTACTTCAAGTCGGCACTGGAGAAGCTCAATATCACCCCGCACGTCTTCAAGGTCGGCACCTACAAGTCCTTCGTCGAGCCCTACACCCGGGACGAGATGTCCCCCGAGAGCAAGGAGGCGAACCAGCGCTGGCTGGATCAGCTGTGGCAATCCTATGTGGCCGACGTGGCGGAGCAGCGGGAGATCGAGCCGGATGCCGTGGCACCGAACAAGGATCACTTCCTCGAACTGCTGCGCAAGGCCGGTGGCAATGCGGCCAGCTACGCCCTCGACAACGGTCTGGTGGATCAGCTCGCCACCCGCGACGAAATGACCCAGGCGGTGATCAAGGAAGTGGGCGAGGCCGATGATCACGGCTGGAAGGGCGTGGGCCTGAAAGAGTATCTGGCCGCCATCCCGGAACAGTACCCCCAGAGCGGCAAGGATGAGGTAGGCCTCATCACTGCCAGCGGCGCCATCATGGATGGCGTCCAGCCTGCCGGCACCATCGGCGGCGACAGCCTTGCCGATCTGCTGGCCGAGGCCCGCCGTGACGATCAGGTGAAAGCCGTGGTGCTGCGAGTGGACAGCCCCGGCGGCAGCGCCTTTGCCGCCGAGCAGATCCGCGCCGAATTGCTGGCCCTGAAACAGGCGGGCAAGCCGGTGGTCATCTCCATGGGCAGCTACGCCGCCTCCGGTGGCTACTGGATCTCCGCCGATGCGGACAAGATCTTCGCCTCCCCCACCACCCTCACCGGTTCCATCGGGGTGTTCGGCATGTTCGCCACCATCGACAAGGCGCTCTCCCAGTACGGGGTACACACCGACGGCGTCGGCACCACCGACTTCGTGGGGGTCGGGCTGACCCGTGCCCTGCCGGATCACGTGGGTGAAGCCATTCAACTGAGCGTGGAAGACACCTATCAGCGCTTTGTCGGCCTGGTGGGCAAGGGCCGCGGCCTTAGCCCGGAAGAGGCGGAAAAAGCCGCCGAAGGCCGGGTCTGGACCGGGCAGGATGCCAAGGCACTGGGGCTGGTGGACGAGTTTGGCAATCTGGATGACGCCCTCAAGGCGGCCGCCGATCTCGCCAACCTCAAGAGCTGGCAGGTCACCCCCATCGCACCGGAAGAGTCGGCCAGGGACAAGTTCCTGCGCGAGCTGTTTGACAGCAGCGCCCAGGCGCTGGCCCCGCACCTGCAAAGCTGGCTGCCCACCGGGCTTGGCAAGGCGCTGCTGGAGATGAACCGCAGTCTGGACCCGCTGACCCGCTTCAACGATCCCCAGGGCACCTACGCCTTCTGCCCGGTCTGTCTCCCCTGACGTCGGGGACAGCCATAAAAAAACCGCCGACAGGCGGTTTTTTTATGGGGCAAGCGGCCTTGTCAGGTCAGCAAGCCGGACGCTTGCCAGCGGTGCAACTCTGCCAGCACCCGGGTCTCTCGCGCCGTCCACTGGGGACAGGGACCCGCCAGCTGGGTCTTGTTGGTTTGCAGTGCCTCGGCCAGGGGGAACCAGCCCGGCGTAAAGCCGAGCCGGATCTCGTAGGGCTGGGGGCGCGGTGCACTCCAGTCCTCCCCGACCCGGCAGAGGTAATAGGACGATCGGATGCAGTAGGCATCGTAATCCGGCTCGCGCGCGGCACGATACTCCCGGGTCTCTCCCAGCAGGGGGCCCACGGCCACCAGCTCGGCGCCACACTCTTCCCGCAGCTCCCGGGCCAGGGCTGCATCGTGCGCCTCCCCGTGCTCGATGCCGCCCCCGGGGAACATGAGATCCCCATTGACGCGGGAGTGCACCAGCAGCAGTCGATCACCACGCATCACCACGGCCCTCACCGTGGCCCGTTCAAGCACCCTGTCCTCGCCGCGGATCTGGCCGTGTACGAGACGGATATCGAAGGGATGGGCCCACTCCCGGGCTTCTGACAGGGTCGGATTCATGGTGTGCGGTAGCTCCCCTGCCTGAGTGCATCGACGATGGTGGCCGCCTGGTCGTCCAGCGTCTCCTGCTCCTCCTTGCCGATGGCATGGTAAATGCCGAGCCGGGTGGCGGAGACCTCGGGGCTCTCCTGGAATGACTCGCTCACCTTGCCCCACAGATAGGCCTGATCAAATCGCTTCTGCCCCATGTAGAGGGTGCTGAGGGCGGTGAGGATCCGGCTGTTGACCTTGTCCCCCTCCCGATAGAGGGAGAGCGCATGGTGCATCAGCCTGATGGCCTTCTCGGGCTCGCTCTTGGCATAAATGCCGCCGAGCGCCAGTTGCAGCTCGGGCTCCTCGAGGCTCGGCGTCCCCTCCTGCGCGAGGAAGCTGGTGCGGGCCTCGGGACTGGTGTTGTTGGTCCAGTGCCAGAGCAGCAGGTAGGGATCCCGGGAACCCAGGGTCTGAGCATCCAGTTGCTCCAGTTGACGGCCGGCGGCCAGCATCCCTTCCACTCTGGGGCTCTTCTGCTCCCTGGCCCGCTTGTACTCGATATTGGTGGAGTGCTCGGCGCACTGCAGATAACGCTCCAGGCCGCGCATCAGATCGTACTTGCGCCTGTCCGTCCCCTCTTCCTGGAGATAGTAACGACCGCGAATGACGTCGCTGCGCTCATAGCGACACCAGCCGTCGTCCACCAGGTCCGCGCACAGGGCGGGATATTGGGAGCAGATGTTGTGGATCCTGTCGTCGTCGCAGGCCGTCAACGTCAGGCAACAAGCGAGGGAAAGCAGTAACGGACGCTGTGAGAATAGGGTCATGGTTCACATCTGGTTGATAACAATCGCAACCCGCACCGGCCACCGCCAACTAGCAAACAGGCTACATATCCATTACAATGCGCGCGCCGTATAAGGCCGCGATTGCAGAATAATATAACGAAACCATCAGCCCTACACTGATCTGCCTTCGACGAATTTCAATTTGCCCAGGCAACTTGCTTCAACAACGTGAAATAAAAGGATCTGGTTAATGACCCACGAGCACTACTTGCAGGCGTGGCAGGAGAGCCAGGAGCTCGCCGAAGCCATGCAACCCTTGATAGGTCGTCTCTACCGACAGCAAGGGATAGAGATCACCCTCTACGGACGCCCGCTGCAAAACGCCTCCACCATCGATATCCTCAAGGCCCACCGGGTCGTTCGCCGCCACCAGGGCACCCCGCTGCCCATCCAGCAAAGCTTCCCTCTCCTGCGCGCCATCGTCGCCCTGAACCCCACCGCCGCCGAAGTCGATCTCGGCAAACTGGCCGTGGGCTACTGGCAGGATCACCAGGATGAAGCCGGCATCGAGGACTATCTGCGTGCCAAGCTGGCACCGGCCCTGAACCGAAGTGCCGTGCCCGCCCCGACCGACGTGGTGCTCTACGGCTTCGGCCGCATTGGTCGCCTGCTGGCCCGTCTGCTCATCGAGCGCACCGGCGCCGCCAACTCCCTGCGCCTGCGCGCCATCGTGGTGCGCGGCGGTCGCGACGGGGATCTGGAGAAGCGTGCCAGCCTGCTGCGCCGCGATTCGGTGCACGGCCCCTTCAACGGCTCCATCGAGGTGGATGTGGAACGCAGCGCCATCATCGCCAACGGCACCTTCATCCAGGTGATCTACGCCAACAGCCCGGCCGACATCGACTACACCGCCTACGGCATCGACAATGCGCTGATCGTTGACAACACCGGCGTCTGGCGTGACGAGGCGGGCCTGTCCGAGCACCTCAAGGCGCGCGGCGCCGCCCGTGTGCTGCTGACCGCCCCCGGCAAGGGGGAGATGAAGAACGTGGTGTTCGGGGTCAACCACGAGGTGATAGGTCCGGATGACAAGATAGTCTCCGCCGCCTCCTGCACCACCAACGCCATCACCCCGGTGCTCAAGGTGATGCAGGACAAGTACGGCATCCGCCACGGCCACGTGGAGACGGTCCACTCCTATACCAACGATCAGAACCTCATCGACAACTATCACAAAGGCGAGCGCCGCGGTCGCAGCGCAGCCCTCAACATGGTGATGACCAGCACCGGTGCCGCCAAGGCGGTGGCCAAGGCGCTGCCGGAGCTCAAGGGCAAGTTGACCGGCAACGCCATCCGGGTGCCTACCCCCAACGTGTCGCTTGCCATCATCAACCTGTCGCTGGAACAGACCACCGATCGGGAGAGCCTCAACGCCTATCTGCAGCAGATGGCACTGAGCTCGGCCCTGCATCGCCAGATCGACTTCAGCGCCAGCACCGAGCTGGTCTCCTCCGACATGGTGGGCTCCCGTTTTGCGGGCATCGTCGACTCCCAGGCCACCATCGCCGAGGGGGATCATTGCGTGCTCTACGTGTGGTATGACAACGAGTTCGGGTACAGTTGTCAGGTAGTACGGGTGATGGAGCAGATGGCTGGCGCAGTCCGCCAGGATCTGCCGGTATAGTCCGACAGGATCTGCCCGCCTGAACCCGTGTTCATGGCTCAATTTTCAAGGAGAGGCCGGATGTCGTCTCAGCAAGTGACGTTTCAACAAGCGATAGCCCAGATGCCCAAAGAGGTGTACGAGCGGCTCAAGACTGCGGTCGAGCTCGGCAAATGGCCGGATGGCAAGCCCCTCACCGAGGAGCAGAAGGCCACTTCCCTGCAGGCCGTGATGGCCTGGCAGGCGATGCACCTTGAGAACCCCGAGCACATGAACATCGGCCGTGACGGCGAGATCGTGATGAAGAGCAAGAGCGAGCTCAAGCGTCAGTATCGCGACGAGGAAGAGATTGTGCGGGTCGCACCTTAGCCACTGAGGCAGGCCGCACGTCACCTATCGCGGTAACGAAACGAAAGAGGGGAGCCATCATGGCTCCCCTCTTTTTTTCCTCTCTATGCAGGATGACTAATCCCCCTCATCCCCCTCATCCCCGGCCCTTCTCGCACCAGGGGAGAAGGGCGCTGGCACGCACCTGCGAGCAGTCAGCGGGCCACCTGCCGGCGATCTTCATGGCAAACCTCGCCACCTCGATCTATCCCCTCTCCCGCTGGGAGAGGGTTAGGGTGGGAGGGAAAGTCAGGGGGTCAGTTCACCCCGCAGAGACTGCTGCATCAGCTCGCGGATGCGCGGCGCCGGCAGATCCTGGCTCAGCAGGAAGTGCAGCTTGGTGAGCGCCGCCTCGGCGGTCATGTCAAAGCCCGAGATGACTCCCGCACGGGAGAGGGCGTTGCCGGTGGCATAGCCCCCCATGTTGACCTTGCCGTGCAGGCACTGGCTCAGGTTGACGATGATGACGCCCCGGGCAGATGCCTCGGAGAGCAGCGCCAGCATGGCCGGGTTCTGGGGCGCATTGCCCACCCCGAAGGAGAGCAGGATCAGCGCACGCACCGGCTGTTGCAGGATGTTCGCTATCACCTCCGCCGATATCCCCGGATAGAGGGTCACCACCCCGATGGGCTGGGGGGTGATGTCGTGCAGCACCAGGGGGCGATCGCACGGCACGCCCAGCTCACCTGCCTCCAGGGAGATGGCAATACCGGCATTGAGCAGGGGCGGGTAGTTGGGCGAGTCGAAGGCGTGGAAGCCGTCGGCATGCACCTTCTTGCTGCGGTTGCCGCGATAGAGCTGGTTGTTGAAGAAGAGCGTCACCTCGTGGATCGGGTAGTTGGCCGCGATATAGAGGGCGTTGAGCAGGTTCTGCTGACCGTCCGAGCGCAGCTCGGCCAGAGGGATCTGGGAGCCGGTGATGATGACCGGCTTGTGCAGATCTTCGAGCATGAAGGAGAGCGCAGACGCGGTGAACGACATGGTGTCGGTGCCGTGCAGAATGACGAAACCGTCGTACTTGTCGTAGTTGCCCTTGATATCCTCGGCGATGCGCTGCCAGTCTGCCGGCGTCATGTCGGAAGAGTCGATGAGGGGGGCATATTCGTGGATATGGTAATCGGGCATTTCCGGTCGATGGAACTCGGGCATCCGTGCCAGACAGTCCTCCATGAAGCCCGCCATCGGTACATAACCGTGGTCGGAACGCTGCATCCCTATGGTGCCGCCTGTGTAGGCAATGTAGATGGACTTCTTCACACCCTCTCCTCTCTCTGGACTGGAAACCGGCAAATCAAACAGGGCTCAACCGATACAGCCCCCGTCCTTCAGATGGTGCGGGCGGGCTCAATATCGATCATCAGCAGACCTCTTGAGGGTCTGTGTCCTCCCGTGGGGGCGGAACCGGGCGAATTATAAAGAGTGCCGCTGCAAATGACAGCGGCAGCAGCATTGTTGCGATCCGGAGCACACTCGGCAAGGCAGTTTTAAATGCCATGTTAACACCATGTTTTAATCATTAATGTGACATATGTGGATGTACTTGGTGTTTTTTGCTAGTATCCGGCGGATTTTTCACAAATCTCATCTGGACGCCCGACGAACACGGGCTCGTGTCGACCCCCTCTTTTGCAGAGGGACGGGGCTGCGGCCCCTCTGTCACTGGCGCGTTCGCCACTCTGTTTCATCCCGGCTGGATCCGTGAGTCTTTCTCGCCAAAGACACAGCCGATCAACATGGGAGCACTGAATGCTACAACTTGATGCCTACGCCACCCTGGTCGCCGCGACCCTGGTGCTGCTGCTTGGCCGCCTGCTGGTCAACAAGATAGGACCCCTGCGCACTTTCAACATCCCCAAACCCGTGGCCGGTGGCCTGGTGGTTGCCCTGGTGCTGCTGGTGCTGCGTTCCACCCTGCAGATCGAACTGCAATTTGATACCAGCCTGCAGACGGCCCTGATGCTGACCTTCTTTGCCTCCATCGGCCTCTCCGCCGATCTGGGCAGCCTCAAGCGCGGCGGCAAGGCGGTGGCCACCTTCCTGCTGGTGGTCACCGGCCTGCTGCTGGTGCAGAACAGCTTGGGGGTGGGTCTGGCCACCCTGCTGGGGCTGGATCCCCACATGGGGCTGCTGGCCGGCTCCATCACCCTCTCCGGCGGCCACGGCACCGGGGCGGCCTGGGGCTCCATCTTCACCGAGAAGTACGGCGTGCAATCCGCCGCCGAGCTGGCGATAGCCTGTGCCACCTTCGGCCTGGTGCTGGGGGGCCTCATCGGCGGCCCGGTGGCCCGTTATCTGGTGAAGAAGGTGCAGGTACCCGGTGAGGAGCACAACCGTGACGGCGCCCCCCAGGGCTTCGAGATGCCGGACATGGAGCGCCCGCTCACCACCTTCAGCCTGATCGAGACCCTGGCACTCATCGCCATCAGCCTGAAAGGGGGCGAAATGCTGGCCCTCTACCTCAAGGGCGGCGTCTTCGAGTTGCCGATCTTCGTCTGCGTGCTCTTTGTCGGCGTGCTGCTGCGCAACCTGCTCACCCTGCTCAACTGGCACGAAGTGAGCGACCGCGAGGTCTCCCTGCTCGGCAACGTCAGCCTGTCGCTCTTCCTCGCCATGGCGCTGATGAGCCTCAGGTTGTGGGAACTGGCAAGCCTGGCCCTGCCCATCTTCATCCTGCTGGCCGTGCAGACGGTGGCCATGGCGCTCTACGCCATCTTCGTCACCTTCCGGGTCATGGGGCGCAACTATGATGCGGCCGTGCTGGCGGCGGGTCACTGCGGCTTCGGCCTCGGCGCCACCCCCACGGCCATTGCCAACATGCAGGCCATTACCCAGCGCTTCGGCCCCTCCCACCTGGCTTTCCTGGTGGTGCCCATGGTCGGAGCCTTCTTCATCGACATCATCAACGCTGTGGTGATCAAGCTGTTCCTGGCCCTGCCCTTCCTGTGATCCCGGACGCAGGCCCCGTATGACAGAGCCCACCTTGCGGTGGGCTCTTTGCTTGCTGGCCCCTGGACGCTGCCCCGACCCTCACCAAGGGGCCGACGACAGGCAACAAAAAGCCCCGCACCAAGGTGCGGGGCTTTTTACTGACGCCACGGTAGGACTGCGGCCTGACCTTCCTTACAAAATGAAGGTCGACACCTGCTGGTTCAGGTTGGTGGCACGCCCCTTGAGGTTGTGCGCCTGATCCAGGTCGCGCATGGCGGAAGCGGTGATCTCGTCGCTCACATCCTTGATGGCGGTGGTGTTCTGGGTGATTTCACCGGTCACCTGGGTCTGCTCCTCGGCGGCGGTGGCGATCTGGCCCGCCATGTCGGAGATGAGGCTGACGGCCTGGGTGATCTCCTCCAGGGCCGCAGCGGCAGCGTCGGCATCCTTCACGCTGTTGTCCGCCAGCCCCTGGCTGGTCTGCATCAGGCTCACCGCGCGGGCCGTGGTCTGTTGCAGGGTTTCGATGGTGGACTGGATCTCCTGAGTGGAATCCTGGGTACGGCGCGACAGCACCCGCACCTCGTCCGCCACCACGGCGAAACCGCGGCCCTGTTCGCCGGCACGGGCCGCTTCGATGGCCGCGTTCAGCGCCAGCAGGTTGGTCTGCTCGGCGATGCCCTGGATGGTGGAGAGGATGCCGGAGATGGCCTGAGCGTGACGGCTCAGCTCGCCGATGACGCCGGTCGCCTGCCCCACTTCCTCGGCCAGGTTGTTGATGGACTGGCGAGTCTGGTTCACCAGGATCTTGCCCTGTTCACTGCTCTGGGCGGATTGCTGGGCGGCGGCAGCGGTGTTCTCGGCGTTGCCCGCGATCTCCATGGTGGCACTTGCCATCTCGGTGACGGCGGTGGCGACCATGGTCACCTCCTGTTGCTGGCGCTGCAGCTCTTCCACCGCGGCCTGGTTGGTCACCAGACTGCGTTCGGCATCGGCGTTCAGCTCGTTGGCAAGCTGACGGATGTTGGCGATGAGCTGATGCTGGCTGCCCACGAAGCGGTTGAAGCTGCCGGCGAGCTGGCCCACTTCGTCATTGGCGTCGATCTTGATGCGCTGGGTCAGATCGCCGTTACCGTCTGCGATGCGGGCCAGGGCCTGGGACACCTTGGTGAGGGGGCCGAGCAGCAGGCTGACCAGCCAGGAGATGGCCAGGATGCTGCCCACCAGCACCAGCAGGGCCAGGCCGAGCTGGGTCATCAGCAGGGAGGAGAGCGGCGCCTCCAGGGTGCTCTTGTCCAGTACCAGCACCAGCTCCCAGTCGGTGTCCGGAATGTCCGTCGCCCACAGCAGCTTGTCACGCCCCTCATTGTCGAAGAAAGCAGGCACCAGGCTGTTGCTCGCCTTGCTCTGCTCGATCAGGGCATTGGTCAGATCGTTGTCGATCTCGCTGGCTGGCTTCATCGCCTTGGCCGCATCCTTGTAGGCGATGACGGTACCATCCTTGTGCATCAGGATGGCGAAGCCGTCCGCCGGCAGCTTCATCTTGGTGATGTCATCCACCAGGGAGGCGATGGAGAGATCCCCCCCCACCACGCCGCCCTGGGCTGGCTGGGCCAGGGTCACCACCAGGATGTTGTAGGCCACGTCGAGGTAGGGTTTGGTGACGATCATGCCGCCCTTGGCCATGGCTTCCTGATACCAGCCACGGGAGCGGGGATCGTAACCGTCGCGGTTGATGGAGGGGTCGGAGTCGTTCATCTTGCCGCTGCCCTCACCAAAATAGGTGAGCTGGAAACGGCCGGACACCTGGGCCTGTTGCAGGGCGTTGAGGGGCTCGGCACCGGCCTTGTTGCCAAGGGCCTGGATAACGTCACGACGGGCCGCGAGCCAGTCGCTGACGCTGGCGGCCTGCTGGCTGCCAAGGCGTTGCACCTGTTCCTGACTGCCTTGCAGCAGCATGGACTTCTGGCTGGTGTAGCTCTGCCAGGAGAGCAGCAGGATCACCAGTGACAAGGCGATGACCACAGACAACAGTATCTTCTGCTTGAGTGATAGGTTTTTCATCGTGTTTTCTTCTTGTGGGGGTCGGGAACAGGATCAATCGGGAGTGCGTGGCACTGTGTGTTGTTAGCGGCCAATCCGCGCAAAACTGAAGCGGAGAATGGCGTGAGTGACGATATTTTACGCGGAAATTTTAAAAATGCTGCGGAAAATTGGAGCAGGAAAAAGAGCGGTGCCAGCCAACCCTGTTTATTCCTTCTGCAATTGGCTAGAATATCCCGTTTTTAAATCACATCGACCCCGAGAGTTTTCACGATGTTTGAAGTCAATCCTGTATTAAACAAGCTTAAGGAGCTGTCTGAGAGGACCGAGCTGCTTAGGGGGTACCTTTGACTATGACGCCAAGAAAGAGCGTCTAGAAGAGGTCAATGCCGAGCTGGAACAGCCGGATGTCTGGAACGAACCCGAGCGCGCACAGGCGTTGGGCAAAGAGCGTGTCTCCCTGGAGAACGTCGTCAGCACCATCGATACCCTGACCCAGGGCGTCGATGACGTCGAGATGCTGGTCAGCTTGGCCGTCGAAGGTGAAGACGAAGAGACCTTCAACGAAGCCGTGGTCGAAGCGGACGAGCTGGAGGCCAAGCTGGTGGATCTCGAGTTCCGTCGCATGTTCTCCGGTCAGCACGACGGTTCCGACTGCTACATCGACATCCAGTCCGGTTCCGGTGGCACCGAGGCCCAGGACTGGGCCAACATGGTGCTGCGCATGTACCTGCGCTGGGGCGATGCCCATGGCTACAAGCCCGAGCTCATCGAATGCTCCGAGGGCGACGTGGCCGGCATCAAGTCCGCCACCATCAAGTTCACCGGCGAGTATGCCTTCGGCTGGCTGCGCACCGAGACCGGCGTGCACCGCCTGGTACGCAAGTCGCCGTTCGATTCCGGCGGCCGTCGCCACACCTCGTTCTGCTCCGTGTTCGTCTACCCCGAGATCGATGATGACATCGAGATCGAGATCAACCCGGCTGATCTTCGCATCGACGTCTACCGAGCCTCCGGTGCGGGTGGTCAGCACGTCAACCGGACCGAGTCCGCGGTGCGTATCACCCACGTGCCGACCGGCGTGGTGGTGCAGTGCCAGAACGACCGTTCCCAGCACAAGAACAAAGATCAGTGTATGAAGCAGTTGAAGGCCAAGCTCTACGAGCTGGAAATTCAAAAGCAGAACGCTGAGAAGCAAGCCCTCGAAGAGACCAAGTCCGACATCGGCTGGGGCAGCCAGATCCGCTCCTACGTACTGGATGATTCCCGTATCAAGGATCTGCGCACCGGCGTCGAAACCCGCAATACCCAATCGGTACTCGACGGCGACTTGGACAAGTTTATCGAAGCCAGCCTGAAATCAGGCCTGTAAACAGAGCAGCAGGAATCACCATGTCTGAACAAACCACCACCCCGGAAGTCGACCAGACTCTCGAACTGAACAACGAGATGCTTGAGCGTCGCTCCAAGCTGGCCGCCTTGCGCGCCCAGGGCAACCCCTTCCCCAACGACTTCCGTCGTGACAGCCTCTCCGGCGATCTGCACGCCGAATTCGGCGACAAGAGCAATGACGAGCTGGTCGCCCTGGGTAAACAGGTGAAGATTGCCGGTCGCATCATGACCCGCCGGATCATGGGCAAGGCGTCTTTCGCGACCCTGCAGGACATGGCTGGCAAGATCCAGATCTACGTGACCCGTGACGATCTGCCGGAAGGCTTCTACAACGAGCAGTTCAAGAAGTGGGATCTGGGTGACATCGTCGGTGTCGAGGGCACCCTGTTCCGCACCAACGCCGGTGAGCTCTCCGTACACGTCTCCACCATCCGCCTGCTGACCAAGGCCCTGCGCCCGCTGCCCGAGAAGCACAAGGGTCTGACCGACCAGGAAGCCCGCTGCCGCCAGCGTTACCTGGACCTGATCGCCAACGAAGAGTCCCGCAAGACCTTCGTGACCCGTACCAAGGTCGTGGCCGGCATCCGCAAGTTCCTGAACGACAAGCGCTTCATGGAAGTGGAAACCCCCATGATGCAGGTCATCCCGGGTGGCGCCTCTGCTCGTCCGTTCATCACCCACCACAATGCGCTGGACATCGACATGTACCTGCGTATCGCTCCGGAACTCTATCTGAAGCGTCTGGTGGTCGGTGGTTTCGAGCGTGTCTACGAGATCAACCGCAACTTCCGTAACGAAGGTATCTCCGTTCGCCATAACCCCGAGTTCACCATGCTCGAGTTCTATATGGCCTACGCCGACTACATCGACCTGATGGATCTCACCGAAGAGATGCTGCGCACCCTGGCGCAAGACATCCTGGGCGACACCAGGATCCGTTACGCCAAAGAGGGCGAAGAGGGTCTGACCATCGATTTCGGTCAGCCGTTCCAGCGTCTCTCCATGGTTGACTCCATCCTGAAGTACAACCCGGATGTGACCCGTGACGATCTGGCGACCCTGGAGAAGGCCACCGCCGTCGCCAAGCGCCTGCACATCGAGCTGATGAAGAGCTGGGAACTGGGCCACGTGATCACAGCGATCTTCGAAGAGACCGTGGAGCACATGCTGCTGCAACCGACCTTCATCACCGAGTACCCGGCCGCCGTTTCTCCGCTGGCCCGTCGCAACGACCAGAACCCGGACGTCACCGACCGCTTCGAATTCTTCATCGGCGGCCGCGAGCTGGCCAACGGCTTCTCCGAGCTGAACGATGCGGAAGATCAGGCCGAGCGCTTCCAGGCTCAAGTTGACCAGAAAGCCGCAGGGGACGACGAAGCCATGTTCTACGACGCCGACTTCGTCACCGCGCTGGAACACGGTCTGCCGCCGACCGCCGGTCAGGGTATCGGTATCGACCGTCTGGTGATGCTGTTCACCAACAGCCACACCATCCGCGACGTCATTCTGTTCCCGGCCTTGCGTCCACAAAAGTAAGCGCCGCAGAAACAGGGCCGCAGCAAAACGCTGCCGTCCATGGCAATCAAAACGCCCCGCAATTGCGGGGCGTTTTTTATGACGGACACAACCGGTGGCGAACCTTCAATACGCCACCAACTTGCCGCTTATCAGGCCGGCGGCAGCAGCCACTCCCCCTGCCACAGGGTCAGTGCCCGGCCCGCCATCAGCACCCGCCCCTCCTGCAATTCCAGCCTGAGATCCCCACCCCGGGCCGAGATCTGGCGGGCCCGCAATTGCTGCTTGCCGAGCCGTTCGGCCCAGAAGGGCACCAGGGCGCAGTGGTTGGAGCCGGTCACCGGATCCTCGTCCACCCCGACCCAGGGGGCGAAATAGCGGGAGACGAAGTCGTCCTCCTTCCGGCTCGATGGCGCCGTCACCATGATCCCCCGGCCCGGCAGCGCCCGCAGGGCGTGAAAATCGGGGGTGAGCGCGCGGACCGCCTCCTCGCTGGCGAGCTCAAGCAGGAACTTGGCCCCGGCCGCCAGGGTTTGCAGCGGCTGGCAGCCAAGAGCAACCCCATAGGCCGGCTCCAGAATGAGCGGCGCCAGGGCAATGCGCGGAAAATCGAGCCAGATCCAGCTCTCTTCGCGCCTGGCCACCAGCTCGCCGCTGCGGGTCGCGAAGCGGATAGGCTGATCTTCGGCCACCGCCCCCGTCCGCCACAGCACATGGGCCGCCGCCAGGGTGCCATGGCCGCACAAGTCCACCTCCACTTGCGGGGTGAACCAGCGCAACCCGTAATGCCCCTCTCCCAGTTGGGTCAGAAAGGCGCTCTCAGAGAGGTTGAACTCCGCCGCCATGGCCTGCTGCTCGGCGTCGGGCCGCGCTTCCCCCAGCACCACCACGGCGGGGTTGCCTGCGAAGGGGTGATGGCTGAAGGCGTTGACATGATAGAGACGGGACATGGTTGCTCCTTGAGGCATGAGAGATCCCCGGGACAGGGGGCTCGGCAAGGCCATTTTTATATCACGGGCGCACCGGGGCTGAGATGGATTTTGGCTTTATAAATTCATAAATCGCATAAAGAAGATATTTTTATTCTTTGTTGTTATTCATTACACCCCTTACCCTGACCAAAAATCAGACCATGGAAGACATGTGTGATGCCATTGACAGCCCCCCCCCTGAGCCCGCTCTCTGACGAACAGCAGCGCCAGCTCAACCAAGTTCTCACCACCCTCAATACCCAGCAACTGGCCTGGGTCAGCGGTTATCTCTACGGCCTCTCCCAGGCGGGCGTCCAGCCCGTGGCGAGCGCAGGCGCAGAAGTCGCGGCTCCCGGCGGCAGCCTGACCATTCTCTACGGCTCCCAGACCGGGAATGCCAAGGGCGTGGCCAGCGCCATCAAGGCCCAGGCCGAGGCCCGCAGCCTGCCGGTGACCCTCACCTCCATGGCGGACTACAAACCCAAGCAGCTCAAGAAAGAGAGCCACCTGCTGGTGGTAGTGAGCACTTACGGGGAGGGGGAGCCCCCCGAGAGCGCCGTCGATCTGTTCGAGCAGCTCAAGAAGGGCAAGGTCGGCAAGCTGGAAGGGCTCAAGTTTGCCGTGCTGGGGCTGGGTGACAGCTCCTATGAGTTCTTCTGCCAGACCGGCAAGGATTTCGATGGCTTCCTCGCCAAGGCAGGGGCAGAGCGCATCCATGAGCTAGCTAGCCTCGATGTGGATTATCAGGATGCCGCCAAGGCCTGGGGCGAGCAGGCCGTTGCGGCGGTCGCCGCCACCCTCTCTGCTGGCGCCGCGACCGCCAGCGTGGCGGGCTCGGTGCAGGCCGCCGTCGGCCACAGCCAGTACAACAAGGAGAACCCCTTCCCGGCCAGACTCTCGGTGAACCAGAAGATCACCGGCCGCGACTCTACCAAGGACATCCGTCACATCGAGATCAACCTGGAAGAGTCCGGCATCACCTATCAACCGGGGGACGCGCTCGGCATCTGGTTCGACAACGACGCCGATCTCGTGGGGGAAGTGCTGGCCCTGACCGGTCTGACCGGTGACGAGGCCACCCCCCATGGCAGCCTGCGCGAGGCGCTGACCCGTCACTACGAGCTGACCCGGTTGCACGGGGGCCTGATCACTGGCCTCGCCGAGATCACGGACAACGCGGCGCTGAAAGATCTGGCCGGTGACAAGGCCCAGGTCAACGCCCTGGTGGCCAGCGCCCAGGTGGTGGACGTACTGAAACGCTTCCCGGCTTCCTTGAGTGCCGATCAACTGATCGCACTGCTGCGCCCCCTCACCCCCCGCCTCTACTCCATCGCCTCCGCCCAGAGCGAGGTGGAAGAAGAGGTGCACCTGACCGTCGGCGTGGTGCGCTACCGCCAAGAAGATGGCACAGTGCGAAGCGGCGGCGCCTCCTCCTATCTGGCGGACCGTCTGCCGGAAGATGCCGAGGTCCGGGTGTTCGTGGAGCACAACGACAACTTCCGCCTGCCCGCCAATCCCGACACCCCCGTCATCATGGTCGGCCCGGGCACCGGCATTGCCCCGTTCCGCGCCTTCCTGCAGGAGCGGGAAGCACAGGGGGCAGAGGGCAAGAACTGGCTCTTCTTCGGCAACCCCCACTTCACCCAGGACTTCCTCTATCAGGTGGAGTGGCAGCGTTATGTGAAATCGGGCCTGCTGTCCAAGATCTCCCTGGCCTTCAGCCGGGATCAGGCCAACAAGATTTATGTGCAGGACCGCCTGCGCGAGGCAGGGCTTGAGCTCTACCAGTGGCTGGAAGCAGGCGCTCACTTCTATGTGTGTGGCGACGCCAACCACATGGCGAAGGATGTGCAGGAAGCCCTGCTGGAAGTGATTGCGGAACACGGCCACAAGAGCCGTGAGGAAGCAGAAGAGTATCTGAGCGAATTGCGTCGTGCCAAACGTTATCAAAGGGATGTCTATTGATGAGCAAACAACTTATTCCGGGACCGGTCGAAGGGCCGCTGGCTGACAACGAACGCCTCAAGCGCGAGAGCAACTTCCTGCGCGGCACCATCGCCGAAGATCTGCAGGACCCGCTCACCGGCGGCTTCAACGGCGACAACTTCCAGCTGATCCGCTTCCACGGCATGTATCAGCAGGATGACCGCGACATCCGTCCGGAGCGCGCCGCCCAGAAGCTGGAGCCCCTGCACAACGTCATGCTGCGCGCCCGCCTGCCCGGCGGCATCATCACCCCGGCCCAGTGGCAGGTGATCGACAAGTTCGCCGAAGAACACAGCATGTACGGCAGCATCCGCCTGACCACCCGCCAGACCTTCCAGTTCCACGGGGTACTGAAGCGCGACATCAAGCTGATGCACCAGACCCTCAACAGCACAGGTATCGACTCCATTGCCACCGCGGGGGACGTGAACCGCAACGTGCTCTGCACCAGCAACCCGGTGGAGTCCGAGTTGCACCAGGAGGCCTACGAGTGGGCCAAGAAGATCTCCGAACACTTGCTGCCCAAGACCCGCGCCTACGTGGAGATCTGGCTGGATGGCGAGAAGCTGGGGGGTGACGAGGAGCCGATCCTGGGCTCCAACTACCTGCCGCGCAAATTCAAGACAACCGTGGTCATCCCGCCCCACAACGATGTGGACATCCACGCCAACGATCTCAACTTCGTCGCCATTGCCGATCACGGCAAGCTGGTGGGCTTCAACGTGCTGGTGGGGGGCGGTCTCGCCATGACCCACGGCGACACCACCACCTACCCGCGCAAGGCGAGCGACTTTGGCTTCATTCCGCTCTCCCACGTGCTGGAGGTGGCGGCCGCCGTGGTCAGCACCCAGCGCGACTGGGGCAACCGGGTCAACCGCAAGAACGCCAAGACCAAGTACACCCTTGAACGGGTGGGGGTCGAGGCCTTCAAGGCCGAGGTGGAGAGCCGCGCCGGCATCCAGTTCGGGCCGGTTCACCCCTATGAATTCACCAGCCGTGGCGATCGCTTCGGCTGGGTGGAGGGGATCGACGGCAAGCACCACCTGACCCTGTTTATCGAGAACGGCCGCCTGCTGGACTTCCCGGGCAAGCCCCTCAAGACCGGCATGCTGGAGATCGCCAAGGTGCATCAGGGGGACTTCCGCCTCACCGCCAACCAGAACCTCATCATCGCGGGCGTGCCTGCCGGCGAGAAGGCTCGCATCGAGGCGCTGGCACGCCAGTACGGTCTGCTGGATGACGGCGTGAGCGAGCAGCGCAAGCAGTCCATGGCCTGTGTGGCCCTGCCCACCTGCCCCCTGGCAATGGCCGAGGCCGAGCGCATGCTGCCTGCCTTCGTCACCGACATCGAGGGGCTGCTGGCCAAGCACGGCCTGGCGGATGACGCCATCATCTTCCGGGTCACCGGCTGCCCCAACGGCTGCGGCCGCGCCATGCTGGCGGAAGTGGGTCTGGTGGGCAAGGCGCCGGGTCGCTACAACCTGCACCTGGGGGGCAACCTCGAGGGGACCCGCATCCCGCGCCTGCATCTGGAGAACATCACCGAGCCGCAGATCCTGGCCGAACTGGACGCCCTGATCGGCCGCTGGGCGAGCGAACGCAACCCGGACGAGTGCTTCGGCGATTTTGTCATTCGCGCCGGCATCATCGCCCCGGTTATCGACTCCGCGAGGGACTTCTATGCAGCCTGAACAGACTGATACAGCCCGGCTGGCGCGCACCGCCGACGGCCGGCTCGACCTCGACGCCCTCCTGGCCCTGGGCCGGGAGGAACAGGTCGAGGCGCTGGCCCCCCTCAACCGGGAGCTGGACGCCATGAGCGCCCCCGAGCGGGTGCGCTGGGCCCTGGCCAACCTGCCGGGAGAGCATGTGCTGTCGTCGAGTTTCGGCATCCAGGCGGCGCTCATGCTGCACCTGGTGAGCCGCGAGCGGGCCGACGTGCCCGTGGTGCTCACCGACACCGGTTATCTCTTCCCCGAGACCTACCGTTTCATCGACGAGCTGACCGAGCGTCTCGCGCTCAACCTCAAGATCTACCGGGCCGAACTCAGCCCGGCCTGGCAGGAGGCCCGCTTCGGCCTCCTGTGGGAGCAGGGGGTGGAGGGGATCACCCGTTACAACCAGCTCAACAAGGTGGAGCCCATGGACCGCGCCCTGAACGAGCTGGGTGCCCGCACCTGGTTCTCGGGCCTGCGCCGTGAGCAGTCCGGCAGCCGGGGCAAGCTGCCGGTGCTGGCCATCCAGCGCGGTCGCTTCAAGTTCCTGCCGGTGATCGACTGGAGCAACAAGGACGTCTTCTACTACTTCAAGGAGTTCGACCTCCCCTACCACCCCTTGTGGGAGCAGGGCTACCTCTCGGTCGGCGACGTGCACACCACCGCCAAGTGGGAGCCCGGCATGAGCGAGGAGCAGACCCGCTTCTTCGGCCTCAAGCGCGAGTGCGGCCTGCATGAGGAAGGTGGCGAGAGCGACGGCTCCGGCATCTGATCCCCCGCGGCCCGGCCATGTGCTGCGCCCACAAAAAAACGCCCGGCAACTGCCGCAATGCTGATCAGTTAAGGATCCATTGACCAATCCTTCTGCTGTAGGACAATCCGGAACCAATCACTGGTTCCGGATTTTTTATGTCTATTGCA